>JARLIT010000136.1 GCA_031291575.1 Ancalomicrobiaceae bacterium
CAAAGATCCTGAGTCGGGGCCGCACAGGCCTGTAAGCTATGTAGAACACCTGGGGCCCAGACCGATCGGTGCTCCGCGTCAGCGTCGATGGCCCTCTCATGGAAAGATCCACCGCCATTTTCGAGATAATGCATCTCTGTTGTCAGGATCATTACTTAGCTTCGATCTGTTCGCAATCACCACGCCAAAGACCAAAACGATCGAATACGGTCAGATATGCCCAATTTTGCATCGATAGACGCATCAACTTAACATGGATTTAACTCTACGCTCTCAGGCTGCCGTGGCCGCCGTGCTGGATAGGCCTAGCCGAGAGGACTTAATCAATGTCATTCAAGAATTGGCCGATGATCTGGAAAGTCGTCAGTCTGCTTCTGCTGCTCGGCACTGTGAGCCTGAGCGGGGCGATGTATGCCAGCACCCAGATGCGGGCGATCAGCGGCAGCTATGTGGCGCTGCTCGACGGCCCCAGCCAGGCTGTGCTGGCGCTGGCGCGCGCCGGACGCCTAGTCTACCAGACCCAGGTCGCAATCTATCGTTACGCCGTGGCGACGACCGACGCAGATAACGCCTCAGCGGCCAAGGCCTTGCAGGACGCCCGACAGGGGTTCAAGGACCGCATCGACGAAGGCATGAAGTTTGCCCCGACCGAGGCCGTCGGCATGGCCGCGGTCGGCAAGGCCTTCGAGGCGACACTGGACGGCGCCTGTGCCGAAACGATTCGGCTTTCCGCGGACACGATCGACCCGGCGGCAATCACCAAGGCGACGACTGCGATGCAGTCCACCTGCGCGCCGGCGCTGCAAAGCGTCTTCGATCAGGCCGCCAAGGTCTACGTCGGACTTGCCAAACATCTCGCCGCGGAGTCGACCACTGCCCAGCAGCAGGTCACCTTCACCGTGACACTGACGCTCGCCATGATCGGAATAGGCACGCTCGCCGTGATCGGTCTCGCGGTGGTTCTGGTACGCGGTGGTCTGGTGGCGCCGATCCGCATGATAATGGCGGCGATGGAGGCCATGGGGCGGGGCGAACTCGGAACCGCCGTCCATGGCACCGAACGCCACGACGAAGTCGGTGCCATCGCCAAGACCCTGGAAGTGCTGCGCGGGCAGCTCGGTGTGGCCGAACGCGCACGGGCTGAACAGGCGAAGGCCGACGCAGCAGTGCGCGACATGACGACGAAGCGGGCGAGGCTGGCCGATGCGTTCGTCGGTCGGATGCAGTCGCTGGCCGCTGGTTTCGCCCACTCATCCAGTGACGTGGCCGACGCAGCCAAGAACCTGTCGGCGACCGCCGAGGAAACCTCGCGTCAGGCGCAGGCGGTGGCCGAAGCAGCCGAAGAAGCCGCGACCAATGTGCAAACGGTGGCCGCCTCCTCCGAGGAGCTCGCCGCATCGGTCCACGAAATCAACGGACAGGTTTCACACTCGGCAAATGTCGCCGACACCGCCTTCACCGAGGCAGAGTCCTCCAATTCGCGCATCGCCACCCTGGCCACGTCTGCTGCCGCGATCGGCGACGTCGTCAATCTGATCAAGGGCATCGCCGACCAGACCAACCTCCTCGCCTTGAATGCGACGATCGAAGCCGCCCGAGCAGGCGAGGCCGGCAGAGGCTTCGCGGTGGTTGCCTCGGAGGTGAAGCAACTCGCCGCTCAGACGTCGAGCGCCACCGGCGAGATCGCGTCGAAGGTCAGCGAGATCCAGCAGGCGACGCACGCCACGGTGCAATCGATGATCGAGATCGTGCGCACCATCTCGAGTGTGAAGGAGATCGCCGCTTCGATCGCCGGAGCCGTCGAGGAGCAGGGCGCGGCGACGAACGAGATCGCCCATAACTGCCAACGGGCAGCACAGGGAACAGCGCAGGTGACGAGCAACATCTCGGGTGTCGGCCATGCGGCGGAGACGACCGGAGCCGCCTCGACGCAACTGATGACGCTAGCAGGTGGCCTGGAGGTACAGGCTGCCGACTTGCAAAAGGCGGTCGAAAGCTTCGTTGCCGACCTGAAGGCGGCATGACCGGGACCAGCCGACTGGCATCGAATTGAACGTGAAGCGGCCGGATCAACCGGCCGCTTCGTGATCTGGGACCTCCCGAGCGCGAGCCATCGCCTGCCTTGGCGTGGCCGCCTTCCTGGAAATCGCGCGGATGCGCCACAACGCGTCAAGCTGACGAATGCCCGCCACCCCTACAGGCGGATCGGCCGGCTGAGCACGACGGCGGACGCCGGGCACAGATCCTTCGCCTGCCGCGTGTCGAGGATCGCTTCCGGCGCACCACTCCGTTCCACGCGTTTGAAGCCGATCGCCTCGAAGAAATCCGCCGCAGTCGTCGTCATCAGCCAGGCACGGCGAGCACCGGCATCGAAGGCGCGGCGGCAGAGCCGCGCCACAATCGCCTTGCCGATGCCCGTGCCGCGAACCTCCGCAGGGACGACGAGCGACCTGAGGAGAACATCTGCGCCATAGAGCTCATAGCCGGCATAGCCGACCAGCGCTCCGGACAGCGTCCGATAGGCGAAGAACGTCCGGCCGGGCTCGGCGAGATCGCCGGTCGGCAACTGCGCGGCGGCGAGCATCTCGGCGAGCCCCGGATCGTCGCTTGCAATCTCGACATCCCGCAACGCCGGCTCGCCGTCATCCTTGATGAAATCGGCAAGCAGGAGATCGGGCAGCAGGTCCAAGACCACATCGGACGGCCGGCACAGTTTCACGCCCTTGGTCGTCACGACAATCGGCCGGTTGATCAGGATCGGATGCGCCAGCATGGCATCCAGCAGCTGGTCGTCGCTGAGCGATGGATCGCCGAGGCCGAGTTCGTCGTAGGGCGTGCCCTTGACGCGAAGCGCATCTCGGATGCTCATGCCGGCCCGGTCGATCATCTGGGCAAGCAGCGCGCGGCTCGGCGGGCACTTCTGGTAGTCGATCACATGCGGCTCGATGCCGGCATGGCGGATAAGGGCCAGCGCGTTGCGCGAGGTGCCACAGGCCGGGTTGTGGTAGATGACGACGGTCATGGGCGGCCTCAAGCCTCCGACAGAGTGAACAGATGCCCCCGCGCCCAGAGTGCGACGTTGACGAGGGCGATCATCACCGGCACTTCGACCAGGGGACCGATGACGGCGGCGAACGCCGCGCCCGAATTGATGCCGTAGACCGCAATGGCGACCGCGATCGCCAGCTCGAAATTGTTGCTGGCCGCGGTGAACGACAGCGTGCAGCAGCGCGGATAGTCGGTGCCGAGCCAGTAGCTGAGCCCGAACGACAGGGCGAACATCGCCGCAAAATAGATGAGGAGCGGAATGGCGATCCTGACCACGTCACCGGGGATGCTTAGGATCAGATTGCCTTTGAGCGAGAACATCACGACGATGGTGAACAACAGCGCGACAAGCGTGATCGGGCCGATCTTCTGCACGAAGTGCGTGTGATACCAATCCTTCGAGACGAACCTCAGCAGGATCACTCGCGTCAAAAGCCCGGCGATGCAGGGAATGCCGAGATAGATGAAGACGCTTGTGGCGATCTGACCGATCGAGACATCGACGACCGAGCCGGAAAGCCCCAGCATCGGCGGCAAGACGGTAACAAACACCCAGGCGTAGACGCTGTAGAACAGCACCTGGAAGATCGAGTTGAAGGCGACGAGCCCGGCGGCATATTCGGTCGAGCCCTTGGCGAGCTCATTCCACACGATCACCATGGCGATGCAGCGCGCCAAGCCGATGAGGATCAAGCCGGCCATGTATTCCGGCTTGTCCGGCAGGAACACGATCGCCAGCACGAACATCAGGATCGGGCCGATCACCCAGTTCTGGACAAGCGACAGGGTGAGCACCTTGGTGTCGCGGAATACGTCCGGCAAGTCCTCGTAGCGCACCTTGGCGAACGGCGGATACATCATCAGGATCAGGCCGGCGGCAATCGGCACGTTGGTGGTGCCGACCTGGACGGCATTGATCGCGGTTTCGACCCCGGGCACGAAATGGCCTAGCGCCACGCCGAGCGCCATCGCGGCGAAGATCCACAAGGTCAGATAGCGGTCGAGAAAAGACAGCCGTTGAGCGACGGAATTCAAGCGTGCCTCCCTGACATCATGCAGGATTGTTCGTTTTGGGTTCACAGCCGCAAGGTAAAGGCTCAAGCACCAGGCACTGTTCGGGATGCCCGGCGCAGCAATCGTCGGCGAGAAATCCGACGAGTTCGCGCACGGTCGCGATGTTCGCCCGGTAGATGATCGAGCGGCTACGGCGTTCCGAACTCGTCAGGCGGGCCCGCGTCAGAATGGCGAGATGAGTCGACAGCGTATTCTGCGGCACACCAACGCGGGCCGCGATCTCGCCGGCCGACAACCCGTCGGGTTCGTGCCGGATCAACAGGCGGAACGCGTCGAGGCGCGTCGATTGAGACAAGGCCGCGAAGGCCTCCAAGGCGTCCTTTGATTCCATATATCGACGATAGTAGAAATATTAACCGGACACAATCCGGTTTGTCCCTGGCCGATGCCGATACGCGTGAGTGAGCATGCGCATGCGTGTCACGGGCGGAATGGCTGCTGCCCTCTGCAATTCACCCCATCCCGGCGCCGTTCGGCTGATCTGCGACGGCAGCGAGCATCGCGTGTGCGCGTCGACCGGCGATGTCCCCTGCGAAGCCCTCCGTGCCTCAGTAGCTCGCCTGCCCGCCGGAGACATCGAAGACCGCGCCGCTACTGAACGTACAGGCGTCCGACGCCAGCCAAGCGGCCAGTTCGGCCACCTCGCCGACAGTCCCGAGCCGCTTCATCGGGCTGCGCGCAATCATCGCCTCGACGGCCGCCTTCGGCATCGCATGAACGAATTCAGTGTCGATCGCCGCGGGCGCAATGCAATTGACCCGGATGGCTGTGGCGGCCAGTTCCTTGCCGAGCGCCTTGGTCAGCGCGACCACGCCGGCGCTCGCGGCGGAATAGGCGGCGAGCCCGGGCCGGCCGTCCTTGGCGGCGAGCGACGCGACATTTACGATGCGCCCACGCCCGGCGGCCTTCATCGCCGGCACCACATGCCGACAGACCTGATAGACGCTCGACAGCGTCGTCCGCAACACCAGGTCCCACTCCGCCTCGCCAACGTCTTCGAGCGGCTGCCGGGTGCCGCCGTAGCCGACGACGTTGACGACGATATCGAGGCGGCCGCCGTCAACAGTCAGCCTGTCGACGGCCTCGGCCACCAGTTCGGACCGTGTCACGTCGATCGCGCAAGGGAGCACGCCCGGATAGTCGACCGGCGCGATGTCCCAGGCGTGAACCGTCGCGCCGCAGGATGCCAGCTTCTCGGCGATGCCGCGACCGATACCGCGGGCGCCCCCCGTGACAACGGCAATCTGGCCCGCAAAGTCATAGCGCACCATAGCAAGTCTCCTTCGAGCATCGCGCCGAAGGGGCGCTCCTGCGATCGAGCTGTCAATTCGGAAAGCCATCAGTTGGCGTCCCGCGTTCAGCCGCGAGCGGCCGATCGCGTCCGCACGCCGGGGCCGGACAATACAGTCTTAAGACTTCGTTACCGCCCCACAGATTTCACCAGCGAGCGCACGCGATTTCTTCAGCCCGGATTTCCGCGCCGGCCCGTTTAACTGTCGAACCCACCCGAATGAGCGGTGTCATTTCAAAACCCCGCGCGGCAACTGGCAGTCCGCGCGAAGGAGGGCGTTTGCCATGACGACAGTCTCCTCAGCGACATCCACAGCGGCGTCGACGACATCCTCCTCCACGTCGTCATCGTCCTCATCGAGCATCTCCTCGACCGACTTCCTCAGCCTCATCGTCAAGCAGCTGGAAAACCAGGATCCGACCAGTCCGACGGATACCACTCAGTTCACCAATCAGATCCTTTCCTACGCCAACTACTCGGCGACCTCCTCGATGTCGAGCGCGCTGACGGCGATCCAGGAATCGGTCTCCTCGATCGCCTCGGCACTCGGGACGTCGTCGACCACATCCTCGACTTCGTCGTCGTAAGGGAGCGCCCCCATGAGCCTTTCGAGCGCCATGAGCTCGGCCCTGACGGCGTTGCAGGCCCAGGCCACCGCCCTCTCGGTCATTTCCAACAACATCTCCAACGCCGATACCACCGCCTACAAGACGACGGAGGCAAGCTTCGAATCGATGATCTACGGCGATTCCAGCTCGAGTTCGTCGTCGGGCGGAGTGCTCGTCTCCAACCGCGCCAACGTCGGTGCGCAGGGCACGCTGGCTTCGGCCTCCTCCTCGACCGACCTGGCGATCTCCGGCTCCGGCTTCTTCGTGGTGAAGTCGACGACTTCGAGCGCAGCCTCGGTCCAGTACACGCGCGATGGCGAGTTCAGCACCAATTCCGACGGTATTCTGGAGAACAACGGCAACGAGTTGATGGGTTGGAAGACCGATGCTGACGGCAAGATCGTTGGCGGCACCACCGAGGCCGACCTCACCGCGATCGACACCTCGGCCGCCTCGACCTACGTCAAGGGCACATCGACAGCCTCGATCGCAGCCAACCTGCCGGCCAATGCGGCGACCGGCGACACGTACACCTCGTCGATGACCGTCTATGACAGTCTCGGCACGGCGGCGACATCAACCATCACCTGGGCCAAGACCGGCACCAACACCTGGACCGCGACCTTCTCCGACCCGGTATCGAGCACCGATTCGAGCACGACGCTCGGCACGGTGACCTCGAGCGCAATCACGGTCAACTTCAACAGCGACGGCACGCTCGAGAGCACCAGCCCGAGCCCGGCGACGCTGACGATCGGCAACTGGACCACGGGCGCCTCCGATTCCTCGATCTCGCTCAATCTCGGCACGTCGGGCAAATCCGACGGACTGACGCAGCAAACGTCGAGCGATTCGACTTTAAGTGTCACCCCGACGATCAGCCAGGACGGCGTCAAATACGGCAAATTGTCGAGCGTCGCGGTGGAGACCGACGGCACGGTCAGGGCCACCTATTCAAACGGCGCCAGTATCGCGATCTACAAGGTGGCCGTCGCCACCTTCACCGACCAGAATTCGCTGACATCCTCCTCGAACGGCATCTACTCGGCCAATGCCCAGTCGGGCACCGCGACCTTAAACATCGCCGGCCAGAACGGTGCCGGCAAAGTCGAGGGCGGCGAGCTCGAATCGAGCACGACCGACACCAACACCGAATTCTCACTGATGATCGAGGCGCAGCATGCCTATTCCGCCGCCTCGCAGGTGATATCCGCGGCCAACAGCATGTTCACCACCCTGATCAACCTGATGAAGTGACACCATGCGCGCACTCGACGAGGATCGAGACATCGATCGGCTCCTCCACATGCAGCGGCGCATCGACGCCGAAGTCCGCCAGCGGTTCTCCACCAGCGAAATCGCCGGTCGGGCGCTCGAGCCGGACGAGCGCCGGCAGGCGCAGGCGCTGATCGCGGATCTCGCCTACATCATCGGCGAACTCGGCCGCCAGCGCGATCTAGCGCGGCTCGCCATGGCAGCCGCCCGCCAGAATACGTCGGCGAGCCTTACCTACCTCGGCGTCGGCCGCATGGTCCGGCAGCCTCGGCGCGTCTTTCGCGCCTGACCCCGCCAATGGAGGTTTCGATGTCTCTTGCAGAACATGAATCGGCCAGCGCGGCCGCAAGCACGACGCCGATGACGCCGATCGAGCGGCTGCTGGCGCTGTCGAGCCAACTGGCCGACGTTGTCGAGGAGGAGAACCGGCTCCTCGCCATGGGGTTCCCGTCGTCGCTTGCCGCGACCACCGAGGACAAATTGCGGCTTGCCCGCGCCATCGAACAGGTGATGGCGGATCCGACGGTTCGACTCAGGACGGCGGCGGCAAGCGAGGGCGAGCGCGGGCTACTGGCGGCACGAATCCGCCGCATTCAGGTCGCCGTCGCCGAAAACAGCTGCCGGCTCGCCGGAGCACTCGAAGCGACCCGGCGGCGCATTGCGGCGGTGATGTCGGCGGTCAAGGATCGGGTGAGCACCGAGGCGCTTGCCTATGGCTCGAACGGCCGGCGGCCATCCGTGGCGGCGACGAGTGCCATCCGCGAACGGCTGGTGTGACGATGAACGCCGTCCGCTTTTGGACGGCACATTCGAGGAGGGGATATGGTTTCGCTCGCGACTGCCAGCCAGATCGCCTATTCCGGGCTTGCCACGGCACAGGCCCGGATCAGTGTCACCTCGGCCAATATCTCCAATGCCGATACCGATGGCTATACGGCGAAGAAGGCGACGGCGGTCGCCGTTCAGTCGGGCCTCGGCGGCAGCGGTACCGCGATCGGCAGCATCACCTCGAGCGTCGACAAATATGTGCTCGCGAACCTGGTCGAGGCGGATTCCAATCTCGGCGCGGCGAAAACAACGGCCAGCTACACCGATCAGCTGCAGACCCTTCTGGGCTCGACCTCGGGGACGACGGACGGCGGCACCTCGATCGCCGCCTCGATGTCGTCGCTCGAATCGGCGGTGACGACGCTCGCCGCCTCGCCCGACAGCGACACCGACAAGGCTCAGGTGATTACCGCCCTGTCGAACATTTCCGGCCAGGTGCGTTCGCTCGGGCATTCGATCCAGTCGGAACGGGGAGATGCGGATCAGGAAATCGGCACGAGTGTCGATGCGGTCAACCAGTCGCTTTCGACCATCGACGATCTCAACAAGTCGATCGTGCAGACGCGCGCGCTCGGCCAGTCGTCAGCCGATCTCGAAGACAAGCGCACGACGGCGCTGCGCGATGTCGCCGCCAAGATGGACGTTTCCTATTACACGACGTCGGCGGGATCGATGGTGGTGACCAGCAAGGGCGGCTCGACGCTGGTCGATTCCACCGTGCATAAGCTGTCGTACACGCCGGCCAGCGCGGTGTCGGCGACGACGACCTTCGACAGCATCAAAGTCGACGGCAAGGACATTTCCAGCGAGATCACGTCGGGCTCGATCAAGGCGCTGACTGACATGCGCGACACCACGCTGGTCAATGCCGCTACTTCGCTCGACACGTTCGCCACGACGCTGAAGGACAAAATCAATGCGGCAACCGCCGACGGTTCGGCGGTGCCGGCTCCGGCGAGCCTGACCGGCTCGGTGTCGACGTCCAGCTCGGATACGTTTTCGGCCAGCGGTACGCTGCGGGTGGCGCTCGTCGATTCCTCCGGCAAATTGGTGTCTTCGTCCGACCTCGACCTCTCCAGCTATTCGAGTGTCGGCGATGTGGTCGATGCGCTCAACGCGGTTTCCGGCATCAGCGCCTCGGTCGACACCAACGGCCACCTCGCCATTGCCTCGACCACCAGCGGCGACGGCGTGGCGATCGGCACGGTCGATGGCGCGACGACGTCGGTCGGCAGCGGATCCCAGAGCTTTTCCACCTATTTCGGCCTCAACAGCGTGCTCACCGGCAGCAGCGCCATCGATCTTGCCGTTCCGGACAGCCTTACGACGAATTCCGGTCTGTTCCCCTCCGGCACGCTGTCGAATAGCGCGACGGCGTCCGATGGCGACACGGTGCTGACGTCGGGTTCTGCGACAGTGGCGCAAGCGCTGCAGAGCGCTCTGACGACCGCCTATTCGTTCGACGCCTCCGGCGGGCTCGGGGCGCAGACGTCGACCCTGACGAACTATGCGGCCGCGATCGTCGGCCAGATCTCCACGGTCGCCACGAATGCCAAATCGAACGAGACCACAGTCTCGGCGGTGCAATCGTCGCTCAATTCGACGCTGACGTCGCAAAGCGGCGTCAATATCGACGAGGAGACGGCCAATCTGGCGGACTACCAGAAGGTCTATTCGGCCTCGGCGCAGGTGATGTCGACGGTCAACACCATGTTCCAGTCGATGCTGACCGTGGTTGAGAACGCCACGAGTTGACACCACCGACGACGCCAGGCGCGGGCAAAACGGACGAGACGACGAGCAGGAGACGCAGATGTCGATGAGGGTCGCCACATTCGCCTCCACCAACACGCTGATGCAGGCGGCCTTGCGCACGCAGGCGCAGGAGGCCGATGTCACCGAACAGGAATCCTCGGGGCTGAAATCGAGCAACTACGGCGGACTCGGTTCGGATGCCGGCAAGGTCGTATCGCTGCAGGCCTCGGTGACGCGGTCGAAAGCCTATTCCTCGGCCGCCACGTCGGCCAACCAACGCACCCAGCAGATGTATTCGAGCCTCGGATCGATCATCGACACGCTGACGAGCTTCAAGTCCGAACTGTCGAGTTTCGATGCGACGACGAGCGACACGGGCACCAGCGCGCTGAAGTCTGACGCCGCCACGACGCTCGACTCCGTGGTCTCGGCACTAAACGCCAAGTTCGGCGGCACCTATCTGTTTGCCGGCAGCGCCGTCGACACCAAGCCCGTGGATGTTTCGTCCATGACGGCGCAGACTGATCCGGTGACGACCGATACGTCCTACTACAGTGGCGACGACGCGATCGCTTCGGTGAAGGTCGGCGACGACCAGACGATCCGCTACGGCGTGACGGCCAATGACGACTCCATCGAGCAGGCGATCCGCGGGCTCAACACCATTGCCGGCGGCACTACGGACACGACGACCATCTCGTCCGTCTCGGACTTGGTCGATACGGCATTGACCGGCATCACCACGCTGCAATCGAAACTGTCCTTGAATTCCAAGGCGCTGGAATCAGCGATCAGCCGTGAGACGACGTTCCAGAGCGACATGACGTCGACAATTTCCGATCTCGACAGCGTCGACATCGCCACCGCCACGGCATCCCTGTCGAACTACAAGAACCAGCTGGAAGCGTCCTATTCGGCCCTGGGCAAGATCCAGAGCCTGTCGCTCGACAACTACCTGAAGTGATGGGATGAGCCTTCGGAGCGATCAGCGTCCGCTCGCCCGCACTGCCGGTGCGGAAAATGCTGCGGCGCAGATGCGGTCGGCCAGTCCCTTCGGCGCGCGGACAGGAGCGTCGGCGACGCTCGCCCGGATCATCCGTGCCAGGAGATAGCTTGCCTGCGCCTCCGGCGAGGCCACCAGATGGCGCTCTGCTTCGAGACGGCGCGTTGCCGGCCACAAGCGGAGATCATCGCCGTGGGCGTCGAGCAGGTCCTGGAATTCAGCGTCATCCATGATCCTGTCCCGTCTTCGCAACCGCCCAAGCTCCGCGTTGGAAGGCCGCTGCATTGGTTTCCCGGTATTAACCGAAGTTGCCAATTTATTGCTGAACTCAGCTTAATTTTGTCTTAACACGTCCAAGCATCGCAACGATTGGCTCACTGTTGCGTTTCATTGCCGGCCGCAACATCACGGACGCCAGTCCCCGAGCGCCCGTTTAGTTCGCCAGCGTTTCTCGTCGCACCGGCCGGTTCGTACGGCCGCCCGATCAGCTGCGCAGCCGTTCGCCGGCGATGAACGCCCAGGCGTCGCGCAATTCGACCAGCCCTTCCAAGAGTTTCGCATAGCGCCGGACGACGTCGTCCTTGCCGTAGGAGAGGTGCAGATTGAGGATGTAGCTGTTGTAGACCTTGAACAGGCGCTCGGCCACCTCGCCGCCGCGATCGAAGTCGAGGCCATTGGCAAGACCGCGCAGAATCGTCGCGGCGCGCATGATCTTGGTGAAGGCCAGCTCGTGGTTCTTGTCTTCCTTGGCGCGGATCGCCTGGCGGACGGCGAGGATCAGCTCGTCGTAGATCCTGACCAGCGCAATGCTCGGATGGACGTTGGCGGCGGCCTTGCGATAGGCGGAGGCGGCCAGTCCGGTATTCTGAGACATGCTTGTCACTCCACTGAATGCACTTGAACTGGCGGATGGCTCGGCGGCCGCATCGTGCGCCGGCCGATCAAGCCTTGTGCTAGCTCGACTTCTTCTGGTCCAACAGGGCGGTCAGGTAGTCGAGGGTCGATGAGGCGGTCGATATCGAGCCCTGGATCTTGGCGTAGCGGGAGGTCAAACCGTCCTTGTAGGTCTGCGCGCGACTCTCGATGTTGGTGATCTGCGTCTGGTAGTCGCTGTCCTGCGTCTTCAGCTCGTCCTGCAGCGTCTGCAGCGAGCCGCTGGTCGTATTCGCTGCCGCATCCGTAAGGTTGTAGAGCTGTTCGCCGATGCCGTAGGTCTGATTGACGGTGATCGACTCCGACGAGGTGCCGGTGAAGACGAAGCTGTAGCCCTCGTAGGCGGTGCCCTTCTTGCCGTTGACGACCGAGCCGTCGATGGTGAACAGCGTGTCGTCGCCGCCGACGGAGACGCCGGTCAGGCTGCCGCTCGAATCGGTCGAAAAGTCGAGGGTGAAGCTTGCCGGCGCGTCGGTACCGCGGCCGAGCTGGCGTAGGTCGGAGGACGTGGCGCCGAGCTGATAGGTGAACAGGCTCTGCACCTTATCTGCGTCGCTCGATAACGCGCTTTCGAGCGTGGTTGAATCGACCACCAGCTTGTTGCTGGAATCGTACGTGATGCCGAGGCTGGCGAGCGACGTGTCGTCGACCGAAAAGTTCAAGCCGGTCATCAGGTTGGAGTTGATGTTGGCAACGGTCGAATCGCCGAACAGCGGCGAATCGCTCGACGCCGTGCCGTCGGAACCGGTCTGCTGCTGTGTCAGCGCCCAGTCGCGATAGGAATTATAGGCGGTGGTGAAGGTGTTGATCGCCGTCTCGATCTTGGAGGTGTCCTGCGCCACCTTGATGGTGACCGAGGCATTCGTGCCGGTCGTCGCATAGAGGTTCATCGTCACGCCGTCGATGGCGTCGGTGACGTCGTTCGACGATCGCGTCATCGACACGCCGTCGACTGCGAATTTGGCATCCTGCGACGTTTGCAACACGTTCGAAAACGAGCCGTCGGAGCCGACGAGGCCGAGGCTCTTGAAGATACCGTCGGTATCGGTGACGCTCATGGTCGCGCCGGTGTCGGACGTCGACAGCACCAGTTCGCTGGACGAATCCGAGACCTTCAGTATCGAAGCCTGCACGCCGGTGGTCGAGGTCTGGTCGTTGATGGCGCCGGCGATATCGGCCAGCGACATGCTTGTGGTGATGGCGATGTTGGCGGTCTTGCCCGTCGATGAGCCGAGCGTGACGCTGCCGGAGAGCGACAGATCGGTCGTGCTCGAGGTGTAGGACGAGCTCGCGACCTTCTGCGACTGCGCCAACTGCGAGATTGTGAGACTATGGGTCCCAGTGGCGGCGCCGCTGGAGGCGGTGACCGCCACGGTCGACGATGTGTCGACGCTGCCCGATGCAGTCAGTGTCGCCGAGCGGCTGTTGAACACGTCCTTAGTCTGATCGAGTGCGCTCGATGGCGCGCGCAACGCATTGGCGGCGTCCTTCAGCGTGGAAAGGAGTGACTGGCCTTCGGCATAGGCGGAGAGCTTCGTCTCGTTGGTGGAGACTTTCGTCTTATAGCTGTCCTCGGAGCTGAGCTTGTCCTCATAGGCCGCTTCGATCAGGCCGGTCCAGTCGACGCTCGTCGCCGAGGTCGAGGCGTATTTCGAGGTCGAATTCGACGACGTCGAGGTCTTGGCGGCGGAGGCCGTGGTAGCAGCCGAGGTCGCCGCGCTCGTCGAGGAAGAGGTGCTCGAAGCAACGCTGGTCATGCCGTCCTCTCTTCATGCTGGCACGCGCCACCCGTCCCGGCGCCCGGCCCGACGATCGATTGTGCGGAATCCGGGCGTCGGAGCGAGACGACCGGCAGGCCGCGAATGGATCCGCGACCTGCCGACTGCTAGCCCGCGCGCTGCAGGCCCCCCCACTCAGCTCAACAGTTTCAGCAAGTTCTGCGTCATGCTGTCGGCCGAGGATACCGCCGAGACTGCCGCCTGGACCTTGACGTTGGCGGCGGACAGTTTGGCCTCTTCCGAGGCGACGTCGACGTCGGTGATGGCCGACTTCGACGACTTCAGGTTCTCCGTGGTGGTGGAGATCGAGTTCGAGGTGAAGTTGAAGCGCGATTCCTGCGCGCCAATCGAGGCACGGGCGCTAGAGACCTGATCGATGGCAGTATCCAACACAGAGATGGCCTGGATGGAGCTCTGCTGGGACGAGACGTTGATGGTCGTGTCCTTGTCGCGGCCGGTGCTATCGGTCTTGGTGATACCGAGGTTCGACAGGCTGGTGATGGAGGTATCGGTGCCGGAGGTGTCGAGGCTGACGGAAATGCCGCTGCTCGAACCCTTGGTGGTCGCCGTGCTCGACAGGGTCAGCGCGCCGGTGGTCGAATCATAGGCGGCCTTGACCGTCGTGCCCGTGCCAGTCAGCGCGGTGGTGAAGGCGGCGCCGATTTCGTCGGCACTGAGCACGCCGTTGGTATCGGTGTCGGTCGTCGTGGACAGCGTCACCGCCGTCGAATTGGTGCCGTCGGAGACGTTGACGATGATGGTGCCCGTCTTCGCGCCCATGGTGATGCCGCCCTTCAGCGTATTGGTGAGGTCGGAGGCGAGCGTGTCCTTGCTGGCGGTCAGGCTGAGATCCTTGGAGGTCAGGCTGTCGATCGACACGTTGATGGCGTCATCGGCCGAGGACCCGACCATCACCGACGTGCCGCCGCTCGCCTTGTCGAAAGTCGAGGAGCCGTCGAGCAGGCTGACGCCGTTGTAGCGCGTGCCGGTGGCGATGGTGTCGACTTGCTGGGTCAGCTGCTGGAATTCCGCGTTGATGTAGGTGCGGTTCGAATCGGTCACCGTGCCGGACGAAGACTGGGTGGCGAGCGACTTCATACGCTGCAGGATGTCCGAGATGTTCGAAGCGCCGCCGTCGGCGGTCTGCAGCACCGAGACGCCGTGCGAGGCGTTGGTGGCGGCCTGCGTCAGGGTGGTGATGTCGGACGACAGTTTGGTCGAAATGGCGAGACCGGCGGCGTCGTCGGAGGCCTTGGTGATGGACGAGCCGGACGCCAGCTTGGTCAGCGCGTCGGACTGCTCGCTCGCGTTGGCATTGAGATAGCGGATCGCCGTATTGGCGGCGTTGTTGGTGGAGATAACCGGCATATTGATCGCTCCTCAGGGCTTGAAGGCTTTCCCCAGCTGCTCGGCTGGGATCAAGAGCGAGGGTGTCCCCGCATCCAAAGCTTCAACGGCCGAGGCGGAGCAAGTCTGGCGCGACCATCTCGAATTTACTTTTTGCTCGTCTTAAGCGTCCGTAAAGGACTGTGTGATGTCCTCTTTCGCCCCGTCCAACAGCTTGCGCAAGTGCTGGCGGCCACGCTTTAGCAGCGATTCGACGGCCGTGACCGTCGTGCCCATCGCTTCGGCGATCTCCGGATTGCTCATCGTCTCGTGATAGGAGAGCACCAGCGCGATGCGTTGCTGGTCGGGCAGGCGGGCCATCGCCGCCTCCAACAGGCTCGTCACATTGGCGCGGTGCAGTTCGGTGAGCACGTCATCGCGGGCGTCGGCGATTTCCGGGGTCTCGTCGATATCCCCCATGCGCGGCATCCGGTGCAGATCGATGCAGCGATTGGTGATGACGCGGTAGAGCCAGGTGGAGAATTTGGCGCGTCCGAATTCCCAGCGATGGCGATGCGTCCACACCTTGAGAAAGCTGTCCTGCACCACGTCGTCGGCATCGGCCGGATTGCCGAGCATGCGAAGCGCGAGCCCGTAGGCGCGATCGATGTGCCGCCCGACCAGCGAGCGGAAGGCGCCCTGATCGTCTGCGGCAATGCGGGCGAGCAGCTCCTCGTCCTCGTCGCGTGGCCGCATCCCCACCGAGAACGGCGGGTCGATGGCGGCAAAGTGCCCGCCTGCCGGTATCTCATTCAGTTCGGTCTGGAGCGAGCAATTCAAACGGGCCATCGCCTCTTCCCCAATACGCGGTCGCGAACTCGTCACGAGAGCCTGTGCTTCTCTAACTCCTTTAACGCTGATTCTCAGTAAAACAGGCGCCTATTTCAATAAAAATTTGAGATTTTTTAGTATAGGCAAATTAGTCCTAGCGTATAGCCTCTTTCGATGCCAACTGGGCAAATTGTGCCGTGCGGGTTTACCCGCCATTTGGCAGGCAAAGACGGCCCGCCGAACCACCGCCAACGGGCGGTTTACAAGCCCGGGCGGCGGAGCGGTCTCCGATTAACAATATGACTTATAAGGGCTATGGCAGCGCGCGCAGGCCGCGCAGCCGGTGCCGGAAGCAGTGCCGCGGCTAGGGACGACACTTTGTCCGCAGCGCAGTGACGAGAGCGGCGGTCGGCAATTGATTCCGCTCTCGACCCCGTTGGCGGCAGCTCCCGCCCACTTCGACATCATCGGACACATGCCACCAAATTGGCTTGCGCCACCGGTCCAGCTCGAAAAATTCGAGCCAATGTATTGATATCAAATGATCTTCATGCGCGGTCGGGGTGCCGACGGTTTCGCGTGCGTCTTCATATCTGCACCCGCCAACGTCGTGTTGCGTGTCCATCGGAAACGGGAAGGAACACTTCGCAACGGTTTGACGTCCGATGATGTCGTGGCATTTCCATTGCGATGCTTCCGATTGTCGCGCGTACGGATGCGATATCTTGGCGGATTGGCATGACTTCTGTCTCCTCCTATTCGACGGCACGAATCACAGCGATGACGCTGGCCGAGATCGATGCGCTGACCCGCAGCGACATCGCCAGCCTGGCGTCGACGCAGATCGCCGCCTTCGCCACCACCGAGATCGAGGAGCTCTCCGGCACGCAGCTGTCCTACCTCTCCACTACCCAAATGCGGGTGTTGACGACGACGCAGGTCGACGCGCTGTCGCCCGATCAGATCAGCTTCTCCGCCGCGCAGCTGTCTGTGCTGTATCAGGCTCAAGTCGTGGCGCTCGGCGCGGATGTGATCGCCGCGCTGACCACGACGCAGATCTCCGGGCTGACTGCGGTTGACATCGGCGCGCTGACGACGACGGAATTCGACGCGCTGTCGAGCACGCAGATCGGCGCACTGTCAGTGTCGCAGATCAAAGGTCTGACGGTCACCGAGATGGGGCGGCTCACCACCACCCAGCTGGCCGGCCTTAGCCAGACGCAAGTCAAGTCGCTCACGACCACGCAGGTTGCGGCCCTGTCGACCACTGCGATCGCCAGCCTCAGCCAGACCCAACTGACGGCCCTGAGCTCCTCCGACATCGCCAATCTGACTACCACCCAGGTTGCGGCGTTGACGGTCGACGAGATGGCGAAACTCAGCTCCACCCAGGCGCTCGGGCTGTCACGGGCCGATTTCGCCGTGCTCTCCGCCGACCAGTTCGCGGCGCTGACCACTTCGGCGCTGTCGATCCTCTCCACGACGCAAATCTCGACCCTGACCGAGACCGAAGTCTCCGCTCTGTCGGACACGCAGTTCGCGGCACTGTCCTCCACTCAGCTTTCGGGGCTGACCTCGGCGCAGGCCGCGTCGCTGACGCTGACGGAGATCGGCCGGCTCGACACGACGCAGGTGAGCGGCCTGTCGACGACGGCGATTTCCCATCTGTCGAACGAGCAGGTCGGGGCGCTGTCGACGAGCCAGATCGCCTCCCTCAAAGCGACGCAGATCGCGGCCTTGACTGCGACCGAGATCGGGCTTCTCGGCGCCGACGACCTCGCGGCGCTGACGACGACGGAAATCGGTGCCATGACCTCGACCGAGGTGGCGGCGCTGTCGAACGACCAGATCGCCGCCCTGTCCGCTACTCAGGTCGCTGCACTTTCGCAAAAGGCGCTCGGCGGTTTCGCCGATACGCAGGTGGCGAGCCTGTCCTCGGCGCAACTGAACGGGCTGACATCGACCCAGGTTGCCGGGCTGGGATCGACGTTCGTCTCGGAACTGACGGCAACGCAGGTCGGCGCGCTGACGACAACCCAGCTCGCGGCGTTCAGCGGGTCGGATGCACGCGGCCTGACGGTGGACGATCTGGCGGCATTGTCGACCAACCAATGGACGGCGCTCACGTCGACAGCCGTCCACGCGCTGTCGACGACCGACATCGTCGGATTGCCGACCAGCCTGCTCACGGCGCTTACCGCAACGCAGGCCGCCGGGCTGACATCGACGCAGTTGAGCGCCCTGACGACCGCGCAGCTGCAGCTCCTCGCCACGACGCAGATCGCGGCCATTCAGGCAACCGCCTTCTCCGGCCTGCAGGCATGGCAGATCTCCTCCTTGTCGGCGGCGCAACTGGCCAGCCTGGCCACGTCCGATATCGCCTTGCTGACCGCCACCGCGGTCGCGGGACTGACCTCGACCCAGATCGGCGGACTGACCACCCTGCAGATCCGGGCGATGTCGTCGAGCGACATCGCCGCGATGACGCTCACCGCAATCGCCGGTCTCGATTCAACGCAGATCGCGGCGATGACCACGACCGAGTTGAAGGGACTGACGTCGGATCAGCTGATCGGCCTCTCGTCCAGCCAGATCGCCGCCTTTTCCTCGACCGGCATCGCCGGGTTGACGACGACGGTCATCGCCGAACTGACCGTCACCGAAGTGGCCGCGCTGACGACCAGCCAGCTTGATGGGTTGAGCTCGGCACAGCTGCATGTACTCGGCGTCGACCAGATCTCGGCGCTGACGGCGACCCAGCTCGCCAGCCTGACGACCACGCAATTGCAGGGGCTGACGTCGACCGAGGTCGCGGCGCTTGCCACCACGCAACTGACCGCGCTGACGTCGACCGAACTGCAGGGCCTCACCTCGACGGCCGCCGCCGGCCTGCAGGCAACGCAGATCGGCGCGCTCGGCACCACCGGCATCGCCTATCTCTCGTCAACGGCGCTCGGAGCCCTGAGCTCCGATGCGGTCTCGTCGCTGTCGGCGGCGCAGGTGGCATTGTTGAGCGTAACCCAGATCAAGGGATTGCGGGCAACCGAGCTGGCAGCACTGACCGATGACGAGGTCCGGGCGCTGACGGCGACGCAGCTTGCCGCGATCACATCGGCGCAGTCGTCCGGGTTGACCGCAACGCAGCTCTCCACCCTGTCCGACACGCAATGGGGTGAACTCAACTCGACTCTGATCGCCGGACTGACGACGACGGCGCTGTCCGGAATTACCTCGACGCGGATCGCCGCCCTCACCACGAGCCAGCTCGACGGATTGACCGCGGTGCAACTGGCGGCGCTGACCAGCGACGAGTTGACGGCGCTGACGACCGGTCAGCTGCAATCCCTCAATGCGACGCAGCTCCGCGGACTGACCACCACGGCGACACAGGCGCTGACCGTCACCGAACTTGACGCCTTGACGACGACGCAGATCGCCGGCCTGACGACGACCACCATCGCCTCGCTCGCCGATACCCAGATCGCGGCGCTCGACCTCACCCATTTCGCCGCACTGACCTCGAACGAGATCGGAGCGCTGTCGACCACTGCCCTCGGAGCGCTGACGACCGCAGAGCTCGCGTCCCTGACCGCGACGCAGGTTGTCGGACTGACCACCACCGGGATCAATTCGCTGTCGAGCGACCAGTTCGTCGCCCTGACGACGACGGCGCTCGGCGCACTCAATGCCCAGCAGGTGAAGGCACTGTCTGCCGACCAGATCGGTCTCCTCACCACCGCGACGCTCGCAGCACTGACGCGCACCGAAATCGGTAACCTGACGGCGACCCAATTCGCCAGTCTCTCCACCAGCCAGATCGGCGAACTCAAGACCACGCAGGTTCGCGGCATCACCGCGACGCAAGTTGCCGCGCTCTCCGCCGACCAGATCGCCGCCTTCACCACCGAGGAACTCGGCGTCTTCTCGACGACCCTGATGCAAGGGCTGACATCGACGGCGGTCGCGGCACTGACGACAACGGAAATCAGGGCCCTCGCCACCACGCAGGTTGCGGCACTGTCGTCCGCCGGCGCGGCCGGGCTCAGCGATACCCAGGTGTCCGTCTTGAGCGAGGCGCAGGTGAAGGCGCTGAGCGCCACCGCCTTTGGCGGACTGACGGCATCGGCCGTCGATGCGCTGTCGGCAACGCAGCTCGCGGACATCACGACGACCCAGCTTGCCGGGCTGTCGACAACGACGGTCGCCGATCTCGCTACCAACTGGCTGTCGTCGCTGACCACGACCCAGGTGACCGGGCTGACGGCGACCTCTGTCGCCAACCTCTCCTCCAGCCAAATCGCGGCGCTGGCGGCGACACAATTCGCCGCTCTGACCAAGACCGAAATCGCCGGACTGACGGCCTCCCAGGTCTCGGGGCTCGGCACCGACCGGCTCGCCGCGCTGTCGACGACCCAGGTCGCGGCGCTCTCCACGTCCGCGTTGCAAGCGCTTTCGACCACCCAGATCGCCGCCTTCGCCGTAACAGAGATCGCGGCGCTGACCTCGACCCAGGCCGGCGCTCTCGCCGCCACCGAAGTCGCTGCCCTTTCGACAAGCCAGGTTGCGGCGCTGACGGCAACCGCAATGAAAGGGCTGACATCGACCGCCGTGTCGGCGCTGAATATCTCCGACATCGCCGTCCTCACCCGCACGCAGCTGGCCGCGCTGAGCACAACCGCGATGACCGGGTTGTCGTCGACGGACATCGCCGCGATGACCACGGCGCAAGTGTCCGCCTTTGCCGCCACCCAGCTCTCCTGGCTCGGGCAGGACGCGGCTGCCGCCCTGACCGTCGCCGATCTCGCGGCGATGACGACGACGCAGATCCGCGGGCTGACGGCGACTGATCTCGCCCAGATGTCGACCACACAGATATCGTCCTTGGCGACGACCCAGATCCGGTCGATGACCACCACTGGCATCCAAGGCCTCACCGGCAACCAGCTGCAGGCACTGACCACCGAACAATGGTCGGTGCTGACGTCGACGCAACTCGGCGCCATCGCCCGCACCGAAATCAGCAGCCTGACGACCGCCGAGATCGCCGAGTTGACGACGTCGCAGGTCACAGGACTGACGTCGTCGCAGATTGCCAGCCTCTCCGACGACCAGATCGCGGCGCTCGGTACGGCCGATGTGGTGGTTCTGACGACCACTCAGGTGAAGGGCCTGACCTCGACCGAGGTCGGCAGTCTCTCCACCGACCAGTTGGCGGCGCTGTCGACCTCCCAGATCGCTGCGATCAGCACGACGGCAATTGCTGGTCTGAGCGTCACCGGACTGTCCGGCCTGTCGACCCGGCAGATCGCCGCGCTGACCACGCAACAACTGAACCGCCTGTCGAACGATGCACTCACCGGCATGTCGTCGACGATCGTGGCGGCGCTGACGACGACGCAGGTGTCCGGCCTGTCGACCACGGCGGTGGCGGCGCTGACATCGACCGAAGTGGCCGAACTCGGCACGACACAGATCGCAGCACTGACCTCCAAGCAGGTCGCGGCCTTGACCGATGCCGACGTCCAGGCGCTGACGACGGCGCAGCTCCAGGTCATGACCACCACCGAGCTCGCCGGGCTGACGTCCAACCAGCTCGCCGACCTGACCACAACCCAGCTCGACGTCTTCTCCGCCACGCAACTGGCCGCAGTGAGCGCAACCGCGCTGTCCGGGCTGACGACGACCCAGCTCGCTTCGCTGAGCGCGAGCGATCTCGCCGGTTTGACTGCGGCGGCAATCGCCGGCCTGACGACGACCGAGGTCGGCGATCTGGCGCCGACGCAGATCGCCGGCCTGTCGCTCACCCAATTGAAGGGCCTCGGCGCCGACGATATTGCGGCATTGTCGACCACTCAGCTCGCAGCGCTGTCGACGACGCAGTTGCAGTCCCTCTCCACCGCCCAGATCGCCGGCCTGACCGCCACCAACATCAAGGCGTTCGGACTGACCGGGCTTTCCAGCCTCACCACGACCGAGTTCGGCGCGCTCTCGACCTCGGCGATCGCCGGCCTGACCGTGACGGAGATCGCCGGGCTCACGGATACCGAACTTACCGCGCTGACCGCGACGCAGCTCGGCGCCTTCGCCGATACCCAGGTGGCGGCACTGACGACGGCCGAAATCGCGGCGCTGACGGCAACCGAAATCGCCGGCTTCGGCACCACTCAGGCCGCCGCGCTGTCGGCGTCCCAGGTCGCAGCGCTGACGACGACCGAGGTTGCGGCTCTGTCGTCGACGGCGATCGGCGCCTTGAGCGACACGGCGATCGCCGCCCTGTCGACCGGACAGGTGAAGGCGCTGACCACCACGCAGCTCGCCGGCCTGTCGAGCGATCAACTGGGATCGCTGAGTGCGGTCGATTTCGCCGTGCTGACGTCGAAACAGCTCTCGGCCCTCGGCACTTCGGCAATCACCGGCCTCACCGACACCGAGATCACGGCGCTGACGGCCACCCAGTTGAAAGGCCTCACCACCGATCAGCTGGCGAGCCTGAACGCCACACAGATCACCAAACTCTCGACAAGCCAGGTTGGGGCGCTGACAACGACGCAGATCGCCGGGCTCTCCGCGACATGGGTTGCCGATCTCGGCGCAACGCAGGTTGCGGCGATGAGCTCGACCCAGATCGGAGCGCTGACGGCGACGGCCATCGCCGGCCTGACGACGACGGAACTCGCCGGGTTGACGGCGGACGAACTGTCGGTGCTGACGGCGACGGAGATCGGCGGCTTCACCACGACGCAACTTGCCGCGCTGACGGCGACGCAAATCGCCTCCCTGTCGACGCTGCAGCTCAAAGGCCTGACATCGACCGCCGTGGCGGCGCTGACGGTGACGCAGCTCGACACGCTGACGACGACGGAAATCAACTCACTGACGACGACGCAGGTCGCCGGTCTGACGGCGGACGATCTCGCCGCGCTCGGCACGGACTGGCTGCAGCAGTTGACCACGGCGCAGATCGGCGCGCTGACGACGACGGCACTCGCCGGGTTGACAGCGACCGCGTTCGCCAGCCTTACGACGACGGAAGTTGCGGCTTTCGGCGCGACGCAGATCGGTTCGCTCGCCGATACGCAGGTCGCCGCACTGACGGCATCGCAACTGCAGGCGCTGACGACGACGGAGATCGGCGGCATCGGCACGGTGCAGGCGGCGGCCTTGAGCGCGACCCAAATCGACGCGCTGGCGACCGGCCAGATTGCCGCCTTGAGTTCGACGGCAATCGCCGCGTTGACGGATACCGCCGTCGCGGCCCTGTCGAGCGACCAGGTGAAGGCCCTGACCACGACGGAAATGGCCGGGCTGGGCGACGATCAGGTCGCAGCGCTCGCCTCCGACGCCTTCGCGGTGCTGACGTCGAAACAGGTCGCGGCGCTTACCACGGCGGCCGTTTCCGGGCTCACGGCAACCGAACTCGCCGCGCTCACGACGACGCAGCTGAAGGGGCTCACATCCGAGCAGCTCGGCGCGCTCAGCGAGACGCAGATCGAGGATTTGACGACAGCGCAGGTCATGGGCCTGACGACGACGCAACTTGCCGGGATCGCCGGGACGCAGGTGGCGGCACTCACGGCGGTGCAGCTGGCAGTCCTGTCGGCGACGCAGATCGGCTCCCTGTCGGCGTCCGTCGTCGCGGCGCTGACGACGACCGAGATCGCCGGTCTCAATGCCACCCAGCTCGCCGCGCTGACGGCTACGCAGATGGCATCGCTCGCCTCGACCCAGGTCGACGCGTTGACGACGACCGAGATCGCCGGCCTCACCACCACCCAGCTCGACGCCGTCACCCCGACGGTCTTCGCGACGCTGTCGACCACCCAGGTGGCGGCGCTCACCACCGCGCAGATGGCGGCGCTGACGACGTCGGATATTGCAGCGCTCGCCGATACCCAGGTGGCCGCGCTCGGCGCGACGCAGTTCGACGCGCTGACGACCACCGAGATCGCCGCCTTTTCCACCACCGGCATCGCCGCCCTGACGGCGACCGAACTGGCGGCACTGACGACAACGAAGTTGGCAGTGCTCACAGCAACCGAGGTCGCTGCCCTGTCGACGACGCAGGTAGCCCACATGACGGCGACGCAGGTCAGCGCCCTCAGCGCCACCGGCATCGCCGGATTGACCGACGCGCAGGTCGGCGCGCTATCGACGGCGCAGCTCGCTGCCCTCTCGACGACGCAGGTTGCCGCCTTGTCGGCGACCGCCATGACCGGGCTGACAGAGACCGACATCAGTGGCCTGTCGGCGACCCAGCTCGGCGCGCTGACGGCGACGGAAATCGGCGCCCTGTCGACGCCGCAAGTGGCCGGCCTGTCGGCGACGCTGATCACCGCCCTGACGACGACGCAGGTCGGCGGTCTGACGGCGACACAGGTCTCCACCCTGACGACGACGCAGATCGCCGCGCTCGGCACCCGGCAGGTGGCGGCGCTGACGACGTCGGCGATCGGCGGGCTCACCGATGCGCAGGCCGCCGCGCTGAGCCTCGATCAACTCGCGGCGATGACCACGAGCGAGATGGCGGCGCTGACGTCGACGGCCGTTTCCGGGCTGACGACGACGGAGATCGTCGCACTGACGACCCGCCAGGTGGCGGCGCTGACAGTGACCGAGGCGGCCGGATTGACGACGACCCAGCTCGCCAGCCTCGCCGAGACGCAGTGGGCGAGCCTGAGCGGGGCGGCTATTTCGGGGCTTTCGACCACGGTCATCGCGGCTATGACGGAGACCGAGTTCGAGGCGTTGGGCTCGACGCAGATCGCCGCGCTCGCCGCCAGCCAGATCGCGGCGCTGACCACGACCGAGCTGGCAGGCCTGTCGGCGACCATCGTCGCGGACCTCACCTCGACCGAAATCGGTGAATTGACCACGACCCAGATCCGCAGCCTGACGACGACGCGGCTCGCAGCCTTGACGACGACGCAGGTCTCCGGCCTGACCTCGACCGAACTCGGTGCCCTGACCACGACGCAAGTCTCCGCCCTCTCCGCCAAACAGGTGACGGCCCTCAGCCGGGCAGCGATTTCCGGCCTGCAGGACACGCAAGTCTCCAGCCTGACGGCGACCGAAATCGGCGCGCTCACGGCAACGCAGATCAAGGCCCTTTCGACAGATGCCGTGGCGGCGTTGACGTCGGGCGAGCTCGGCGAACTGACGACGACGCAGCTCGACGCGCTCGCCGCGACGCAGGTCGCAGCCCTGACCACGACCCAGGTCGCGCAGCTGACGACGACCGAACTCGCCAATCTGACGCTGACGCAGCTCGGCGAGCTCACCTCGACCCAGGTGTCGGCGCTGACGACGATCCAGCTGTCCGGGCTGACGACGACCGAGCTCACCTCCCTCTCGGCGAGCGCCGTCGCCGGACTGACGGCAACCGACATCGCGGCGCTGTCGAAGGGCCAGTTGGCGGCTCTGACGGTCGCCCAGATCGCCGGCCTGTCGAGCGAGGCGATCACCGGGCTCACGGCAACGGAGATCGGCCTTCTCACCACCACGCAGTTCACCGCGTTGACGACGACGCAGGTCGCGGCGCTGACGACGACGCAGGTGGCGGAACTGACGGCGACCGAGATCGGGCTACTGAGCATGACCGAAATCGCCGGACTGACCTCGACGCAGGTCGCGGCGTTGACGCTCGATCAGATCGGCACCCTCTCGACGACCCAGATGGCGGCTTTCTCGACGACCGGCATGGAGGGGCTCACCGATACACAGATTGCGGCGCTGACGGTCACCCAGCTGGCCGCGCTCACTTTTTCCGATATCGGCGCGTTGACGGCCACGGCCGTTTCCGGGCTCACCTCCACCGAAATCGCCAAGCTGACCACGACCCAGTTCGCCAGCTTGTCTGCAACCGGCATCGCCGGCCTGTCGACGACGCAGATCACAGCGTTGACGACCGCCCAGCTGGCGCTCTTGTCGGCGACGGAGTGGTCGGGTCTGACCGGAGTACAAGTGGCGGCGCTGACCACGACACAGTTCAAGTCGCTCGACTCGACGATGGTCGGCTCGCTGTCGTCGACCGGCATCGCCGGGTTGACCGCCTCACAGATTGATCTCCTGACCACCACGCAGATGGCCGGCCTTTCGGCCGACCAGATCGGCGCGCTGACGGTGGCCGATTTCGCCGAACTGTCCGCGACCGACATTGCCGCACTCAGCATCGACCAGCTGACCGGCATCGTGCGCATGCAGCTTCGGGCGATGACCGCGACCCAGGTTGCGGCGCTCACCGTCACCGAGATCGCCGGACTGACCACGACCCAAGCTTCGGCGCTGACCCACACCGTCATGGACGAGATGACGGCGACCCAGTTCGCCGCGATCACCTCGACCGACGTCGGCGCGATCAGCGCCACGGCCCTGAGCTCGCTGTCGACGACGACGATCGCCGAATTGTCAGCCGCGCAGCTGTCGGGGCTTACCACGACGCAGATGTCGCTGCTGTCGACGACCTTCCTCAACGCACTCACGGCGACGGAAATCGCCGCGCTCAACGCCACACAAGTTGACGCACTGACGACGACTCAGTTAGCTGGTCTTAGTGATAGTCAATTGAGTAATCTCGATGCAGCCGTGGCGTAATAGATAGCCATCTGCTCGTTATATCTCTGAAATACGTCATACAGTGTGCCGAGTTTTCGCTCTGTTTCTGTGTTTTTCCAGCTTGTTTCGAGCTATTTCCGTCGAGAACAGCCGTGTTGCGTTCAACCTGTATCGAGAAACACTGATCGGCGGATTAGGTAAGGGACGGCAGCGATGAATGATCACGTCAGGGGGCTGAGCGAATCGCCGTCGGGCGACCGGACTGAGCGGGAACGGCCAGACAATCCGCGACCGCTCGTCGGGCACGGTCTCGCCGTCGTCGACCTGATCCGTGCGGCAGAAACACTGTCCCGGGCAGGCGAGGCCGCCGCCGCCGAAGCTCTCTACGACGGCTGGATCCAGAGCCATGCCGACGATCCGCTGCTCTACGCCGTACTGTTCAACTTCTCGGTGGTGCTCGCTGATCTCGGCGATATCGAGCGGGCGCGGGAATGCCTCGAACGCGCCATCGATCTGAAGGCCGACTTCTGGCCGGCGCACATCAACCTCGGCCGCGCCTGCGAGCGGCTCGGCGATGTAGCGGCCGCCGTGACGCGCTGGTCGCGGGTGGCGGATCAGCTGCCACAGATCGACGGCACCAACATCGCCTACAAGACCGCGGCGCTCAACCAGATCGCCCGCACGCTCGAGGCGGCGTTCCAGGACGAGACGGCGGAGGCGATGTTGCGCCGCAGCCTCGACATCGATCCGCGACAGCGCGAGGTGGCGCAGCACTTCCTGGCATTGCGGCAGCGCTCGTGTTCCTGGCCGGTGGTGTCGCCGTGGGAGCGGGTCGGCCGCGAGGCGCTGATGCGCGGGCTTTCCCCGCTCTCCGCCGCCGCCTACACCGACGATCCGGCGCTGCAGCTCGCCATCGCCGCCGCCTACAACGTCGAGGACGTCGGCTCGCCGGCCGGCGCCATGACCGACTGGCCGGCGGCAATGGCGCACACGGGGCCGATCCGCATCGGCTATCTCTCCTCCGATCTGCGCGAGCACGCCGTCGGTCATCTGATGGCCGAGGTGTTCCCGTTGCACGACCGGGAGAAGGTCGAGGTCTTCGCCTATTACTGCGGCCCCAGGGCCAGCGATCCGATGCACGACGCCTACAAGGCGTCGGCCGACCATTGGCGCGATGTTTCCGGGCTCGACGATACGGCCGCGGCCCGCCTGATCGCCGCAGACGGCATCCAGATCCTCATCGATGTCAACGGCTACACGCGCGAGGGGCGGTTGAAGCTGGTGGCGCTACGCCCGGCGCCGGTGATCGTCAACTGGCTCGGGTTTCCCGGCACGATGGCGAGCCCCTACCACTCCTACATCGTCGCCGACGACTGGATCATCCCGCCGGAAAACGAGATCTACTACTCGGAAAAGGTGCTGCGGCTTCCCTGCTATCAGCCGAACAACCGGCTGCGGACGATCGCCGAGACGCGACCGACGCGCACAGAGGCCGGCCTGCCCGAGGATGCGATCGTCTATTGCTCGTTCAACGGCATGCACAAGCTCACTCGCTTCACGCTCGACCGCTGGTTGATGATCCTCGCCGCCGTGCCGGAGAGCGCGCTCTGGCTGCTGACGGGGACGGAGGGAACCAACGCGCGGCTCGTGGCTTACGCCGAAGCGCGCGGGATCGCCGGCAAGCGCCTGATCTTCGCGCCGAAACTGGCCAATCCCTACCATCTGGCGCGCTATCCGCTTGCCGACCTGATGCTCGATTCGACGCCTTACGGAGCGCATACGACGGCCTCCGACGCGCTCTTCATGGGCGTGCCGGTACTGACGGTGAGCGGCCGCTCCTTCGCCTCGCGGGTGTGCGGCAGCCTGACGCGCTCGGCCGGTTTGCCGGATCTCGTCACCGAGAACCTCGAGGACTATGTGGCCAAGGCCATCGAACTCGGGCGCGACCTCGACGCTCTGCCGGCCTGCCGCGCGCGACTCGAGGCGGGCCGGGATACAGCGGCGCTGTTCGACATGCCGCATCTCGTTGCCGACCTCGAGCGGCTCTATGCCGAGATGTGGGCCGACTGCCGGGCGGACCGGCTGCCGCGCCCGGATCTCACCAACCTCGACACCTATCTCAGGGTCGGCATGGCCCACGATCACGAGGCGATTGAGGCGCAGTCGATCGCCGACTATCGCCGATGGTGGCGCGAGCGGCTCGCGGCGGTTGCCCGTTTCCGACCGTTTCCACACGACCAACGGCTGTTTCCCGCGGATTGAACCGGCCATGCCAACCGGCCGGCCCCGCAACGAAGGATGACGACGGTGAAAATGCGATTCTCGGGCAGGCGGCTGCTGGTCACCGGCGGGGCGGGATTTCTCGGCTCGCACCTGTGCGAACGTCTCCTGGCGGAGGGAGCCGAAGTGCTCTCGGTCGACACCTATTTCACCGGACGGCGATCGAATATCGCCCACCTTCTCGATCATGCCCGGTTCGAGGCGATGCGCCACGACGTCACGGATCCGCTCCACGTCGAAGTGGACGGCATCTTCAATCTGGCCTGTCCGGCTTCGCCGATCCATTACCAGCACGATCCGGTGGCAACCACCAAGGTCAGTGTCGTCGGTGCCCTCAACATGCTGGGGCTTGCCAAGCGGCTGAAGGCGCCGATCCTGCAGGCCTCCACCAGCGAGGTCTACGGCGATCCGACCGTACATCCCCAGCCGGAAGGCTACTGGGGCAACGTCAATCCGATCGGGCCGCGGTCCTGCTACGACGAAGGCAAGCGCTGCGCCGAGACGCTGTTCTTCGACTACCACCGCCAGCACGGCCTCAACATCAAGGTCATGCGCATCTTCAACACTTATGGGCCGCGCATGCACCCGGACGACGGCCGAGTGGTCTCGAATTTCATCGTCCAGGCGCTGAAGGGCGAGCCGATCACGCTCTACGGCGACGGGCTGCAGACGCGCTCGTTCTGCTATGTCGACGACCTGATCGAAGGCATGCTGAGGCTGATGCTGACACCGGACGGCGTCACCGGGCCGGTCAACATCGGCAACCCGCAAGAATTCACCATCGCCGACCTGGCGCGCATGGTCATCATGTTGACCGGCTCGACATCCGAGGTCGTCTACAGGCCGCTGCCGACGGATGATCCGCGTCAGCGCCGGCCCGACATCACGCTCGCCGAGAGCCTCCTCGGCTGGCAGCCGACGGTGCCGCTCGGCGAAGGTCTGCAACGCACCATCGCCTACTTCCGCCCGATCGTCGGCGAGAACGCCAGTGCACGCCGCGTCGCCGACTATCTGCAGGAGACCGGCGTCACGGCCCCGCACCACGACCGGCGCCGGGCTCGCGGCCTTTCGTAGCCGCTCCGACCGGCCGAAGATTACAAATCTGTATAGCTCGTGCCACCGTGCTGCCGCCGGGTCGTCGCTAGGTGAGGCTCACCTCGTCAACGACCTGGAGCCCCCATGCGCCTTCGCCTGCTGACTGTTTCATTTGCTCTCGTCGCCACCGCCGCCACCGCCGCATTTGCCGCCTCCGGTCTGAAGACCACGATGAAGTCGTGGAAGCTCGACGGAACCGCCGCCGCCGACATGGTGGCCGGGCGGGCTGCCTTCAACGAGGCCGAGCTGCGCCGCATCCTCCAGACGTTCGTAAAAGATTCCCAAGGGTTCGAGGCCAGGATCAAACCCTCGAACGCCGAAGCGACCGATCTGAAGACCCGCTTCGCCAAGTTCGAGGCCGATTCGACCGCCGCGCTCGCCGTCGCCGGCCAGGCCAGTCAGGCCAAGGGCCGCATCGCCACCGTCCTCAACAACTGCAAGAGCTGTCACGATGTCCATGCCAACTGATTGGCGCGACGATCGTCGTCGCCCCTATGAAGACGAAGACCCGGACGACATCCGCATGACCGCCGCGGCGGCCGACGCTCCGTTGCCGGCCGGCGTCGCCGGCAACCGCTCGCATGCCACCCGCATCCTGCACCTTGCGATGCTGTTGATCGTGCTGCACCAGCTCATCGGCAGCCTGATCGTCGAGCGGCCGCTGCCGGGCGACGATCCCGACTGGCCCTATCTGCTGCACGAATGGATCGGCCTTGCCGGCTTTGGCGTCGTTGCGCTGTTCTGGGCCTGGGCCGCCATCCGCAACGCCCGCGAGACGCACGTCGCCGCGCTCATCCCGTGGCTCTCGGCCGCCCGCCGTCGCGCCATCGGCACCGACCTCGCCGCAATCGCCCGCGAGATCATGGCCGGACGGCCGCCCTCCGACAGTCACGAGGCGTTCGCCAGCGCCATCCACGGCCTCGGGCTCATCGTCGTGTCGGTCATGGTCGTCAGCGGTGCCTCGTGGTATCTTCTCTCCGACTTCAGCGCTGTCGCGCGGCCCATCCTGACGCTGCACAAGATGACGGCCAACCTGATGTGGGCGTATCTGATCGGTCACGCCGGCATCGCGGTCATGCATCACCTGCTCGGCAGCAATATCCTGTCGCGAATGTTCTGGTGGCGGACATCGGAACCACCGCAATCGCCCTGAGGCGCCGTGAAGATCCTGATCGTCGAAGACGACACCGAGACTGCCGCATTCGTCGTCGCCAATCTCGCGGCGTCCGGCCATGTCGCCGACCAGGCGGCAAGCGGGCCGACAGGCTACGATCTGGCGACCTCGGGCCGCTATGACGTGATCGTGCTCGATCGCATGCTGCCGGATTTCGACGGCATCACACTGGTCAAGACGCTCCGCTCGGCCGGCATTGCCACGCCGGTGCTGTTCCTGACGCACCTCTCCGGCATCGACGATCGCGTCGACGGCCTGGAGGCCGGCGGCGACGACTATCTGGTGAAGCCCTTCGCCATTGAGGAACTGCTGGCCCGTCTGGCCGCCCTCGCCCGACGCCCGCAACTGGCCGGCGAGAGCGGCTTCTTCGCCGTCGCTGACCTGGAAATGGACCTGATCCGGCGAGCCGTACGCCGTGGCGGCGAGCCGATCGAGCTGTTGCCGCGCGAATTCCAGCTGCTGGAATATCTGATGCGCAGCCAGGGCCGCATCGTCACCCGCACCATGCTCCTGGAACAGGTGTGGAATTTCCATTTCGACCCGAAAACCAATATCGTCGAGACGCACATCAGCCGCCTCAGGGCAAAAATCGACCGGGGGCGCCCGGTGGCGCTGATCCAGACGCTGCGCGGCGTCGGCTATGCGCTCAGGGAGCCGTGAGGCGGGCTTCACGGCGAGGCATGTTCGGCGGGGGCCCGATGCGACAGAAATTCGTCCGCCTCCTCCGCACCGGCAGCTTCCGGCTGGTGGCGACCTACATCGGCGTCTTCACCCTCTCTGTGCTCATTCTCGGCAGCGTCATCTACGTGATCATCGGCAGCCAGATCGGCGCCGAGTTCGACGAGCGCGTGCGCGACGAGACGGCCCGCCTCGTCAGCCTCTATGACGTCAACGGCATGGACGCGCTGGCGGAGACAATCCGCGTCCGCGACGCCGGTTCGCTCGACTATCGGCTGGAGGACGCCGGCGGACGGCCGCTGGCCGGCACGCTGCCCCTGCCGCCCATCGGGGCGGAGCGCCGTCGCGACGGCTGGATCGATATCGCCGAGCCGGAGCACGAGGCCGGCTCCGAGCGCGAGCGGGCCCTGGTGACGATCCTCGGCAACGGTGCCATCCTGGCGGTCGGGCAGGACCTCTACGGCCTCGACGGCGCACGCCGTGCCGTGCTGGTCGCCTTCGCCTGGGCGCTCGGGGCAACATTGGTGTTGGGGCTCGGCGGCGGCATCATCGTCAGTGCCGGCTTCCTCGGCCGTATCGATGCGATGAGCCGCGTCGCCCGCGACATCATGGCCGGCAACCTCAGCCGTCGCATCCCGGAACCGGCGGCCCACGGCGAACTCGACGAATTGGCCCGCACGCTCAATCGCATGCTCGACCGCATCGAAACATTGGTCGGGATGAACCTGCACATCGGCCACAATATCGCGCACGACCTGCGCAAGCCCCTGGCCCGCGTCCTCAGGCGGCTGGAGACGGGGCGTGCGGCCGGACTGTTCGCCGGAGAAGCCGAAGTCGCCGTCGCGGCGGTGCGCGACGACGTGCTTCAACTGCTCGAGACGTTCAACGCGCTGTTGCGCATCGCCGAGATCGAGACCGGCGCGCGACGGGCCCGCTTCAAGCCGCTCGACCTCGCCCGCATCGCCGACGAGGTGGCCGGCGCGTTCCAGCCCTCAGCCGAGGATGCCGGCCATGAGTTGCGGACGGAACTCGCCGACCCCTTGCCGATGGCTGGCGATGCCGAGCTATTGACGCAGATGGTGGCCAATCTCGTCGAGAACGCCATCCGCCACACGCCCGCCGGCACGACGATTCTGGTAGCCAGCGTTTCGGACGGGCGCGGCCGGGCGCTGGTCGTGTCCGATACCGGTCCCGGCGTGCCGGAAGAGGCCCGCTCGCGGCTATTCGAGCGCTTCTACCGCGCCGACGCGGCACGCACCGGCGAGGGAAACGGCCTCGGTCTCAGTCTCGTGGCGGCCATCGCCGATCTGCACGACATGCGGATCGAGATCACCGACAACGCCCCCGGCCTCAGCCTCAGACTGGATATCCGGCCGTAACGGCAGGTTGGCGTCAACCGCGGTCCAGCTCCTCGGCCAGGGTCGGGTTGGCGGGCGGGGTTCGAGCCGCATCGGCGATCAGCGCGTTCTGCCGGACACCGCCGGCGCGCGCCAACCGCTCGACCATGAGCTCGGCCAGCCGTTGCGCCTCGGCGACGACGGCCTCGTCGCCGGCCCGCTCGGCAATCACGGCGAAGCGTTCGAAGCCTGCCTCGAGCACCTTGAGCCCTTCGACCGCCCGTCGGATGGGTTCGACCGCAGGGGTCGCCTCGCCGGCGGCGACGGTCGCTTCCTCCGCCGCAAGGACGCGGAACACGGCAGCATCGGCTGTCTCGCCGTCGACCTCTAGGAGGCGCACCAGCACGCGGTGGGCGGCGGCGGCCGCGGCATGCCAACGGCGGGAGAGTGCCGCTAGCTCGTCGAGCGAGGCGGGGATCTCGATTGCCGCCGGCGGATCACTGCGGAAGGCGCGACGGCGGAAGCGTCTGAGATGGGCGGCATGCAGCAGTTCATCGCGCGCCAGATCCTCGGCCAGCAGTCTGATGGCCTCGTTTTCCGCCTCGGCCGCCACATAGGCATAGAAGGCGAAGGCGCGTTCCTCATTCCTGACCGCGAAGGCGAGCGCCTGATAGGGGCCGAAGTCGGCGGACATGGCGAGATCCGCCTCGCTGAAGCCGGATGGCTGTTCCCAGGAGACCGACGCCGCATCGATGGCATGGCCGAGCATCGCCCGGCCGCGCTCATCGATCAGGTCGACGTGGCCCTGCTCGAAGTCGGCGAGCACGCGGAATTCTTCCGCGACCGCCTCGACGCCGTCAGCCTGCATCCGGTCGGCCAATTGCCGGTAGCGCGTCGCCGCCTCGATCTCGAGCGCGTGCGCCACCGCGAGGAGTTCGCCGACCGAGGCAATGGCGCCCGGTACCCGGCCCGTTGATCCCGTCACGATCACCTCCCCTGCCGGCCTCACGCCCGTTCGACGACGCGCGCGCCATCCGGCTCGACGAAATGCGCGACGAGTCCGCGCGCCTTGACGATCGGGGCGGCGGCCGACCGCGGCATCAGCGCGAAAGCGGTCGACAGCGCGTCGGCTTCGGTCGCCGTCGCGGCTTCCACCGAGACCGACAGGAAGCGCCAACTCGTCCGCCCGCTTGCCGGTTCGAAGATGTGGTTGAAGTGGCGGCCGGGGTCGAACACCGTGCCGTAGCCGCCCGACGTCGACACCGCCCGGTTCGCCAGCCCGATGCTTTCGGCGATCTGGCCGGGGGAACGCGGATCCTCCAGCCCGACGCTCCAGGGCGCGCCCTCCGGCCGGTCGCCGACGGCGCGGATCTCGCCCATGTCGACGAGTGCGTGCTCGATGCCGTTGGCGCGCAATAGTTCGACGACGCGGTCGGTAACGTAGCCCTGGCCGATGCCGTTCAGCGTGACGCTCATGCCCGGCCGGGCGAAGCGGATCTGGGCGGGCGCTATCTCGATCGCAGCTTCGCCAACGCGAGCAACGGCGCGTTCGATCGCGGCTGATGGCGGCCCCTCGGGCGCGGCATCGGACGCGGCGAAATGCCGGGCATAAAGGTCCCAAAGTGGCTGCACCGTGACATCGAAGGCTCCTCCGGTCGCCTCGGCGTACATCCGCGCCTCCGACAGGATGCGGACGAGATCGAACGGCGGCGCCTCGATCGCACCGTCGCGGTTGAGGCGGGCGAGTGCACTGTCCACCCGATAGAGGCTGAGGATCGCCTCCAGCCGGTCGACCTCGGCAAGGCTCGCGGCGATCAGCCGTTCGGCGACGACCGGGTCGGGATGGTGAATCTGCAATTTGGCATCCGCGCCGAGGGCGGCGCCCGACCAGACGCGCAAACGGGTCCCAGATGCGACCGGAGCGAAGCCAAGGAGCGGCAGTCCGCCGGCAGCGGCGGTGATCGAGATGAAGCGGCGGCGATTGAGGCGCATCACGGCTCTCCCGTTGACGAGGCAAGGACATAGTCGGCGGGGATGTCGGCGAGGCGGACGATGCGTCCGCCGTTCACCGCGACAAATTGGCGAGCGGCGGCCTCATCGCCGAAGGGGATGGCCTCGTCGGTCTCCATGCCGCTCTTCCTGGCGCTGGCGATGACGAAGGCGGCGCGCTTCGCGTCGATCCAGGCGCCGGGCTCGGGCTGATCCCAATTGCGCACGCGGCCCATGTCGTTGACGTAGAAGGCGACGATGGCCTTCGGCATTTCCGGCAGGATCGAATAGGCGACCGCGTCGCGGACGCTGGAAAACCAGTAGGGATCGGGCATGTCGCGCAGGAAGATCTGTGCCTTCGGGCCGGCGTGCTCGGAGAGCATCATGCCGCAGATCTGCGCCACCGTATCCTTGCCCGGCTCCTGCGGCTGCGGCAGGGCGGTGAGGTCTTTGTCTTTGCAGGCGGCAAGCAGCGGCAGACCGGCAAGGCCGATGAGGAAGCTCCGTCTGTTCATACCTGCCTCCTGGAGAACAGCACCATGGCCGAGCCAAGCGGCACCACGATCCAAGCCAGAAGCGCACCGACGAGCGCGGGCTGGGAAAGAGCGCTGCCGGACCCCAGCCCGGCGAGGCCGGCAAAGCCGCTGACCTCGTTCGAGGATGTGAGCGTCAACAGCCGGTAGGCGTCGGTCGGATTGAAGAGGAGGAGCGCGTCGAGAAGGGCCGAGCTCACCGAGCGTCCCTGGTCGGCGGCGAGCAGCCCGAGAAGCCCCATGTCGTAGAGAAGGACAAAGACGAGCCAGACGCCGATGGCGATCCCGCCGGCGGTGCCGCGATCGCGCACCAACGTGCTGACCAACGTGCCGATGGCGATGAAGACGCTGCCAAGAGCCACCGAGGCCGCCAACATCAGGGCGAAGGCCGAGCCCGCCGAGGCATCCGTCTCGCCGGTCGCGGCCAGGACGAGGCCGGCGAGCCCGTAGCCGATGATGGTGGAGACCGCGAGACAGGCGACATGACCGAGGAATTTTCCCGCGATGACCTGCCAGCGATTGAGCGGATAGGCGAGCAGCAGCGCCATAGTGCCGCGATCGATCTCCCCGACGATGGCGTCATAGGAGAGGAGGAGCGCCACCAGCGGGATGAGGAAGATAGTCAGGCTCGACAGGCTGACGATGGTGACGGCGAGCGCATTGACCTTGACCACGCCGGTCGGGGCGGAGCCGAGGAAGGCCAGCGTCAGGGCGAGCGCCGCCAGGAGCACGGTGACGGCCAGAACCCAGCGGTTGCGCAAGCCGTCGCGCAGTTCTTTCAGGGCGATGTGGAAGATCGGGCTCATCGGACCTCCCGCTGGAACGAGGCATAGAGGTCGTCGAGCGACGGCCTGACGATTTCGATGTCGCGGGCGTCCGACGGCAATTGCCTGAGCGTGTCGGTGAGCATCTCCTCACCGCACTCGATTTCGATCAGCCCGCCCGGCCCCTCGCTCCAGCCGGACCAGTCGTAGCCATCGTGCGGGCGCCGGCGCAGCCGGATCCGCGGCCGCATCGCCGCCAACTGACGCAACAGGCCGAGCGTGCCGTCGGCGACCTTGCGACCGCGGTTCATCACGACGACCCTGTCAACCTGGCCCTCCAGTTCGGCCAGCGCATGCGAGGAAAGGAGCACGGTGGCGCCATCGCGGCGCAACTCGCCGAGGATCTCGTAGAAGGCATGCCGCAGTTCCGGATCGAGGCCGGTTGTCGGTTCGTCCAACAGCATTAACCGGGGACGGCCGAGCATTGCCTGGGCGAGCCCCAGGCGCTGGCGCATGCCCTTCGAATAGGTGCCGACACGGCGGTTGCGGGCATCGATGAGGCCGACGCGATCGAGGAGCCCGGAATTCGCTTGAACCGGCTGGCGCTTCAGCCGGGCATAGAAGGCGAGCGTCTCGGCCCCGGTCAGCGACGGGCTGAGCGCGACGTTTTCCGGCAGATAGCCGATTTCGGCGCGGGCCAGAGCCGCCGCCCGGCTGCCCGGCTCGGCACCAAGAACCCGAATGCGTCCGGCGGTCGGCGCGACGAGCCCCAGCATCAGCTTGATCAGCGTCGATTTGCCGGCACCGTTGTGGCCGACGAGGCCGACGCATTCGCCGGGGAGAAGCGTCAGATCGACGCCATCGACCGCCAACTGACGGCCGTAGCGGCGCGAGATGCCGGAGAGCGTGACCGTCGGCGCGCCGGCTGCCGGCGACACGATCGCTGTGCCCTCTCTGGGCATGGGTGTCGCTGCGTTCATGGCGCGCTCCAATGCGGGAGGGAGGACGGGTCCGGGGCCATCAGCGGCGCGGTATCGATGACGCCGCCAGGATGCAGCGCCGGGAACTGGGTCTGCGCCCAGCGCACCACCTGCACGGCCGGCGAATTCAGCAGCAGCTTCGCCGAAGGCGCGCGCCAGATCACCTGATCCATCAGGTTGTTGGGGCGATAGGGCTTGTCGGCGATGCCGTCGCCGTTCAGATCGAAGGCCGGATTGTCGCTGTAGTAGTTGCCGCGGCCCTTGACCGACCAGTCGATGATCTTGGTGCCGACGTACATGACCTGGGTGCGGTTGGCGACGAAGGCGTTGCCGGAGAGGACGTTGCGCTCGGAGCCGGCGGTAAAGTGCACGCCGATCTCGCAGCCCTCGAACCAATTGTCGATAAAGCTGTTCTTATTGGCATTGTAGATGAACAGGCATTTGTCGCTACGACGGACCGCGTTGCGCTCGATCATCGCCTCGTTGGCGTAGTTGAACAGAAGCCCGTGGTCGCGGTCGTGATCGGAGACGTTATGGGCGAGCTTCAGTCGATCCGAATACATCATGACGTATCCGGCATCATTGCCAATCGAGATATTGTCGGCGACCTCGCTGTCGTTGGTGTACATGAAGTGCACGGCGAAGCGCAGATTGCGAAACGTGTTGCCGCTGACTGTGTTGTGCTTGCTCGTCACCGAGAACACGCCGTCGCGGCCGTTGCGGATATCGTTGTCGAGGATCTTCGAGCCCGGCGTATTCCATAAGGACACCGCCGGCCCGCGCTCGGCTACTCTGAGCCGCTTCAGTCCATCGATGACGTTGTGGCGCACGGTGACATCGTGCGGCCCGTCGAGATAGACCGAGATGAGATTGTCGAGGATGCGGTTGTCCTCGATGACGGCCCGGTCGGCGTCGCGGCCGAGGAAGATGCCGGAATTCTTGTCGATCAGCGTCAGGCCGGAGCCGGTGACGGTGAGGCCGTTCAACGTCACGTCGGCGGCCTCGACAGTGATGGTGGTGCCATTTCCGGAACCACGGATCACCGCCCCCGGCTCGCCCTGCAAAGTGACGTGGGGGACCACGATGGCAAGGTCCCCCACGTGCTCGCCGGCGGCGACGAGGATCGTGTCACCGGGCCGGGCATGGGACAGCGCCCCCGCGACGCTGTCACCGATGGCAACGGGGATGGTTTCCGCGCACGCCCGCAGATCTCCCGCTCCGAGGAGAACGGAGATGGTGATGAGGGATCCGAGAAGCGTGCGCGAAAGCATCGATCAGGCCTTCTTCGGGTGGACGATCATGCGGCCCGACATTTCCATGTGCAGCGCGTGGCAGAACCATTGGCAGTACCACCAGTGCACGCCCGGCCGGTCGGCGCTGAACGTCACCGAGGCGGTCATCTGCGGGCTGATCTCCATGGCGATGCCGTAGCGCACGATGGTGAAGCCGTGCGTCAGGTTCTCGATGTCGTCCATGTTGGTAAGGAACACGGTGACTTCGTCGCCCTCGTTCACCTCGAACTTCTCGAGGCTGTACTGCGGGGCGTTTGAGTGCATGTAGACGCGCACCTTGTTGCCGTCGCGGATGACGTCGGCAGCCTCCTCCAGCTTGACGCCGTCCTTCTTCGCCCATTCGCGCGCTTCGGCGAACATCGGGTCGTCGCGTGAGTAAATCGAGATCGGATTGATCTTGGAGCGATGCACGATGCAGGAATCGTGCGGCTCGGCAAACGCCGGACCATCGTGCACGATCTTCATTTCATCACCGGTGATGTCGATCAGCTGGTCGTTGTTGGGCTTCAGGGGGCCGACGTTGATGAACCGGTCCTTGGAGAACTTGTTCAACGACAACAGCCACTTGCCGTCCGCCTCCTTGGTCTCGCCCATGGAGGTATGATTGTGGCCCGGCTGGTAGTGCACGTCGAGCTTCTGGATGATCGGGTCGACCTTTTCGCCCAGGAACGCCCGGCGCGCCTTGTCGATGTTCCACTTCACCATCTGGCTGTCGATGAACAGCGTCGTATAGGCGTTGCCCTTGTTGTCGTAGGCGGTGTGCAGTGGTCCGAGACCCAGTTGCGGCTCGGCGACGACGACGTCGCGCTCCTTGATCTTGTTGTCGAAGAGATCGTCGAACTTGCGGACGTCGAGCACGCTGACCGTCGGCGACAGTTTGCCGTTGATCACCACATGGATGCCGTCGGGCGCTGTGTTGACGCCGTGCGGCGAGTTCGGGATCGGGATGTAGCGCGTGTATTTCGAGCCGTGGCGGCCGTCGACGACTTTGACGCCGTTGTAGACCTTGAAGTCGCCGTCTTTGACCGCCTGTTCGATGCGCTTGATGTTGAACAGAACCGCCCAGGCCTGCTCGTGGTCCGTCATCTCGGCGACTGTCGTGCCCTTGGTCGGGTTGTAGCAGGAGGAGAAGGCATATTTGCCTTGATAGTCGCAATCGGTGTTGTCGAGGTTGCCGTCGACCAGCACCTGCCAGGCGACTTCCATCTTGTCGCCGTCGACGGCGGTGAACACCGACCAATAGTTCTTCGGGTCGTCGAGATTGCCGGTGCCGTCGTTCGGCAAGGGAATGATGTGTTCGGAATTGGCGAAGACGTAGCCGGTGCGCGGGAATTTCTGCGGCCTGAGGCCGTGGATGTCCGAGGCGTTGGGGACCTCGATGATCTTGTCGGTCTTGAAGATGTCGAGCCGGATGCGGGCGACGCGGCAATTGGCCTTGTCGTTGACGAACAAAAAGCGACCGTCATAGGTACCGTCGGTAAACGACACGTGCGGGTGGTGCAGGTCGCCGTTGTGGTAGACGCCTCCGCGGCTCTCCAGGAATTTCTTGGTCGAGGGCATCAGGCCTTCGGTCAGAATCTTGCGGCTCTCGTTGGTGATGCCCCAGCCGGTGGCGCTGTCGCGGTTGAACACCGGAATGCGCACCAGTTCGCGCATCGACGGCATGCCGATGACCCGCACTTCGCCGGTCTGGCCGGAAGAGGAGAAGCCATAGTACTCATCGAGGTCGCCAGGCTTGACTTCGGCGGACTGGGTGCTGGCGGCGGCGCGCGCTTCCTGGACGAAATTGAGATAGGCGGCACCGCCGGTCAGGGCGGCCGCCCCGACGAGGGTGGATCCGCCGATGAGGCCGCGCCGGCTGAGGCCTTGTTTGGTGGTCTGGGGGTCGTCGGTCATCTTGGTCTTGCCTCCTTGAGCCCGCTTCGGCGGGGCATTGCGATGGGGGATGCGAGCCGGCTCACGCGCCGGGAGCGTCGGCCTCGCCGGCCAAATCCGAGATCTTGTGGGATGGGGGAAGTGTCAGGGCGCTGGCAGCGACGGCGACGTTGGCACGCACCGTACCGGGCGACATGACGGCGAATTTCTCGCGCTTCAGCCGTCGCTGGATCATCACCGGACACTTGTGGTCGTGGTGGTAGAGCATCTGGCAGTGCAAACACTGGATGCATTCACTCGGGTTGATGTGGCCTTCGGGATGGATGGCCTGCACCGGACATTCGTTGGCGCAGCGCTGGCACGGGTTGCCGCATTCCCGGTAGCGGCGCAGCCAATCGAACAGCCTGAGCCGCGCCGGGATCGCCATCGCCGCGCCGAGCGGGCAGAGGTAGCGGCAGAAGGCGCGCTCGACGAACAGGCTCGCCGCGATCATCGCCCCGGCATAGAGGACGAACGGCCATTCGCGGGCAAACCGGAGGATGATGGCGGTCTTGAACGGCTCGACCTCCGCCGCCTGCTCGGCGGTGCCGAGAGCGCTCAGCGAGATGCCGAACAGCACCAGGAAGATGATGTATTTCAGGGCCGTCAGCCGCTGGTGCGTGGTGAAGCCGATCTTCAGCTGCGGGATGCCGATCCACTTGGCGAACCGGTTGGTGAGTTCCTGCAGCGCCCCGAACGGGCACAGCCAGCCGCAATAGGCGCCGCGGTTCCAGAACAGGAGCGACGCCGCCGTGGCGAACCACAGGATGAAGATCAGGGGCGCCATCAGGAAGTAGTCCCAACGGAAGTCGGTCCTGAGCGCGTTCAGAAACGCCAGCACGTTGACCACCGACAGCTGCGCCTGGGCGAACCAGCCGATGTAGACGAGCGTGAACACCATGAAGCCGAGCCGCACCCGGTCGTAGAGGATGGGGCGACGGACGAACCAGTCCTGGAAGAAGAAGATGAACGTGAGAACGCCGATGGCAGTGACCAGCACGGCAATCTCGACCATCTTGTCGTGCCACAGCCGCTGCCAGACGGGCGGCTCGCTCTGATCCGGATCGGCGGCAGCCGGCGCCTCCTGGGTCGGACCGGAGGCTACCGACTTGGCCGCGGGCGCCTGGACGGCTGGAGTGGGAGCGGCGACGGGCTTCAGGTAGGCCTCGGGCAGCGAATAGCCGGTGTCGAAGGTGAGGAACGCCTTGTCGCGCGCGCCGATCGCCCGCTGCGCCAGAAGTTTCAGCGTCCAGGGTTCGGCGGCATCGAAGCTGGCGCCTTCGGCCATGCGGAAGACGTCGACATCCTTGAATTTCGGTGCGCCGGCAGCGGCGATGTCACCGAGCCGCGTGTGGGTGCGATCGTGGAAATGGATGCTGGCATCGCCCTGATCGACCTCGATGCGGTCGAAGATGCCGCCGCGCACATAGCCCGAACCCTTGAACGAATAGACGCCGTTGGCCGCGATCACGATGGCGGCCTGGCCGGGTTTCAGCGACCGCGCGAGTGCCTGATAGGCCTGGTCGCCGAGGAGCCGCTTGCCGATCGCCGGCACCGACACGGGTGCGACATAGAGGTCGATGAACGCGTCGCTCGCCTCGCCCGTCTCGGGGCGATCGGCCGCATCCGCGTGGCCGGCGCGACGGAAGGCTTCGCTGACATCGCCGACCGAGAGCGACAGCCGGCGGACCGAGCCGTCGCCGAGGAGCCCCAGCCAGTCGGCCGGCGCGTCATGGGCCGGATCGATTTCGCGCTTCGCCGCCTCGACCGCAACGGTTGCACCACCGAGCCCCAGACTGCGGGCGACGCGGACGCCCGAACGCACCATGCTCTCGGCAATCACAGTGACGGTGACGGTGGCGCCCGAGACGATGTCGACCTTCGGCCGCTCGGCATTCGCTTCGCGGCTAAGCCTCGACACGTCCGTGCCGATGTAACCCTCGATGAAGGCGTTGATGCGGGCCGGTGGGATGCCGATGAGGACGATCGGCTCGTGGTGCGCCATCAGCCGGGCGCCGGTGATCTTTCCCTCCACCGAAAGACCCATCAGGATCTCGATCGGCTGGCCAGAATATCCTGTCGAATTGACCCAATCGGCGGTGACGAAGGCGTAGCCGACGCGCTTGCCGCCAGCCAGCACCTCGGCATAGGGCGGGTTGCCGGTCACTGCGCCGTAGTGGTCCGCTCCGGCGACGATGTCGGCGGCCGGCACTTTGGCGAGATAGTCGGCGATGTGGCTGTCCGCCGCCCCAGCTGACAGGGTGCCGGCTAGAACGAAGGACAGGACGGCAATCACCAGCCAGTTGAACAATCTACCCACGGCGCGCCTCTTCAGGCAAAGATCCAGCGTTGCGAGACGCTGAGGGCGTCTCGGCTCAAGTCGGTGGTATCGGTATCCGCGTCGAGACGAGCCGCGCGGCAGGCTGTGGTGGAGCGCCCTCGCCTATTTGAGCGTGGCGAGATAGGCGATCAGGTTGGCGCGATCATCGGCATTCGGCAGGCCGGCAAACGTCATCTTGGTGCCGGGGACGAACGCCTGCGGCTTGGTCAGATAGACGTCGAGCGTCGCCTCGTCCCAGGTCTTGTCGGCCGCCTTCATCGCCGGAGAATAGGCATAGCCCTCAATCGAAGCCGAATGCCGGCCGACCACACCAAACAGCGTCGGGCCGATGTTCTTCTTGGCCGGATCGATGGTGTGGCAGAGAGCGCATTTGCCGAACACGGTCTTGCCGGCGGCAGGATCGGCGGCGAAGCTCGGCACGGTAGCCGAGAGGATCGCAACGACCGAGAATGCGAGACAGGCGACTTTCATATCCAATATGTCCTCCAGAGCTAACCAGGACGCAGATCGGGCGCAGACGTGGCGGAGGCGGCAACCTGCCCCGGCAACTGCCGGGACGGCTGGCAGTCGGTTTGCGCCTGTCGGCGCGCCGACAAACCTCGCGACGGCTGAACAGCAGCCGCGACACGACCGTCGCCTTCGACGAAATCAGGATGTTTGAGTGGAAAGCCGCTTCGTTGCGGTGGATGCGGTCCCGGATCGGCCGGAATGTCGCTTCCCCGCGTGTGGATCGGGAAAGCCGTGGCAACCGCTCTGTCTTGCATCCCACGGCGGCATCTTTGCCGGTGAACGATGCAATGTGATTTTACCTAAGCCATTTCGCCGGACGCATCTTTGTCGCGGATCAAACAGATCAGCGAATGCGCCCGCTCGCCATTATCGATGAGCGACCCAGCGAGCTTACACCAGCACTCGGCAAATTCACATCGTCGAAATGCCGCGGCATCCGGTCGTCCCGCTGCAAGCCCGGCCAACTCCGTTCCCCGGGGACGCACGGAGCAGAGCGCGAGTGGGACAGGACTGCGGGATCTACTCAACTTGAGCGTCTCATTATCGTTCAGATAGAAGCGATCTGAACGAAAATGAGACGCTCAAGCTATTGAATCTGTAGCATTTTCCTTCACTCAAATGATTCCATCTGAGCGGGAATTTCTCTAGGGATTGCGTGCCGTCGCAAACAGCCGCCCGAACGGGACGAGATCGGCCATCGGCCGGCCGACGGCATCGAGCGCGCCATAGACCGCCGTGGCGATGCTGTCGTGCACGGCGATGTCGTGGCGGGCTTCGAGCCCGGCGACGAGATCGGCGCCGGCGAGATTGGTGCAGAATATAGCGATGGCGTCGGGCCGCGCTGCCGCGACGTCGTCGACCATGGCGGACATCGTCCGGTCGTCGACGAGGGCGAAGCTGAAATTGTCGGAGATGCCGAGGTGCCGTTCGGCGACGACCTCGACGCCCTCACGGGCGAAATTTGCGGCGATCGCCTGTTGTACGTCGTCGGTATAGGGCGTGACGAGCCCGAGCCGCCGCTCGCCGCGTCGGCGCATGACGTCGAAGAGCGCGAGCACGGAGGTCGAGGCGGGGATGCCGGTTGCCGCGCGGATGCGTTCGCACAGCCGCCGGTCGGTATCGAGCCCGAGCCAGCCGGCGCTGGTGCCGTTCCAGGAGATGACGTCGACCTTGGCATCGGCCAGCAGTTCGGCCGCGCGGAGCATCAGCCGGTCGTCGAATTGGCCGAGAAGACCGGGATCGAGGCCGATCGCGGTGACGCGGAAGCGGGAGAAATGCACGCTGACGTCGGCAAGGCCGGCGAGGATGCGGCTGGTCACCGGCTCGAGCACGGTGTTGGACGAGGGCGTCAGCATTCCGATGCGAAGGGAGGACATGGGGACTCTCTGGGATGCGATCTCGCGGGATCAGGCGTGGATGGGCGGGCGCTTGCCCGGCAGCGCTAGCCGCTCGAAGGCGGCGGCAACCGACAGCACCAGACCGTCGCCGAGGTGCGGTCCGACGATCTGGATGCCGACCGGCAGCCGATCTTCGGCAAAGCCGCAGGGAATGCTGATCGCCGGTTGGCCGGTCAGGTTGAAGGGATAGGTGAAGGGGCACCAGTCTTCCGGACCGATGGCCAAGCCGTCGATCTCGGTCGGATGGGTGGCATCGGCGGCAAACGGCAACGCGGCAAGAGTCGGCGTCAGGATCAGATCGACGTCCGCCATCAGCCGCGCCATGGCGTTGGCCCAGGCCTTCCTGACCGTGACGGCATCGGTCGCGGCTTCGAGCGGCAGTCTCGTGGTCAGGAACTGCTGCAATGCCGGCGTTACCTCGACGCCCGTCTCGGCAACGAGCCGGCGCAGGCCGGTCAAGTCGTTTTCGAGGGCAACAATCACGTCCATTGCCGTCCGGATCGCGATGTTCGGGGGCTCGGTGACGACGAGGTCGAAGCCCAGCGCCGCCGCGTAGGTCTCGACCGCTGTGTCGACGACGGCGGCGACGCGGTGATCGATCGGCAGTCCCGGCCAATTCGGCCAATAGGCCACTTTCAGCCGACGTCGCAGCGGCCTGGCCGCGGCGCCGATCCAGTCGACGTCGGCGCAGGGAATCGACCAGCGATCGCGGCCGTCCGGTCCGGCGATGACGGAGAGCATCAAGGCGGCATCGGCAACGCTGCGGGTGATCGGGCCGAGATGCTCGATCGATTCCCACCCCGAGGCGCCCGGCAGCGTCTCGTCGCGGCAGCCGGGCCACAACGGAACGCGCCCCATCGACGCCTTCATGCCGATAAGGCCGCAGAAACTCGCCGGGATCCGGATCGAACCGCCGCCGTCCGAGCCGATGGCGATGGGCACCAGTCCCGCGGCAACCGCGGCGCCGGAACCGGCGCTCGAGCCGCCGGGGGTCAGGCTCGTGTCCCAGGGATTGCGGGTCGTTTCGAACACGAGGTTTCGCCCATGCGCGCCGAAGCCGAATTCGGCGGCATTGCTCTTGCCAACGACGATGGCCCCGGCCGCTTTCAGCCGTTCCACGACGATATCGTCGTCAGTGGGCACGTAGTCGGCATAGAGCCTCGAGCCGAAGGTGGTGCGGATGCCGGCGGTCATCACCAGATCCTTGATCGCCACCGGCACGCCGGCGAGCGGGCCGGGATCCTCGCCGACAGCTATGGCAGCATCAATGCGGGCCGCTGCGGCACGGGCCTGATCCTCCGCCAGCGTCGCGAAGGAGTGGAGCTGCGGCTCGACCGAGGCGATGGCGGCAAAGGCGGCGTCGATGATGGCGCTCGCCGTGAAGCGGCGGGCCCGGATGCCGGCAGCGATGTCGACGGCGGAGAGCGTGGCGTACTCGGCAGGTGTCATGCGTGCGACTTTCGGGGGCGGGACGTTCGGGCTAGGTGGCGATCAGGCGCCGGCGTGAGCAAGAAGACGTTCGAGCGGGACTGGCAGGCCGATCGACGATTTGGCGTCCGGGCGCCGGTAAGTGCCGGCGACGGCCTTGCGCGGATCGAGGGAAACCAGCAATTCCGCCTGACGGATCGCCGCTGCGACACCTTCGACCACCGGCACTGGCACACGGTCGCGCACGCGGGCGGCGAGCCCGGCGAGCGGCGCCCCGGCGAGAACGATGACGTCGGCCTCGTCCTCCTCGACCGCCTTGCCGGCGAGGGCGACTAAGAGGTCCTCCTTGTCCTCGCCGACGCGCCCGACCGCGGCGAAGGGATCGTCCAGCAGCCGAATGCTGGCGAGCCGTTCGTTCAGTCCGTGCGCGGCGACGCATTCGCGGAACCAGGGGCCGAGCGCGCGGGCGAACGACACGATGGAAAACCGCCGCCCGAGCATGCAGGCGGTCAGCATCGAGGCTTCGGCGAGCCCGATCACCGGCACCGGCATCAGTTCGCGCGCGCCACCGAGCCCGGGATCGCCGAAGGCGGCGACGATCGCGGCGTCGAATGTGCCGAGCCGCTCGGCCAGCATATCGAGCACGATGGCGCCGCCGATCGCGGCTTCGGCGCGGGTGGCAATATAGGGCACACCGCGCGGCGCAGTCGCAGCGATCACCTCGGTTCCTGGCGCCGCGGCGGCACGGGCGACGACCATCATCCGCTCGGTGATGTCGGCCGAGGTGTTGGGGTTCAACAACAGGATGCGGGTCATGGCATGTCCTCGTCCGCAGCGACGTGATGGCAGGCGACTTCATGGCCTTGGACTACAGCCGCCAGCACCGGCATCGACTGGCGGCAGAGGGCGGTTTCCGTCGGGCAGCGACCGGCGAAGCGGCAGGCGTTGGGATCAGGATCGATCGGGCTCGAGGCCGACCCTTCGAGCCGCCGAGGTCGCGCCCCGCGCCGGGCCGGGTCTGGAATGGCGGCGATAAGTGCCCGCGTATAGGGATGGCGGGGATCGGCGAAGACCGCATCGCTCGGGCCGATCTCGACGATCTTGCCGAGGTACATCACGGCGATGCGGTCGGTGATCAGGCGCACGACGTTCAGATCGTGCGACACGAACAGGTAGCTCATGCCGTGCCTGACCCTGAGGTCGGCGAGAAGCCTGAGGATCACCGACTGCACCGAGACGTCGAGCGCCGATGTCGGCTCGTCGAGCACCAGGAGGCGCGGACGGACGGCGATCGCCCGGGCGATACCGACGCGCGCCTTCTGCCCGCCGGAGAGCTGATGCGGATAGCGGGCAGACAGATCGCGCGGCAGGCCGACATCGTCGAGTGCCTGCATCACCCGCGCAGTGACTTCGGCCCGGCCGGTCGCCTGACCGAGCCGGCGGATCGGATCGGCGACCGCCTCGAATACAGTGAAGCCGGGATTGAGGCTCTCGTTCGGGTCCTGGAACACCACCTGGATGCCGGCGCGTTCGGGCGAGGTGGCGAACCGGCGGGCCGGCACGGCGCCGATGTCAGTACCGGCAAACGTCAATTCGCCCGATGTCGTGTCGATGAGGCGGGCGATCAGGCGGGCAAGCGTCGACTTGCCGCAACCGGATTCCCCGACGAGGCCGACGCTCTCGCCCTCCCCGATCGTCAGATCGATCGCATCGACGGCATGAAGATGGGTTGATTTCAGCCCACGGCGGACGGAGTAGAGCTTCGAGACGGCACGGGCGTCGATCAGTGCGGTCATGTCGGCACCCGGCAGCGGACGGAGTGATCGGGGCCGAGCGAGACGACCGGCACCGAGCCGGCGTCGCAGACGGGTTCGTGCCGGTCACAGCGGCCGGCAAAGCGGCACGGGGACAGCTTGCCACGCAGGTCCGGCAGGTTGCCCGGCACGGTCGACAGGGTGGCAAGGCTGGTTTCCGCCGTCGGCGTCGCGGCGAACAACCGTCGCGTATAGGGATGGCGGGGGCGGCTGAGGAGCGCTTTCGTCGGCCCGGTCTCGACCACGTGGCCGGCATGCATGACCATCAGCCGATCGCAGTATTCGCCGGCAAGCGCCAGATCGTGGGTGATCAGGATTGCCGCCATGTGGGTTTCGTCGACGATGTCGCGGATGAGGTCCATCACCACGGCCTGCGTGGTGACATCGAGCCCGGTCGTCGGCTCGTCGGCGATGAGCAGCGCCGGCCGGCAGGCAAGCGCCATGGCGATCATCACGCGCTGGCACATGCCCCCCGACAGTTCGAACGGATAGGCCCGCGCCCGCGCCACGGCATCCGGGATGCGCACCCGGGCGAGTGCGGCGATCGCCTCGGCGCGCGCCTGTTTGCGCGGCATCGGCCCGTGCCGCACGAGCACATCGGCGATCTGCTCGCCCACCCGGCGGATCGGGTTCAACGCCGTGCGCGGGCTCTGAAAAATCATCGACAGTTCGCGTCCGCGCAAGGAGGCGAGATCGGTCGTCTTGGCCGTGAGATCCATGCCGTTGAATGTCAGGCGGTCGGCCGAAAGCCGCGCCGCGTCATCGTTGAGCCCCATGACGGCATAGGACAGCACCGACTTGCCGGAGCCGCTCTCACCGACGATGCCGAGGATCTCGCCCTTCGCCAAGGTGAAGCCGATATCCTCGAGCGCCTTCACCCGGCCAGAGCGGGTCTCGAACTCGAGCGTCAGCCCGGC
>JARLIT010000137.1 GCA_031291575.1 Ancalomicrobiaceae bacterium
CTGGTGCCGATCATCGGCAGCCAATCGGGCCTGATGTCCAGCTTCAACGCCTATCCGTCCGGCCTGCCCGGCGTGGCGTCGACCGCCAACTACAACTATACGCTCGGCTTCGGCCCGTTCGGCGCGCTGCAGCCCTGGCAGACCAACGAAACGACTCCCGCCAAGTACAAGGTCGATGCCAACGTCATCACCGGCGGCTCGGGCACCGACATCATCTTCGGTTCGATCGGCGATGACGTCGTGCATGCTGGTTCAGGTACCGAACAGATCAACGCCGGCTGGGGCTTCAACACGATCTACGGCGGGACGGCCGCCAAGCCGGCCGGGCTCACCGACACGATCGTCTACAACCGGTCGACCGACAAGGTGATCCTGTCGAACATCAAGGGAGTGGCGGCTTCGGCGCTGAATACGTCGCCCGGCAGCTCGATCCTTGCGGCGACCTGGACGTCGAGTGTCGGCACGACGCTGGCTGTGGGGATGGCGAAGGGCGCCTCCACGACGACGGTCATCAAGGGCCTCGTTTCGGCCCCGGCGGTCATGCCGGTGGTGCCCTACATCGCCCCGACGATGGAAGCCGCCGCCCCGACGCTCGTCGTCAGCGGTGCGGGGGCGAGCTACTTTGCCGCATCGTCGATCCCGCCGGTCGATCCCTACGGGCCGAACTTCAGCCACATGCAGAATGCCGGCCGGCTGATCGTCGGCTCGGAAGGTGTGATACGGACGGCTGCGGCCGAGCACGACGACGACGCGATCGCCCTCGCACTCGATCCCGATCTGGTCCAGACGGTATCCGACGTCGAAGGCAATCGCGCCGGCCGCATCATCCAGGCGATGCGCAACAGCGAGATCTTCGTGCGGTTCGACGATGAAGAACAGACCGTCGACGAGGCGATCGCCTGGCTGTTCGACGAAGCCGAAGGCGTCTTCGCCCCGATGGCCAGTGCGCCGATCGTGGTCGAGGCGGCCGACGCGGCGACAGACCAGGTCGCCACCCGGGACGGCGGCGGCGAAGACGCATACGAAGCCTATGTCGTCGACAACACGTGGCTGGCGGCACTGCGGCGCCTCGGCCGACAGGCCACGAGAAACCTGTTCGATGCTTGATGCGGGTCCGACCGGGGGGCATCCCCGGTCGGATGACCATGTGATGTCAATTGGTTGATTGAGCTCGGTCGGGGCGGAACTGAGGAATGGGCTCAGCCTTGCTGAGCCGGTCCAGCCATTGCCTCCCGGGGGACACCGCAGATTGACGGACGGGTCGCGTGGAGGGGCCGTTCGGCTCAGGCCGTCGTGATCGGCGTCAGGATCGTCTCATCGAGACCGAATTTCTGGATATAGGCCGTCGACAGGCCGAGGCACTCCTGCGAAGCACAGCGGTCGCGCCAAACGCATTGGTAGAAGCCATTGCGCATGAATTCCGGCCAGAATGCCTCGTCTGTATAGAGATGCGGCTGGACATTGCGCAGCGCGGGGCCGAAATCGCCGAGCAGGCATTCGGGAAAGTTCTTCACCTCGACGCCGCGGCCGAGATCGCGCGCCAGGGCGAGCGCCTCGACCAGATACGGACGGATCTCGGCATTGGCGGCGATTAGGCCTTTGGCATCGTCCTCGCGCATCGGCCAATAGACCCAGAACTCCATCTGGGCGAGCTGCCGCAAATGCGCGAGCGTCCGAACGACCTCCGGCAGATGGCGATAGCTCAGCGCCGTGACGACGGTATTGGTGAGCGTGCGCACCCCCGGTTGCCGATCGAGCCATTCGAGCCCAGCCAGCATCCGCTCGAACGAGTGCGGAACCGTGGTAATGCCGTCGTGTGTGGCCGCGTCGTGGCCGGCAACGCTGACAAAAAACTCGTCGACCCCGGCGTCGACCAGGGTTTGGGCAAACTCGGCGTCGGCCAGGCGCATGCCGTGGGTCTGGATGCGTACGTGCTCGAAGCTGGACGCGCGCGCCCGGGCGGCGAGGTCGGGCAAATCCTTGCGCAGCGTGATTTCGGAGCCGGTGAGGATCAGCCCCTTCCACCGCTTCTCGCGCGCATTCAAGGCGAGGAGTTCGTCGAAACGCTCGACCGGTTCGGGCTTCAGCCGATCCATCGTGCCCTCGATCATGCAGTGCACGCAGCGCAGGTTGCAGCGAAACTCCATCGTCATGGAGACGTAATCGCGATTGTTGAATTTCTGCGGAGCGGGTGCGATCGGGGCAGTCATTCAGAGCAGTCCGTAAAAAGCGGATTTGACCAGCCGCGCCTCTCCAGCCTCGACGACGTAGTCGACGCCGAGATCCCACAACAGATGATCGAGTTCGGCGCGGTTGTCGCGGGCAAAATCGGTCAAGGCGGCGGGAAAGGCTTGGGTTTTGAGGAAATCGATTAGCGCGTCGATACCAACGCGGGAGAAATACACCCCATCGTTGGCCCTTTTGTTGGCGACGACCGTGACTTGGCAATCGAGCCACGGCTTGCGGAACACCGCGGCAAGCGGCGCTTGGCGCAGGTCGTGATGCGCCGAGCAGGCAGCCTTGGCATAGACTTCGTTCATTTCCGTCTTCGCATCGAAGAAGAAATAGAAATTCGAGAGCGTCGGTCCATGCGCGCCGACCTCATAGCAGATACCCGAGGAGACCGCGCTGCCGGGATTGCCGATATACATGTTGACGACCTCGAGCGGCTTGCGTCGCGCCGCGATGTCCTCATCGAGATCGATGGAAAACATGAAATAGGGCCGACCTTCCATCCGCTTCAGATCGTGCGTGGTCAACGGCGCGAGACTATCGAGGACGCGCGAGATCGACACGCTGCGTTCAAGTCGGGCATAATCGTAAAAGTAGAATTCGAAGGCGAGGCGACCTCCGAACGACTTGACGCCATAGACCGTCATGCCCGGCCCGAGCGCGCCGCGCAGCGTTTCGCACGCCTCGACCAACCGGTCCCCCTCGGCGGACGCCTCGATGGCGCGCCATAAGAGATTGGAACTCGCCAGCTTGCCCGCCGCCGGACGCGGCGGCTGGTAGTCCCACAGGCAGAAGTCGGCATGGCGGTCGCGCTCGCCGACGCGTTCGATGGCATGTCGCTCACCGGCCATTTGCCACCTCGCCTTTCGCCTCGATGCCGAAATAGACCGTCGCGAAAGCTTCGCCGCCGCGCCCCCGCCCGGCCGAGACGTGGCCGAGCGTCTTGCCGGCATGGTCGGCAAGTGTCGCCGCCCAGCGATCCGGCGGGACCGACAGCCCCGAAACCACGTCAGCGATGAGATCGGCAATGTCCGCGAGCCGGAGCTCCGCCGGATAGATGTTGATGTCGAGGGACTTGCGCGGATTGCCCGGCTCCTCGACCTCAAGCACCATCGGCGCGAATGACGGCAACCGCGATGTGGCACGCGCCATCGTCTGGCTGAGCAGGCGATGCAGGACGGGGGCTTCCGCCACCGCGTCGACCATGCCGACGACATCAGAGCGTGTCGCCGCCGGCCGGCAGAAATAGTCCGTCACCGCCACGCGCTGCGGATCGCGCCGGTCCCATTTGAACGCCCTGTGCACCAGAACCCGATCGGCCTGCCGCGCCCTGAGGGCCGCGTCTGCCGTCTTGGCATATTCGAAATAGACCTTGCACACGTCCACATCCTGGCCGCCTTCGTAGCCGAAGTGCACGATATCCGCGCCCGGCAAGGCGGAGGCGACGGCCCCGACAACGGCGGCCGGCGCACCGAGATCGCACGCCAGCGCGATCACGCCGGCAAGCGGCTCCGGTCCGAAGGCCGAGCGGTGCAGGCTGAGCAGGATCCGTTCGTCGAGCAGGCGACCCGATTCGAATTTGATCGAGCGTTCCTGCCCGAATGGCGCCCGAACCGCCTCCACACGCTGGATGAGTTCGGCACACGACATCACAGGGTCCTTCGGTTGATCTCGGCCAGATACTGCGCCTGATTGGGCATTTGCGACACGAACCGTCTGTTCTCGGCGCGCACTGTATCGAGGTAATGCCAGATCTGTCCCGGCGGCGCGGCTTCGGCCTCGACCACCAGGCGGCGCGGCAAGCGGCCCGATCCGGCCAGGATGCTGTAGTAGCTCGGCGGCGCGAACAGCCCGAGGCGGGCCAGATCGAACCGGCCGGTCTCGTCGTAGAGTTCGATCAGTTCGCGCAGGCTGCCGGTCAGCGCGACGGCGCGGGACTCGCGCCAGAACGGTTCGTCCCGCTTGGCGAGCCAATAGTGCAACACGATGAAGTCGCGCACCTCGTCGAACACGCGGGCCATGCGCTGGTTGAAGGCGCGGCTGAGCGCGGGATCGAAGCGGCGGTCGGGCAGGAAATGCGCCAAGGTCATCGCCGCCTGCTGGATCAGGTGGATGCCGGTCGATTCCAGCGGTTCGACGAAGCCGGAGGAGAGCCCGACGGCAACGCAATTGCGCAGCCAGAACTGACTGCGGCGCCCGACCCGGATCTTGAGAAATCGCGGGTCTGCCGCTCGCGCCTTTGGCAGACCCGAGCGTTTGATCAGCGTTTCCACCGCCGCGTCATCGGACAGGTGCGCGCTCGAATAGACGTAACCGTTGCCGGTTCGCGTGCTGAGCGGGATCGTCCAGCTCCAGCCAGCGGACAGCGCCGTCGAGCGCGTGTAGGGGGCGAAGGTGTCTCCCTTCGGCAGCGGCATCGCCACCGCCCGATCGCACAGCATCTGGTCGGACCAATCGATCCAGCGGTCGCCGAGCGCCTTTTCAATGAGGAGACCGGAGAAGCCGGAGGCATCGATGAAGAGATCGGCCTCGATCCGCCGTCCGGCGCCAATATCGACATGGGCGATGGCACCGTCGGGAGCGAGCGCCACATGTTCGACATTGCCGAAGATGTGCGCCACGCCTTCCTGGGTCGCCGCGCCCTTCAGGTAGGTGGCGAAGGCGCCGGCATCGAGATGGTAGGCATAGGAGCCCTGCTCCAGGATCGGCGACATCCCCCGAAGCGGCGCCGGCGCCTTGTTCTCAAGGCAGAGCGCGACCTGGAGGGAATGGTCGGTATAGCTGAGCGCGCTCGCCGCCTCGCGCCGACGGCGGAACCAGGAGTGAAACAGATCGAGCCCGTTGAAGGGCGCGCCGACCGCGCCGAACGGGTGCCAGTGGTTCGAGCCCTCGCCGAGCCAATCCTCGAAGCGGATCGCCAGTTTGTAAGTCGCGGCGGTGGCCTGCATGAAGGCCGTCTCGTCGAGGCGCAAGATGCGCAGGAACTCGACGAGACTGGGGATCGTCGCCTCGCCGACGCCGATCGTTCCGATCGAGGCCGATTCCACCAGCGTCACCTGGCACGACCAGGGGCGCACGATGCGATTGAGATAGATGGCCGTCATCCATCCCGCCGTGCCGCCGCCGACGACGACGATCCGACGTAATCGCCCCGAGCCATCATCGATCGAGGTGAGCGGCGCGAATGGGTCCGGAGGCATTTTAGCAGCGTTCATATCGGTCTGGTTGCCAGAATCAGATGAAAGTCGACTTCGAGTTCGACCGTGAAAGTCTCGATCGATTGAAAACCCAAGGCGCTGAGCGTGTCGACGTACGCCGCTGCCGGTCGCAGAAAATGCAGGAAGACCAAGTCCGGCGCCATCGCATAGGTGAAGCGATGGCGGCAGAGATCGAGCGGAGCCCGCTCGAAGATCATGATCCGACCGCCCGGCCGCACCTGGCCGGCGCCGCGCCGCAACAGGTCGATCGCATCCGCCTCCGGCCAGTCGTGCAGTACCGACTTGAACGACACCAGATCGGCCTGCGGCAGTGCCCAGTTCGTGCGAAGGTCGGCGGTGAGAAAGCGGATTCGATCGGCTTCTTCTGCCGCGGCCGTGCGCGCCATATGCTCGCGACCGAGTTCGCACACGACCGGCAGATCGACGACTGTGGCGCGTGTCGTGGCAGAGCGTCGACACACCTGCAGGGCGAACTCCCCGGTATTGCCGCCGAGATCGAGGAAATCGCCAACGCCGCCGAGGTCGACCCGGCCGAGCGCGGCCGGCGCCTCGTAGCGCGTCAGTCCGGTCGTCAACTCTGTCCAGCGGCGCGCCGATTGCAGCGCTTCCGCATTGACGGTAAGGCAGCGGTCGTAGCGGAATAGGTCGAACACCCGCGAGCGGGCCATGAATTCGGGAATGCTGCAGAGGAGAAACGGGAACAGCGCTTGGATATCCGGCCAGACGAGATCGGCAAAGCGCAGGCGCAGCTCCAGATACTCACGAAACTCGAGCGCCTCACGGAATCGTTCGGTCAGCGACACGCCTGACGGGCGAAGACGAACGACACCATAGCCGTCCAGCAATTCAGCGAGTGCGTGTGCCCCTACTGCGGGAGCGCCAATCGCGGACGCGACATTTTCCATCGCCATTTCGGCTGTCGAGGCAAGCCTGTCGATCAGCCCGAGCTGCAAGGCCGCAGCAATGGCTCTGGCTGCCATCGCATCGGTCAGAAATGAAGTCGCGACAAGATGCGGAAAGCCAGCCATCGCCATTCACTGCCAAACTTCGCCGCAAACCCGCTTTTCGCCAGCCAATGCGAATTAGCTCAAACACATACGCACAATTTCGAACCTAGGCATCCGGTCCGGCGCTGTCAATGACTATATGAAGTGAGCGACGAAACTACAATCCAGGTATCAATAGTGCTCCGCCCGCCACATGACGCGCCCCTTTAGTCTATCAGGAACTATATTGTTGAATATGACATTTTTTGATACCCCGATCTACATCCATCTCCCCCATAAGGGGCGCGGCACAGCAACACAGTCGAAAGTAGTACATTTTGGACTTGCCCCGTTCATCGAGTATGTTAACAACATATGTTGCTTGAAGGGGGTGGTTGATGGTGTCTGTGTTGGATTTGCGCTCGACATTTGCCGGTACCCTGCTTGTCACGCTTGTTTCGGTGACAGCTCAGGCCGCGGAGGTTACCGCTCCGTCCTGGACGGGCCTTTTTATCGGCGCTGAGATCGGAGCGTCTCCAGTCATCTCCACGCTTTCCATGGCACCTGGAGGTGGGGACCCACAGCCGACCACGTCGATCGGTGCGGCCGGCAACGGGCCGACGCTCGGGGTGTTCGCCGGCTACAACTACCGCCTCAACTCGCGCTTCCTGCTCGGCATGGAACTGGAAGCCGAACGGCTGCAAGGCGCGAATTACGCCTTTATCGGCGCGTCGACCGTGGACTTCCTCGAATTTTCGCGATGGACCGGCTCCCTCACCGGCAAGGTGGGCGTGCTGGTGTCGCCCCGGACGCTGGTTTACGGCAAGATCGGTCCTGGGCTTCTGAGCCTCGACGGCTACAAGGACTTCGGTGACAAGCTTGCCGATACCTTCGTCGAACTTCATGCCGGAGTCGGCGTCGAATCGAAGCTGACTGATCAATTGTCGCTGCGCTTTGAAGGCAGCTACACCGGCGGCGGTCGGACGTTGTCGCTGAATGACGGCACCTACAACTATCGGCCGCAACTGTTGCAGTCGAAGCTCGGTCTGGTGTGGACGCCCTGGCCGGTGGCGGAACGGGACGCCGTTTTGACGGAAGTGGCGGCGCCGAACTGGACCGGGATCGAAGTCGGCGGGATGGTCTCGCTCAATCAACACTATCTGTCGATGATCGACTCGGCGTCGAACGCTCCGCTCTTCGGTCAGGTGCCTTTCGCCGCCACCTCGATCGGCGCAGTCGGCTTCGTTGGTGGCAACTTTCAGTTGCCGATCCCGGCCGTTGTCGGTCTCGAGTTCAACGGCAGCCTGCAGCACGGCAGTTTCATCGATCCAAGCGGCGCCGGCGGCATCACCGGCACCTATTACACCTATGCCACTCTCAACGACATCGAAGCCCTTACGGCGCGGATCGGCTGGCTGCCGTCCCCCGACACGCTGCTTTACGTCAAGGGCGGCCCGGCGCGCATGCACTTCGAAACGAAGGGCAACTACTGGACCAATGTCGCCGACAACTCGACCGGCAGCCGCTATCTGCGCGCCTGGCAGGTGGGCGGTGGCGTGGAGACCTTCGTCGTTCCGCACGTCTCTTTGCGGATCGAGGCCTCCTACACCCGATCGGATGAGACCGTCGTTCTCAACGGCTCGAACGGGCCGGACGAATTCACGCTGAGGCCCTCCAGCTATTCGATCGCGACCGGTCTCGCCTACCATTTCTGAGCGGACTTGAGCGTCCGAACGGACGGTCGACCCTATTCGCAGCCGCAATCCTGGAGACATGACCCCGATGGCATCCGAGTCGAACCCGACTGAACTGGCCAGCGCCGAAACCGGACGTTCGTCGCCGGTGGTTTGGAACGACGAGGCCATGGCGACTCATTTTGCCAATGTCATCAACGTTCAGAGCACGCGCGAGCAGGTCGATCTGTTCTTCGGCATGAACCGGACATGGAACCTCGGACCGGGTGGTCAGGTGTCGGTCGATCTGAGCAATCGCATCGTGCTGACGCCGCATGCGGCGAAGCGGTTGTGGGCGGTGCTGGGTGGCGTTCTCAGAGAATACGAGGCGCGCCATGGGGTTCTGGACGTGGAGTAGTGGAGCCGGACTCAAGGTGGAGGCGGACGGTGACTGAATCCGAATTTGCCGTTGCCCCGGGTGATGCAAGCGAGCGGTCCGGCCAGGTCTCCGAGATCGAACCTGCCCTTTGGAAGCGCCTGAACGAGGCGACGACGCTCGCCGAATTCTCTGCCGCGTGGCTGGCGCTGCAATGCCAGCATATTGCCAAAGCGTCTTGCGGCATCGTCCTGCTGGAAGGCAGGATGGGAACCAATTTCGAATATGCCTCGGCCTGGCCGGACGGCACGAACAGGCCGAGCGGGTTGAGCGAAGTGGCGACTTTGGCGCTGCGCGAGCGGCGGGCCGTCGCCACGGGAGACGCGGGTCTGCGCCAGAGTGCGGCGGGCAGCGCCTTCGTCGGCTATCCGATCTTGCTGCGTGATCACCTTCTCGGGGCAGTCGCCATCGGCCTCCGAAATCCGCGTGGCGACGATCTGAAAAACGCCACCCGGCAATTGCAGTGGGGCCTGACGTGGTACCGCGAGCGTCTTTGGCGGGAACGGCTGGACGATCAGACGCTTGCCCTGGACCGGTCGCGCGTGGCGCTCGACCTGTTGGGCGACGCGCTCAGCCGGCCGAGCTACGAAGCGGCGGCAATGGCGGTGGCGACCAGTCTGGCGTCCCGGGTTCACTGCGCGCGCGTGAGCCTGGGAATTCGCCGTGGGCAGCAGTCATCCGTCCGGGTCATTTCGCATTCGGCGCAATTCAGCAAGCGATTGGCGCTCGTCTCCAGACTTGCCGCGGCCATGGACGAGGCGGTCGACCAGCACGCCGTCGTGCTCTATCCGCCGCCGCCCGAACAGATTGCGGCAACATCGGAACACGCCACGCTGTCGCGGGCCCAGGACGACGAGCAGGTCCTGACGATCCCGATGCTCATCGCCGACCGCTTTGCCGGGGCGATGTGCTTCGAGCGCAGCAAAGACGATCCGTTCGACGCCGAGACGATTGCGCTGCTGGAAGTCGTCGTGTCGATCCTTGGACCGATCCTCGAGGAAAAGCGGCTGAATGATCGATGGCTGATCGCCAAGATCAGCGAAAGCGTCCGCATCCAATTGCAGCGCTTGCTCGGGCCCAGTCATTGGCTGCGCAAACTGACCGCCATCGGCTTCGTCGTGGCGGCGCTGGTCGTCACGTTTGCGACCGACGTCTACCGTGTGGACGGCGATGCCACCGTCGAGGGCCTTGCCAGGCGCGCGGTCGTCGCCCCCTATGACGGCTTCATCAAGAATTCGCGCGTGCGTGCCGGCGATGCCGTGTCGGAAGGCGACATGCTCGCCTCGCTCGAGGACAACGATCTCATTCTCGAGCGGCTGAAGCACGTGACCGAGCGGGACCAGCGCGTGCATGAGTACGACAAGGCGCTGGCGACGCGAGAGTTGGCGGCCGTCAATGTGATCAGCACGCAGATCAAGCAGGCGGAAGCCCAGATCCATCTGATCGACGAGCAGATTTCGCGCGTGACGCTGCGCTCGCCGATATCGGGCCTCGTTATTTCGGGCGATCTCAGCCAGATGATCGGCACGGCCGTGCAGCGCGGATCCGTGCTGTTCGAGATCGCCCCACTCAACGCCTACCGGGTCGTGCTGGCGATCGACGAGCACGAAATCGGCCAGATCGAGGCGGGGCAGCACGGCGAACTGGCCGTAACCGCACTGCCGGACCGGCGCCTGCCGTTCGTGGTCGACAAGGTGACGCCGATCGCCGAAGCCAAGGCCGGCAAGAACGTGTTTCGCGTGGAAGGCAGGATCGATGGCGACGCCTCGCGGCTGCGCCCCGGGATGGAGGGGCTCGGCAAGGTCACGATCGGCCAGAGAAGCCTCGCGTGGATCTGGTTCCATCCAGTGACGAACTGGGCGCAACTGGCCTTCTGGCACTGGTTCGGGTAGCGCAGCGATGGCCGGCTCCCTGTTCAGCGTCTCCTGGTACCGCGTCGCCGACATTCGGCCGCGACTTCGCGCCCACTGTCAGACCTATCGGCAGGTCTTCCGCGGCGAAGTCTGGTACGTGCTGCAGGATCGCCAGTCGGGGCAGTTTCACCGCCTGTCGCCGATGGCCAATCTGATGCTCTGCCTGATGGACGGGCGGCGCAGCGTGCAGGACATCTGGGAGATGGCCGGGCGAAAGCAGCCGGAGACGCCGCCGACCCAGGACGAGATGATCCAGCTGTTGTCGCATCTGCATTCTTCCGACCTGATGCAGACCGAACTGCCGCCGGATTTCGATGAACTGGCCGAACGCGCCGAGCGGGCGACCAGGCGGCGGATTGCGCAGCAGATCCGCAATCCGATGGCGCTCAGGATTCCGCTGTTCGATCCCGATGGACTGCTTGATGCGCTCCTTCCGCTGGTGCGGCCGATCTTCTCCGTCGGCGGATTCCTCTGTTGGTTTGGTCTTATCGGATATGCGGTTGCTCTCGCCGTATTGCACTGGCGGGAGCTGAACGCTGACGTCATCGACCGCGTGCTGGTGCTGGAAAACGTCGCGCTGATGATGGCGATCTATCCGATCGTCAAAAGCGCCCACGAACTCGGGCATGCCTTCGCCACCAAAGTCTGGGGCGGCGAGGTGCACGAGGTCGGCGTCATGCTGCTGGTGTTCATCCCCGTGCTCTACGTCGACGCCTCGGCATCGGCCGCCTTCGCGCAGAAGCGCCGCCGCATCATCGTCGGCGCGGCGGGCATTCTGGTGGAGGCGATGCTGGCGGCGATCGCCATGATCGTCTGGGTCAACGCCAGCCCGGGGATCGGCCGTTCCGTCGCCTTCGATGTCATGCTGATCGGCGGCGTGTCGACATTGCTGTTCAACGGCAATCCGCTATTGCGCTTCGACGGCTATTTCATCCTGTCCGACTGGCTGGAGATCCCCAATCTCGCCAC
>JARLIT010000138.1 GCA_031291575.1 Ancalomicrobiaceae bacterium
ACGTCGCCGTGCATGATCTGACGATGGTAGATGTCGAACTGCAGCTTGAGGTTCGGCAGGGCGAGGTCGGCGATCAGATCGGCGGCAAAGCCGAAGTCGTTGAGAAAGTAGCCGGGCATATCGCGGCCGTTGATCGGCTCGAGCACCAGATCGAGCCCGACCTCTCCGAGCCGCTCGGCGACCGCCTTGACCGCGTCACGATAGGCCACGAGCTGAGTGGCATCGCGCCGGTCGCCGATGCCCGACATCAGGTGCAGGCGGTGGACGCCGCTTGCCTTGGCGTAGGGGAGGGCGCGTTCGACGCCGGCAAGAACCTCGGCGCGCCGGTCGGGGCGACAGGCGAGACCGCGTTCGCCCGCAGCCCAGTTTCCGGGCGGCAGGTTGAACAGCGCCTGCGCCAATGTGTGGCGGGCGAGGCGCTCGGCGATGACCTCCACCGGATACTCATAGGGGAACAGGAACTCGACGGCGGTAAAGCCGGCGGCGGCGGCACGGGCAAAGCGGTCGAGGAACGGCACCTCGTTGAACATCATGGTCAGATTGGCGGCAAAGTGCGGCATGGCGCTGTCTCCCTCAGTCGGCTGTGGTCGCGTCGGGCAGCGTCACGCCGGCAAGCTGCGCGTAGACGCGGGCGACGGCGCTGTCGTCCTGGCGGCCGAGGCCGGAGCCCGATGCGGCGAGGAACATCTGCAGGGCGGCGGCGGCCACCGGCACCGGATATTTCGCCCCGCGTGCCATATCCTGGATGATGCCGAGGTCCTTGACGAAAATGTCGACGGCCGAGCGCGGCGAGTAGTTGCCGTCGAGCACATGCGGCACGCGGTTCTCGAACATCCACGAATTGCCCGCCGATGCGGTGATGACGTCGTAGACTTGGCGCAAGTCGAGGCCCTGGCGGGCGGCAAAGGTGATGGCCTCGCACGCCGCCGCAATATGGACGCCGGCCAGCAACTGGTTGATCATCTTGAAGGCGGCTCCGACCCCGGCCGCGTCGCCCAATTCGTAGAGTGTGCTGGCCATGGCATCGAGGGCCGGACGGGCCTTGGCGAAGGCCGCGCTGGAGCCGGAGGCAAGGATGGTGAGCTGGCCGGCGGCCGCCTTGGCGGCGCCACCGGAAATGGGGGCATCGAGATAGAGCCGACCGGTCGCTTCCAGGCGCGCGGCGAGGCGACGGGCAATGTTCGGATCCATCGTGGCCGAGGAGATGAAGACGCTCCCTGGCGCCATGGTCTCGGCCGCGCCGGCGACGCCGAACAGCACAGCTTCGGTCTGTGCCGCGTTCACCACGACCGACACGACGATGTCGGCCCCCTTCGCCGCATCTGTCGGGGTTGCGGCGGCGGTGCCGCCGGCCTCGACCAGACGGGCGACCGAGGCTGGCACCACATCGCAGCCTTGGACGGCCATGCCAGCGCGGATGAGCGAGGTCGCCATACCCAGTCCCATCGATCCCAGACCGATCACGGCAGCGACGGGCTTGATTGCGGTCTCAGTCATTGGCGGCTCCTGCTTTGGATTGTCTCGACGGAATCGGCCACGTCCGTTCCGATGGTAGCGCTGCCAATCTTGCTATCACCCAATGGCAGCGCTGCCAATAGCCAGTGGTAGCGCTGCCATGAATAACTTGTCAGGCGCGACCCGACAGCGCTATGGTCGCAGGGGAACCGGGGAGGTCGACCAATCCATGAATTCGGACGACGACGGCCTGTGGGCAGGTGATCGCCAGCAGCCTCTCACCATTTCCGACGTGGCCAAGGCAGCGGGCGTCGGCGAAAGCACGGTGTCACGTGTGTTGCGCGGCAAGGGTTCGGTCTCGGACGAAGCCCGCGAACGTGTGCTCGCAGCCGCCAAACACCTCGGCTATGTGCCAAATCGCATTGCCGGGACCCTGGCCTCCGCAGGATCGAAGTTGGTCGCGCTGGTCATTCCCTCGGTCACAAACATCGTCTTTGCCGATGTCCTGTCGGGCGCGGCGCCGATCTTGAACGGATTGGGCCACCAAGCCGTATTCGCCGTCACCGACTACGATCAGGAGCTCGAGGAAGAGTTGATCGAGTCGATGCTGGCATGGCGCCCTTCGGGCCTGATCGTCGCCGGCGTCGAACACAGCGGGCGCTCGGTTTCGATGATGCGCGGCGCCGGCATTCGCATTGCCGAGATCCTCGACACGGATTCGCCGGGGCTCGACATCGTGGTCGGCTATTCGAACCTGGAGGCCGGGCGGATGAGCGCGCGTTTTCTGGCCTCGCGCGGTCGGAGGAAGATCGGCTACGTCGGCCACGACCTGCAGCGCGACCGCCGCGCCGCCAAACGTCATGAAGGCTTCTGTCAGACGCTTCTGGGCCTAGGCTTGCACCTGGCAGACGCGGAGATCTTGCCGTCGCTGTCGTCGATCGAACTCGGTCGGGACGGCCTGGCGGCCCTCCTCGACAGGTCTCCCGATCTCGATGCGGTCTATTTCGCCAACGACGATCTCGCCATTGGTGGACTGTTCCACTGCATGGCGCACGGCATTGCCGTTCCCGAACGGCTGGCACTGATGGGCTATAACGGGCTCGACGTCGCGCGCTTGGCGCCGCGACCGCTTTCGACCATCCGCACGCCGCGCCGGCTGATTGGCGAGATGGCGGCCAAGCTCGTCTGCTCGCGGGAGCCGTCCGGCGTCTACGACGTCGGGCTCGAACTCATCGAGGGCGCGACGGTCTGAGGCCGTCGTCAAGCGCGCTTGCGGCACGCCGCCTCCGGATGTGCCTGATCTGTTCCAAAGCCGGCTTTTTGCGCGTTTTCTGGGGCCAAGATGCCGGTTCGGTGCCACGGCAAAGCTGCGACGGTCAGGTCTTCGAATTCGGTTTTAAGTGTGTGACAACCGTCACCCCGCCCTGATGAGCCGGATACCCTCGTCGCGCTCGAACAGATAGAGGAGCGTCTTCAACGCCGCGCCGCGCGGGCTGTCGAGATCCGGATCGCGGGTGAGAACGAGGCGTGCGTCGTCGCGCGCGACTTCCATCAGCTCGGTGTGGAGATCGAGGCGCGCGAGGCGGAAGCCGGGCATTCCGGATTGCCGCGTGCCCAAAAGTTCGCCGCCGCCCCTGAGTTTCAGATCTTCCTCGGCGATGCGGAAGCCGTCCTCGGTATCGCGCAGCACGGCGAGCCGCGCCTTCGCCACCTCGCCGAGCGGCGGCCGATAGAGCAGGAGGCAGGTCGACGGCTTGTCGCCGCGCCCGACGCGGCCGCGCAACTGGTGCAATTGCGCCAGCCCGAAGCGTTCGGCATGTTCGATCACCATGATGGTCGCGTCCGCCACGTCGACGCCGACCTCGATGACGGTGGTGGCAACCAACACCCGCGTCGCCCCCGTCTGGAAATCGCGCATGGCCGCGTCCTTGTCCTCGGGCTTCATGCGCCCGTGCACCAGACCGACCACATCGCCGAGCGCCCGCGTCAGATCGCCCGAGCGCTCGGTCGCCGCAGCGAGATCGATCTCTTCGCTCTCCTCGACCAGAGGGCAGACCCAGTAGACTTTGGCGCCGGAGGCGATCGCCGCGCCGATCCGCTCGACCACTTCGCCGATCCGCTCGGCCGAAACGGTTCGCGTCTCGATCGGTAGCCGGCCGGCCGGCTTTTCGGTCAGGCGCGAGGAATCGGCATCGCCGAAATAGGTCATTGTCAGCGAGCGCGGGATCGGCGTCGCGGTCATCAGCAGAAGGTCGGTGTCGCGGCCTTTGGCTGCCAGCCGCAAACGCTGTTCGACGCCGAAGCGGTGCTGCTCGTCGATGACGGCCAATCTCAGATCGGCGAATTCGACGCTCGGCTGGAACAGGGCATGCGTTCCGACGACCAAGGGGATGCGGCCCGAAGCCAGACCTTCCAGCGTCGCCTCGCGCTCGCGGCCCTTCTCGCGGCCGGTCAGCACCGCGATCTCGATGCCGGCCGTCCGGGCCGGGCCTTCGAGCGAGCGCAGATGCTGGCGGGCGAGCAGTTCGGTCGGTGCCATCAGCGCCACCTGGCCGCCCGATTCGATGGCCGTCGCCGCCGTCAACAGCGCCACCACCGTCTTGCCGGCGCCGACGTCGCCTTGCAGCAGCCGCAACATGCGCTCGGGCGCTTCCATGTCGCGGCGGATTTCGGCAATCGCTGCTTCCTGAGCATTGGTGAGTTGGAAGGGCAGGGCGGCACGCAGCTTTTGATCGAGCGAGCCGTCGCCGAGCCGCGGCCGCTTCGGCACGCGGCGCAGATCGCGCCGGACCAGCGCCAAGGCCAGTTGGTTGGCGAGAAGTTCGTCGTAGGCGAGGCGGGCCAACGCCGCGGCTTCGCGCGCTCCTCCGACCTCATGCGGATTGTGCAGGATCATCAGCGCCGTAGCGAAACTCGGCCAGCCGCGCGTCTTCAGCCAGTCGGCGTCCTGCCATTCCGGAAGCTCGGGCAGGACGTCCAGCGCATGGGCGATCGATTTCGCCAGCATGCGGCCGGTGAGGCCCTCGGTCAGGGGATAGACCGGCTCCAGCGGTGTGGCGCGGGCGAATTCCTCCGCCGTCAGGATCAGGTCCGGGTGCGCCATCTGCGGCGCGCCGTTGAACCATTCAACCTTGCCGGAGACGAAGCGCCGCTCGCCCTCGGGCAGCGTCTTCTGCAGGTAATCGGCGCGGGGGTGGAAGAACACCAGCGCGATCTCGCCGGAATCATCCTGGGCGTAGATCTTGTACGGCTGGCGCGTGCCCCTTGGCGGCGCCTTGTGCCGATCGATACGGACGTCGAGCGTGACGGTCTGGCCTTCGGCCGACCGGGCGATACCGGGCATCGAGCGGCGGTCGATGACCGCCGTCGGCGCGTGGAACAGAAGATCGAGCACGCGCGCGCCGTTCGGCGGTTGGCCGAGCAGGCGATCGTAGGCGAGCTGCAGCTTCGGACCGATGCCGCCGAGGCTGGTCACGCTGGCAAACAGGGAATTGAGAATCGCCGGGCGCATGGGAGGAGAATAGCCGCGGTCGGCACCGATGGGCAGTCGCCGGATTTACCGGCGGGGTCGCCGGCGAGCGGATTTGTCGTGGCCGGCTGCCCCCAAAAAAGCAAAAGGCCCGGATTGCTCCAGGCCTTTCGAGATCTGCTCGGACTGGATCCGCTCAGGCGGCGAGCTTGCCGGCGAACTCGGCGACGCGCGAGCCATACGACTTGGCCGTGTCGAGGTCACCCTGCGGGATCTCGTCGGCGCCGACGTCGGACGGCGACTGCACCAGGAGGCCGACCGAGCCTCCGAGGTTGTTGAGGTCGTTGCGCGAAGCGGTCTTGGTGTTGCTCGGCAGCAGGCCGAGGCTGACCCAGACGCCGCCGTGCTGCGAGGCCAGCGTCATCAGCGAGTTGAGTGCCCCCGCCTTGTCGCCGTTGAGGCTGGCGGAGTTGGTGAACCCGCCGAATACCTTGTTCTGCCAGCCGCGGACGAACCACACCTTGGACGAGGCGTCGGCGAATTTCTTGAACTGCCAGCTGACGTTGCCCATGTAGGTCGGCGCGCCGAAGATGATTGCGTCGGCGGCAGCGAGCGTCTCCCAGGCAGAATCGGCGACATTGCCGTCGGCATCGATGGCCACGAGTTCGGCGCCGGCACCGGCGGCGACCGTCTCGGCGACGCGCTTGGTATGCCCATAGCCGGAATGATAAACAACGACGACCTTCGTCATATTGGATCCCTTGTCTCTGTCTTGCGGCCAAAGCCCGAAGCGCTCGATCGTCAGGGGATCGAAGCCGCCGGGCCATAGGCATGCTGCTACGACGCGAATTGCGTTATGTCGCAATGCGATATGGCGAAGAACGCGAGCGGCACAAGCGCCGACAGGGTGACAGTTTGTGCAACTATTCTGAACAATTTGGCCCGGGCACCAAGAATGGCGGGCCGCTGCGCTCGGTGGCGCGCTGCGTTCACTTCATGCGAAAAAGCGCGAGCAGCAATCCACCGGCGACCAGCCCCCAAAACGCCGAGCCAATGCCGAAAGCGGTGAAGCCGGAGGCGGTGGTGACGAAGGCGACGGCGGCAGGCAGCCGCTCCTCCTCCTTGACGAGCGCGCCGGCAAGCGCCCCGGCCATCGAGCCGAGGAGCGCCAACCCCGCAACCGCCTGGATCAGCATCGGCGGCGCGGCGGCGATGAAGGCGGCGGCCAGCCCCGCCATCAGCCCGAGCACGATATAGCCACCGCCGGCCCCGGCCGACGCCAGCCAGCGCCGTTTCGGGTCCGGATGCGCTTCCGGCTGGGCGCAGAGCGCCGCGGTAATGGCGGCGAGGTTGATCAGATGGCCGCCGAACAGGGAAATCACCGTGCTCGCCAGCCCCGTCGAGACGAAGATCGGCCGGACGTCGGGATTGTAGCCGTTGATGCGCAGCACGGTGAGGCCGGGTACGTTCTGCGATGCCATGGTGACGATGAACAGGGGCAGCGCGATGCTGATGATCGCGGGAAACGAGAACACCGGCATCACGAAAATCGGCTCCGGCGCGATATGGGCCAGCGCATCGGGGGGCAATTTGGTGGCGAAGGCGACGATGATGCCGGTCACCACGACGGCCGCCGGCACCGCCCACAGCCGGGCAAAGCGCAGGCCGATGGCCCAGACGATGATAATGGGCAGGGCGTAGTAGGGCAGGGTCTCGACCGCCTTGACCGGAGCGAGGCAGATCTCGCCGAGGACGCCCGCCAGCATCGCCGAGGCGATCGAGATCGGGATCGAGGAGACCAGCGTGCCGAAGGCCCGCCACAGACCGGAGACGACGATCAGCAACCCGGCGACGATGAAGGCGCCGACGGCGGCGTTGAAGCCGCCTGCGGGGATGCCCGCGGTGATCAGAAGCGCCGCGCCCGGTGTCGACCAGGCGATCGAGATCGGCTGTTTCGCCCGCCAGGACAGGAAAATGCCCAGAAATCCCTTGATGACGCAGAGCGCCAACAATCCGGATGCGGCCTGGGCCGGTGTCGCGCCGACCCCGGCAAGTCCGTTGAGCACGATCGGGAAGGCGCCGGCGAACCCGACCACCGCGGCGAGCAGGCCGGTCATCAGCGGATGAAACAGGCCGACTTCGGTTGCCGCGCCCTCAGCCGCCGTCTCTGCTGCCAGTCCATCCGCCATGCCGAAATCCCCAGGGTTCGATCATCGAATTCCGGGCGGCACCAGCGGGCCACCGTCCTGCTTGCCGGCAAATCGCCGGTTTGCTAAGATTGGATCCAATCAACATTGGGATATCGGATGAGTCAAGACCCCTCGTCGCGCCAGCCTGTCGGGCCCCCATCGTCGGACCGCCAGCCGCCAGAGCGTCCGTCCGGCGAGCGCCGTTCGGACAATACGCTTGCCGCGCTGGTGGCAGCCGAAGGCGCGCGCCCGAAAACGGCGACCGAATTCGTCGAGGCAACGCTGAAGAAGGGCATCCTTTCCGGCGCGCTGCCGGCCGGCATGGCGCTGAGACAAGAGGATCTGGCGCGGGAGTTCGGGCTGTCGCGCATGCCGATCCGAGAGGCGCTGAGGCAATTGGAGGCGCAGGCGCTGATCGATTTCACCGCGCACAAGGGCGCGGTCGTTACCGAGATCTCGCTCGAGGACGCGCTCGATCTGTTTGCCATCCGCCGGGCGCTGGAGACGGCGGCGTTCGCGCTGTCGATCCCGAACCTCTCTCCCGACGATCTCGGCCGCGCAGTCGAAGTGATCGCCGAGATCGACACCGAGGCGGATGCCGGCCGCCTCGGACAATTGAACCGGCAGTTCCACATGACGCTCTACGCCCGTGCCGGCCGGCCGAAGCTTCTCACTCTGGTCGAGGCGCAACTGGCGAGCTACGACCGCTACCTGCGCTTCCATCTCTCGGCCGAAGGACGCGAGCAGATGGCGCAGGACGACCATCGCGCCATGGTCGAGGCCGCCGCGACCCGTGACGTTGCCGGCGCCATCGCCGTTCTTGAACGCCACATCGATACGGCGGCGGATGCGCTCACCCGCTTCTACGCGATGCGGGACGGCGCCGCCCAGGTGGAATAGCGCTTGTCGCCGGTCACGGCAGCCGGCCGACCCGCTCGGTCAGAAGGCCAAAAAACGCGTCGGCATCGACATCGCGCACATAGGTGACGTTCGCCGGCCGCTTGGAGACGCCCCACCAGTCGGCCACCGTCATGCCGGTCGAATAGGTGCCATTGAGCTCGATCTCGACGTTGATGTGCCGGGCGACGAAGATCTCGGGCTTCAGGAGATAGGCGATGACGCAGGGGTCGTGCAGGGGCGCGCCGACCCAGCCGTATTTGCCGAGGTCAAAGCGCTCGGAGAAGTTCAGCATGTCGGCGACCGCGGCCCCGCATCGATTGCCGAGGGCGCGGAACTTGTCGAGCCACTCGTGCGTCGCTAAGGCCCGGTGGGTGACGTCGAGCGGTACCATGGTCAGTTTCACGCCCGATTTCACCACCACGTCGGCCGCTTCCGGGTCGACATAGACGTTGAATTCCGCCGTCGGCGTGATGTTGCCGACCTCGAAATAGGCGCCCGCCATCCACACAATCTCGGTGATCTTGGCCGAAATGTCCGGCGCCTTCACCATGGCCATGGCGATATTGGTGATCGGTCCGAGGACGCAGAGCGTGATCTCGCCGGCGTCGTTCGCCCGCAGCGTGTCGATGAGATAGTCGACGCCGTGCTGGCTCTCGGCCGGCCGCGACGGTGCTGGCAGATCGACGCCGTTGATGCCGGTCGTGCCGTGCACGTGTTCGGCTGTCACCGGGTCTCGCCGCATCGGACGGGCACAGCCGGCGTAAACAGGTATCTCAGGCCGGCCGGCAAGATCGGTGATCTTCAGGGCATTCTCCGTCGTCCGCCACAACGGCACATTGCCGGCGACCGAGACGACGGCGAGGACGTCCAGCTCCTCGGGCGAGCCGAGGGCGGTCAGGATGGCCACGGAATCGTCCTGGCCGGGATCGGTGTCGATGATGATCTTGCGCTTCGCCATGGTCTCGTCCGTGTTGCCTCGCTGCGCCCGTCGGCGTTCAGCGTCGCCTTCCTCTGCCATGAATTTCCCGGCCTGTCGCCGGGCTGGTGCGACGGGCGCTCGTGCGCGGACAACATGACGGCGCCGGTTCGGGGCAGAGCTTGCCCGGCTTCGCTCCTGACAGATCCGGGTTCAGCCGCTATATAGGGTGCCAAGGACGGGCGCCGCCCGCGCGTGCGCGACCCCTGTGTGACCGACGTGCCGAAATGGGGCACGGCGGCGTTTGTCTATTTGTGGAGGGGCGATCCCCATGTCGACGACGATCTCCAGCGACGGCCTCAGTCCCCGCAAGAAGCGGGCGCTGTTTCAGGCCTGGCACCGCGGCACCAAGGAGATGGATCTTCTCCTCGGCCAGTTCGCCGATGCCTCGCTCGCGGGCATGAGCGAGGCCGAACTGGTCGAGTTCGAGGCGATCCTCGAGGAGACCGACCGCGACCTGTTCTCCTGGGTCGTCGGCTCGGAACCAGCCGGCGCCTCCGGTGAAACGACCACATTCAAGACCTTCCTCGCCTTCCATGCGGGCAAGAAGGGGACGGCGGCGTGAGGGCCAGACAGCCGCAGGGAGCGTCCGGTCGTCGCAGACCGTCTCGCGGCTGTCATCCCGGCGAAAGCCGGGATCCAATGGCGACGCCGCCTCCGCAATATCGGTGGGGGCATCACCCGCCTGACCGAGCCGACATAACCTATTGAGTGCTAATTGGATCCCGGCTTTCGCCGGGATGACACCGTGCTTCTTCCTCACCCATGCGCCGTTGGGATTCCGCCCGTGACCGCCTTTGCCAATCTGTTTTCGAAGACCCCGCATGTGACGCTGACGAGCGTGCCCGACGGCCTGGAAGGGCTCGCCGTCGGCGATATCGCGCGCGCCGAGGGGGCGAAGGCCGGCAAACCCAGCGTCATGGTCATCCTGCGCGACGCGCATCGGCTACAGGCGATGGAGCAGGCGCTGGCCTTCTACGCGCCGGACGTCGCCGTCATCTCCTTCCCCGCCTGGGATTGCCAGCCCTACGACCGCGTCTCGCCCAATGCCGGTGTCGTCGCTCGCCGCATGACGGCGCTGTCGCATCTCGCCCGGCCTCGCCAGACGGCGAAGCCGCTCGTCCTGTTGACGACGGTGCATGCCGCCTTGCAGCGCGTGCCGGCGCAAGACCTCGTCGGCACCGAGACGTTCGCCGCCGCCCCGGGCAATCGGCTGGACATGGCCGATCTCACCAAATGGCTGGAGAACAACGGCTTCTCCCGCACCTCGACCGTGCGCGACACCGGCGAATACGCTGTCAGGGGCGGCATTCTCGACCTGTTCGCACCGGGCAGCGAGACCCCGGTCCGCCTCGACTTCTTCGGCGATACGCTCGAATCGATCCGCCGCTTCGATCCGGAAACGCAGCGCACCACCGGGCAATTGAAACGGCTCGAATGGGTGCCGATGAGCGAAGTGACGCTCATCCCCGAGACCGTTTCGCGCTTTCGCCGCAACTACATGGCCGCCTTCGGCGCCGCCGGCCGCGACGATGCGCTCTATGTCGCCATCTCCGAGGGGCGCCGCTACGCCGGCCTCGAACACTGGCTGCCCCTCTTCCATGACCGGCTCGACACGCTGTTCGACTATTGTCCGGACACACCCATCCTCACCGACTATCTGATTACCGAAGCGGTGAAGGAGCGCCGCGCCGACATCGACGACCATTTCGATGCCCGCCGCGAGGCGCTGTCGGTCAAACAGTCGGGCGTGGTGCCGTATCATCCGATCGAGCCGAAGACGCTCTATCTTGATGCGGCCGAATGGCAGGAGATACTCAACCGGCGCCGCACCATCCATGTTTCGCCCTTCGCGGAAGTTCGCGCCGAAGGCGTCGCCAAGGACCTCGGCGGACGCCAGGGCCGCTCGTTTGCCGGAGAGCGGGCGTCGGGCGACGTCAACGTCTTCGATGCGGTGATGGCCCATATCGAGGCGACGAAGGCCTCCGGCCGGCGCGTCGTATTGGCCGCCTGGAGCGAGGGCGCACTTGACCGCCTCGCCCAGGTACTCGGCGACCACGGCCTGAAGGACACGCGCAAGGTCGCGACCTACCCCGAGATCGGCGCCCTGCCGAAGGGGGCGGTCGGTCTTGCCGTGCTCGCGCTGGAGACCGGCTTCGAAACCAGCGATTTGACCGTCATCTCCGAGCAGGACGTGTTGGGCGATCGGCTCATCCGTCACACGAAGAAGCGAGCAAAAGGCTCTGATTTCATTACAGAGGTTGCCGGTCTGAATGAAGGCGATCTGGTCGTCCACGTCGAACACGGCATCGGCCGCTTCGAGGGGCTGAAGACCATTGAGGCCGCTGGCAGCCCGCACGATTGCCTGGAACTCGTCTACCACGGCGGCGACAAGCTCTACCTGCCGGTCGAAAACATCGAACTCCTGTCGCGCTACGGCTCCGACGACGCAGAAGCCCAACTCGACAAGCTCGGCGGCGGCGCCTGGCAGGCGCGCAAGGCCAAGATGAAGAGCCGCATCCGCGAGATCGCGGCCGGCTTGATCAAGACCGCGGCGCAGCGCCTCATCAAGAAAGCCTCGGTGTTGACGTTGCCCGACGGGCTCTACGACGAATTCTGCGCCCGCTTCCCTTACGACGAGACCGACGACCAGTTGGCCGCCATCGCCGCCACCTTCGAGGACCTTGCCGCCGGCCGGCCGATGGACCGGCTGGTGTGCGGCGACGTCGGCTTCGGCAAGACCGAAGTGGCGCTCAGGGCCGCCTTCCTCGCTGCCGCCTCCGGCAAGCAGGTGGCGGTGGTGGTGCCGACGACGCTCCTCGCCCGCCAGCATTTCCGCACCTTCTCCGATCGCTTCAAGGGGCTGCCGTTCACCGTGGCGCAGGCCTCGCGGCTCGTCTCCACCCACGACATGGCGGCGATGAAGGCGGGGCTCACCGATGGCCGCGTCGATATCGTCGTCGGCACCCACGCGCTGCTGTCGAAAGGCATCGAATTCCGCGATCTCGGCCTCCTGATCGTCGACGAGGAGCAGCATTTCGGCGTCAAGCACAAGGAACGGCTGAAGGAACTGAAGGCCGACGTGCATGTCTTGACGCTGACCGCCACGCCGATCCCGCGCACCTTGCAGCTGGCGCTGACCGGCGTGCGCGAACTCTCGATTATCGCCACGCCGCCGGTCGACCGTCTGGCGATCCGCACCTTCGTGTCTCCGCGCGATCCGCTGACCATCCGCGAGGCGCTCTTGCGCGAACACTATCGCGGCGGCCAGTCGTTCTACGTGGTGCCGCGCGTTGCCGACCTCGCTGGGCAGAAGGAATTCCTGGAGCTGACGGCTCCCGAGGTGAAGGTCGCCGTCGCCCACGGCCAGATGGCGGCAGGCGAATTAGAAGACGTGATGACCGCCTTTTACGAGGGCAAGTACGACGTGCTCCTCTCGACCACCATCGTCGAATCCGGCCTCGACATCCCCACAGCCAACACGCTCATCGTCCACCGCGCAGACATGTTCGGTCTCGCCCAGCTCTATCAGCTCCGCGGCCGCGTCGGCCGTTCGAAGGTGCGCGCCTATGCGCTCCTCACCGTTCCTGCCGACCGGCCGATCACTGCCACCGCCGAACGGCGGCTGAAAGTGCTGCAGTCGCTCGACAATCTCGGCGCCGGGTTCCAGCTGGCGAGCCACGATCTCGACATCCGCGGCGCCGGCAACCTCCTCGGTGACGAGCAGTCTGGCCATATCCGCGAGGTCGGCTACGAGCTCTATCAGCAGATGCTGGAGGAGGCGGTGGCGGCGCTGAAGTCCGGCGACGAGGATCTGCCGCCCGATCAGTGGTCGCCGTCGATCTCGGTCGGTACGCCGGTGTTGATCCCCGAAACCTATGTCGCCGATCTGACGCTGCGCCTCAGCCTCTACCGGCGGCTGGCCGATCTCGATTCGGCCGAGGACATCTCAGCCTTCGGCGCGGAACTGATCGACCGCTTCGGCACGCTCCCCGAGGAAGTCGAGCACCTGTTGAAGATCGTCTTCATCAAGTCTTTGTGCCGCAAGGCGAATGTGGAAAAGATCGATGCCGGCCCGAAGGGCGTGGTGATCGCCTTCCGCGACAATCATTTCGCCAATCCGCCCGGCCTCGTCCGCTTCATCCAGGAGGAGGGCCTGCTCGCCAAGATCCGGCCGGACCAGAAGATCGTGCTGAGCCGCGATTGGCCAACCGCCGAAGCGCGGCTGAAGGGCGCCGCCGTCACGCTGTCGAAGCTGGTGAAGATCGCCGAGACGAAGGGCAGCGAAATGCCCGATCTCTCGGCCGGGATCAGTGGCAAAGGGCAGGGCGGTCCGGGCAAAGCGGCGCCCGGTGCGCCGGCATCCGGTCAGATCGCGGCGGGGCGGGCGGCTTCCAGCGCCGGCAGGCCGGCCACCACCAAATTGAACCTGACGCCGACTCCACCGCCCGCGCCTCCGCCGCAAGTTCCGCGCGGCCGCTATCCGAGCCTTCAAACGTTGAAGCGGACGGGACCGCGGAAATGGCTGAAGTGAGGGCGCTCGGAACCTTCCGGGAGCGCAGCCGATAACATCGGGGGGCGTTGCGACGCTTTCGATCCAGCGTCGTCAGCGCGAGCGAGGACGGGCTCAGCCGACCGGCTCGGTGGCGGTTTCAGCCGCCACCCCGGATCGCGTCGACAAGTCCGGCGCATCCGCAGCCGCATCCTGCCCGAGCCGATACGCCTTCTGACCGACGTGCCCCATCTGATTGGTCAGCGGCACGTCGCACCAGACCCGATACCCGGCCCGCGCCGCCCGCTCGCAGAAGACGTAGTCTTCGCCGCGGATATTCCCCGCCTCTTCGTTGGTCTCGAAGCGGAAATACGGCCGGCTGAGGCGCTCGAACACCGCCATGCTAATGAGCATGCAGCCCGTCGGCAGCAGCGTCATCTCCACCAGCCCGCCACCTTCGTCAGACGCTGCCTCCGAGCGCATGACACCGAGTAGCTTGTACGGCGGCACGCGCTTGCAATAGGTCGCCCCGACGATGTCCTTGCCATGGCCGATCAGCTGCACCAGGGCAGCTTTCGGAAATACCATGTCGCTGTCAAGAAACAGCAGGGTATCGGCGCCGCATTCCTGCGCGTGCCGGACAGCAGAATTCCGCGCCTCGGCCACGATCGAAGATTTGGCATTGATGACAGTTATGTTCAGGCCGGCATTCTGGCTGAACATGCACAGATTTGCCAGGCACAGGGCAAAATCGGCATGCACAATGTCCGAGGATGGAAAGCAGACGGCCACTTTCCGCGCGCTTGCGTCCGACATGCCGATCTCCTCGAACGGTGGGCAGCAGAATCAGAGGACGCCATGGTCAAGTATCGCCGTTGCCGGCACAAGGCATCGACTGCGGCACGCTGGCCTGCAGCGGCGGATTGCCAACCGGTGTCGGCGCCAGTCGGACGATGTGCCCAGTCCTGTGCACCGCAAGGGTTTCTTTACGTTAACGCCCGATTAACCCAATCATTTAAACTGTCTTTAGCTTCGGGATGGGCACTCTGCCGAACCGTGATTCGTGTCAGAGGCTTATCCATATGTCCGTTCGCTCGGTTTCCCGCGCGCTCATGACTTCGTCTTCAACTGCCATTACCGTTCTGGTGATCGGCGTGGCGACGCTCGGATTGGCGGCCTGCTCTTTGTCGCCCGATCGTGCCGAATTCGCTTCGGCCGAGCCAAGCGTTTATACGCCGGCCAACGATCCCTGGGCCGCAGCGCCGAAGCCCGCGCCGCAGAAGACCGCTTACGTGCCGCCCAAGGGCAAGATGCCGATCCTGCCGCCGGTTCCCTCGGAAGCGAACACCGGCCTGCCGCCGGTCACCTTCACCGGCGCGACCAATCAGGTGGCCTACCAGGGCCCCGTGGTCGGCTCCGCCTACTGAGCCTGTCTCCACACAGTCCGAGTTATCCCTGACCCCGCCGTCCGCGTCAGCCGCGCGGGCGAAGCTGTGACAGCGCGACTCCGGCCAGGATCAGCGCGGCTCCGACGAGGCTCGGCCAGCCAATCTGTCCGGCGGAATGGACGAGATCGACCAGGACGCCGGAAATCATCTGCCCGGCGATGGTGAAGACGGCGGTTGCTACCGCGCCGATGCGCACAATCAGCCAACTGCCGGCGGCGACGAAGATGACGCCCATGGCGCCGCCGACATAGGCGTAGCCCGGCGCCGAGAAGGCGCCCGCCGGGATCAGTGCCTCGACTGTGCCGCCAAAGAGGATGGCGCCGATGAGCGCGCCGCCCGTCGAGAGCGCCAGAAAGCCGACCAGGTGGTTCCAGAACGACGATACCATCGGCGAGGTGCCGACGCTCAGCCGCCCGTTCAATTGCCGGCTGAGACCGACGCAGAGCCCGCCGAGGAGCGCAAGCAGGATGGCTGACGTGCTCATGCGCCCCGGCCCGCGAACAGGATGATCGTCAGGCTGCCGGCGACGATCAGCGCCAGCGCCGACAGATCGTAGCGCGTCAGCGCGCGGCGCTTCAGTCCCATCAGGCCCCAGAGGTCGGCGGCGAGGCTGAAGATCACCTGCCCGGCGAGGCCGAGTGCCAACGTGCCGGCCAACCCAAGCACGGAATTGGCGGCGGTCGCCGTGGCGATCACCGTCACCGCGCCGGAAAGTCCGCCGAGATAGGCCCAGAGCGGGATCCGCGCCTTCACCGCTGTCGCCCGCCACGGCCGCTGCCGCAGCACCAAGAGGAGGACGATGGCGGCGACGAGGCCGATGCCGTGCGCCGCCCACGAGGCGAACAGCGCATTGGCCGAGTGGGCGAGTTCGGCGTTGCATTTGAGCATCGCCGTCAGCAGGCAACCGGCACCGAAAGCGGCCACGGCGTAAACCGCATAGGATCGAGATCTCGCCAGTTGCGTCACCTGCACCACCCGAAGTTCGACGCGAAAAGCCCCGTCGCGGCTAGGGGCGGCAGGGAGCGGGTGGAAAGACTGGCAGATTCTTGGACGGACCGCCACGTCGCCGGACGATTGCAGCCGGGACAGCGGAACACGGGAGGAAGAAAGGGGGCCGGCCGAAGCGTGGTGTGTGCGAGGAGGCCAATTCACCACGTCCGACCGGCCGACGCATCGAGCCGGGGCAGTTGCGGCGGACCCGGGCCCGCGCGTATGCGAGTAGTTGCCAGATGATAGGAGCGGATCGTCGCCCACTGATGGCAGTCGGGGATCGATCGCTACTGATATAATGGGAACAGCGGAGGCAAAGCTCAATGATTAAGGCGACGGAAACGCTAGAATAGACGCGGCGCCGTAAAGAATTAATATTAATACTGCCGATGGTAACCGTAACAGTTCGCCGCCGCGTAGCAATGCCGGGACGCCTTGGCGCTGTCCGGTGGGAAAATGCGGCGCGGGACCAGGAATTTGCGTGGTGATTTATCGTCCCACCGTCATTGTGAGGCGAAGCCGAAGCAATCCAGGTTCTTTGCCGTTGGCTTTCTGGATTGCTTCGGCTTCGCCTCGCAATGACGATCGCATGGGTGCTGACTCGTCCGACGATCAGTGCAGGATCTGGCTGAGAAACAGCTTCGTGCGCTCGTGCTGCGGATTGCTGAAAAAGGCGGCCGGCACGTTCTGCTCGATGATCTGCCCGGCATCCATGAAGATGACGCGGTCGGCGACCTGGCGGGCAAAACCCATCTCGTGGGAGACGCACAGCATGGTCATGCCCGATTCGGCAAGACTGATCATCACGTCGAGAACCTCCTTGACCATCTCCGGATCGAGCGCCGAGGTCGGCTCGTCGAACAGCATGATCTTCGGGTTCATGCACAAGGCCCGGGCGATGGCCACGCGCTGCTGCTGGCCGCCCGACAATTGGCCGGGATATTTCATCGCCTGCTCGGGAATGCGCACCTTCTTCAGGTACTGCATGGCGATCTCCTCGGCCTCCTTCCTCGCCATCTTCTTCACCCAGATCAGCGCCAGCGTGCAGTTCTGCAGGATGGTCAGGTGCGGGAACAGATTGAAGTGCTGGAACACCATGCCGACCTCGGAGCGGACTTCATCAATGCGCTTCAGATCGCTGGTGAGCTCCGTGCCGTCCACGACGATGCTGCCGGCCTGATGGTATTCGAGCCGGTTGATGCAGCGGATCATCGTCGACTTGCCGGAGCCGGAGGGCCCGCAGATGACGATGCGCTCGCCCTTGGCGACTTCCAGATTGATCTCCTTCAACACGTGAAAGTCGCCATACCACTTGTTGACGCCGATCATCTGGACGGCGGGGAGCGCGGCGGCAACTGCGGTTTCCCTGGCGAAGGCGGTATCGGCCATGACGGAACTCCTGGAGTATTCCCAAAAGGCTGTGGACTTTGCGGATAGAAGCATGCCTTGGGCCAAACATCAAAGGTCCGGACTATCCGGACGCAGACGATGTCAGCGGCGGTGGCCGGTGTTGAGCCGGCGCTCGATGAATTGCGAATAGCGGCTCATGCTGAAGCAGCACGTCCAGAAGATCAGTGCGGCGACGAGATAGCCGGTGGTCGATGTCGTCGGCGCCGACCAGATCGGACTATTGCGCGACTGCTGGATCGTTCCGAGGAGATCGTAGATGGAGACGATCTGGACGAGCGTGGTGTCCTTGAACAGTGAGATGAACGAGGAGACGAGGCTCGGGATGACGATCTTGATTGCCTGCGGCATGATGATCAGCACCATCATCCGCCAGTAGCCGAGGCCGAGCGCCTGCGCGCCCTCGTACTGGCCGCGCGGAATGGCTTGCAGCCCGCCACGGATGATCTCGGCGATATAGGCGGCGGTGAACAGCGTCACGCCGACCAGCGCCCTGACCAGCTGGTTGACGTTCCAGCCCACCGGCAGGAACAGCGGCAGCATGTTCGAGGCGAGAAACAGCACGGTGATCAGCGGTACGCCGCGCCAGAACTCGATGTAGACGACCGACAGGAAGCGGATCGCCGGCATGTTCGAGCGCCGGCCGAGCGCCAATAGAAGCCCCAGCGGGAACGAAGCGACGATGCCCGTCACCGCGATGATCAGCGTGACCAGGAAGCCGCCCCACAGCTGCGTCTCGACGGGGACGAGGCCGAACCAGCCGCCCGGCAGAATGATGCCCGCGGCGATCGGCAGCCCGAACAGGAACAGGAGCACATTCAGGAGCTTCAGTGGGGCCGAGGGAATCGCGAGGGGGATCAGCAGCCCGATGAACAGCGCGAAGACGACGTTGGCGCGCCATTGCTCGGCCGGCGGGTAGTAGCCATAGACGAACAGCCGCCAGAAGCTCGTTACGTAGGGCCAGCAGGCGCCGGCGCCCGGCTTGCGGCAGGCATCGCCATTGATGCCCGTGGCGACCGCCCGAATGACGGTGAAGTCGAGGATCGACCAGACCGTGTAGACGATGATGGTGATGCCGAGGAGCGTCAAGATGGCGTCGCTCAGCGAACCGAACAGGTTCTTTCTCAGCCAGCCGATGGCGCCGGCGGTGGAGGCGGGCGGCGGCAGCGTCTCCGCCAGTTGTTGGCGCACGAAGGCTCCGGCGGCGGCGGGCGAAGCGGCAAGGGTAGGGGTCTGCATCGCTACCTCACCTTTCGACGATCGCCATGCGGCGGTTGTACCAGTTCATGAAGAACGACGTGATGAGGGACGTGCCGAGATAGATGATCATCCAGAGCGCGATCACTTCCATCGTGTGGCCGAGCTTGGAGAACACCACTTCCCCGACATAGACGAGGTCGGGATAGCCGATGGCGACGGCGAGCGAGGAGTTCTTGGTCAGATTGAGATACTGGTTGGTCAGGGGCGGGATGATCACCCTGAGCGCCTGCGGCATGACGACCAGTTTCAACGTCTGGCCGCCCGACAGCCCCAGCGCCTTCGCCGCTTCGATCTGGCCGTGGCTGACGGCCAGAATGCCGCCCCGGACCGCCTCGGCGATGAAGCTCGCCGTATAGAAGGTGAGGCCGGCGAGCATGGCGACCAGTTCCGGATTGATCGTGGTGCCGCCGGAGACGTTGAAGACGGAGATCCGCGGCGCCGTCAGCTTCAGATCCGCGCCGAGCGCGAGGAAAGCGACGAGCGGCAGGCCGACGATGAGGAGGAGACCGACCCAGCCGACCGGGAATATCCTGCCGGTCGCCGCCTGCCGGCGCTTGGCCCAGACGCGGATGGCGATCGTCGCGGCGATGGCGACGACGAGGGCGATCACCAGCGCCCAGCGCGTCGCCGGGCCCATCAGCATTTCGGGGAAGACGAGGCCGCGCCGGTTGATGAACACCCAGCCCGGCACCGGCTGGATCGAGAACTTCGGCTCCGGCAGCACGCCGAGGCCGGCGAAATACCAGAGGAACAGCTGCAGGAGCAGCGGAATGTTGCGGATGATCTCGACATAGGCGGTGGCGAGCCGCGAGATCACCCAGTTTGACGACAACCGCGCGACGCCGACAACGAGCCCGATGATGGTGGCGAATACGATGCCGAGGATCGCCACCAGCACCGTGTTCAAGAAGCCGATGAACAGGGCGCGGCCGATGCTCGATGCCGTCGAATAGGGGATGAGCGTTTGCGCCAGATCGAAGCCGGTGTTCTCGGCGAGGAAGTCGAGACCGACCGAAACATGCTGGCGTTCCATGTTCGCCGCCGTGTCGGCGACGATCATCCACGCAATGACTGCCATCGCCACGAGGGCGAGGGACTGGAACACCACGCTCCTGAACACCGGATCGGTCAGCCAATGCCGCCGTTCCCCTGCGCCCGGCGGCGCCGACGCCTTTGGCTCCATCATGCCTCGCCTCTCACGTGTCGGCTTCCGCGTCCCCGCGGTCAAAGGCGGGGACGCTGCCATTCGGCTCGATCGCGGATCAGCGGATCGGCGGGGCGTACTGCAGTCCGCCCTTGTTCCACTGCGCGTTGAGGCCGCGGGCGATCTTCAGGGGGCTCGACGGGCCGATATCCTTGTCAAAGATCTCGCCATAATTGCCGAGAGCCTTGATCTCGTTGTAGGCCCAATCGTTGGAGAGGCCGATGCCGGCGCCGAACGTGCCTTCCTTGCCGAGCAGACGCCGGATCTCCGGGTTCGGCGAATTCAGCATCTCATCGACATTGGCTTTGGTGACGCCGAGCTCCTCGGCCGTGAGGAGGGCGAAGTACGACCACTTGACCACGTTGAACCAGGGATCGTCACCCTGGCGGACGAGCGGTCCGAGCGGCTCCTTGGAGATGATCTCCGGCAGGATGACGTGCTCGTCCGGGTTGGTCAGCTTCAGGCGGATGGCATAGAGGCCGGACTGGTCGGTCGTATAGACATCGCAGCGGCCGGTTTCATAGGCCTTCACCGCCTCGTCGTTATTGCCGAAGGTGACCGGCTTGTAGTCGAGCTTGTTGGTGTGGAAGAAGTCGGCGAGGTTGAGCTCGGTCGTCGTCCCCGTTTCGGTGCACACCGTGGCGCCGGCGAGTTCCAGCGCCGATTTCACGCCGATGCCCTTGCGGACGATGAAGCCCTGGCCGTCATAATAGCTGATCGCGGCGAACTTGAACCCTTGCGACGTATCGCGGGTCATCGTCCAGGTGGTGTTGCGCGACAACACGTCGACCTCGCCCGAGGCGAGTGCGGTGAAGCGTTCCTTCGCCGAGAGGGGGGTGAACTTGATCTTGTTGGGATCGCCGAAGACGGCGGTCGCAATCGCACGGCAGACGTCAACGTCGAAACCCTGATAGGTGCCGGTCGCATCCGGTGCCGAGAAGCCGGTCAACGCAGGACTGACCCCGCATTGCACGAAGCCCTTGGATTTGATGTCGTCGAGGGTGCCGGCTTCGGCGCCGGCTGCAGAAATCAATGTCGCAGCAGCCAGCGAGGCGGCCAGGATTGTCGTCTTCATCCGAATGTCCCCTTATTATTATGACTCCTGAACGAGGCGCCGGTTTCCGTCCGCTCCCCTCAAATGCCGACGGCCGGAACCGAAACTGTCCAATCGCGAGCGCCACCCTCTTCCGCTGGCGCGCCGGCACTCCCAGGGCAATTTCGACCGACGATGAAGCACATCTCAGGCCAAGAGCCCCCGCGGGTCAAGAGGAGGCGGCATGCGTCCAGTTCAATTCGCGTCAGATCGATGTCAGGCAGATGTCAGATTTCGGAGCCGGGCTGCTGGCAGGGTTCCGTGCGAAGACGGCGGAGACCGTATCTTTGCGCATGGCAAAGGCCGGAGCAGCTTTTGGCGGGTGGCTGCCCCTGCGTGGCGCGAATTGCGCCAATGGCCGCGCCGAGCCAAAGTGGCCGCCATAATGCAACAGGCAGGCGGCGTCGCCGCTCGATGGAGAATACGACATGGCGGAATCGGTTGGCGACGGCAAGGCTCACTCGATCGACACTGAACTCGTCCACAGCGGGCGGCTCGGCGGCGATCACGCGCCCTTCGTCAATCCGCCCGTTGTGCATGCCTCGACCGTCCTGTTCGAGAGCGTCGAGCAGTTGCACTCGAAAAAGGCACGCTACGTCTACGGAAGACGCGGAACGCCCACTTCTGATGCACTTGCCTCCGCCATCAGCGACCTTGAAGGTGCCGAAGGAACAGTCATCACGCCGTCCGGCCTGTCGGCGATCGCCGTGGCGCTGATGGCGATCGTCAAGGCGGGCGACCATCTGCTCGTTGCCGACAATGTCTACGGACCGGGGCGCGATATCTGCGATCGCGTGCTGCGCCGCTTCGGTGTCGACTCCACCTTCTATGATCCGCGCATCGGCGCCGGCATCGAAGCGCTGATCCGGCCGAACACCAGCGCCGTCTATCTGGAGAGCCCGGGATCGCACACATTCGAAGTCGCCGACTTGCCGGCGATTGCCGAAGTGGCACATCGGCACGGAGCGCTCGTCGCAGTCGACAACACCTGGGCGACCGGGTTCTTCCACAAGCCGCTGGCGCTCGGGGCAGACCTGTCGATCCTGGCTGCGACCAAATATGTAGTCGGCCATTCCGACGCGCTCGTCGGCACTGTCTCGGCGTCTGGCGAAGCCTTGCGCAAGCTGCGCGCAACCCACGGCGACCTCGGGATGTGGACCGGCCCCGACGACATGTATCTGGCGCTGCGAGGTCTGCGGACGCTCGCGGTGCGACTAAGGCAGCACCAAGAAAGTGCCCTGCGAATCGCCCGTTGGCTGGAGTCGCGCGCCGAAGTGTCCCGTGTTCTCTATCCCGCGTTGCCGACTCATCCCGACTACGCCCTGTGGCGCCGCGACTTCACCGGCGCATCTGGGCTGATGGGGGTGGTCCTGCATCCGGCAACGCCGGAATCCGTGGCGGCCCTGATAGATAGCCTCAGGCTTTTCGCCATCGGCTTCAGCTGGGGCGGATTTGAAAGCCTAATCGTGCCGACGGAGATCGCCCACGCGCGCTCGGCAAATCCCTGGCAGCCCGAGGGACCTGTCATCCGACTGCAAATCGGGCTCGAGAGTCCCGATGACTTGATTGCAGATCTTCTGGCCGGGTTCGAGTTGCTCGTGCCGTGCGAACCGCCTCGCGCAGGGATTAAATAAATCTGGCGCAATGTAACGCCGAGTTCGACTTTGGTAGAACTTGGCACCGCCAAAGTCCTGTATTCGATCGTATTATCAAGTATTCATCGGAATCGCCTTTGCTGTATACAAAGACAAGATCCGCATGAAGATACGGGCTTCGTAATAATTTGGCATGCACCAATGTAAGAGTTTATGATGATCGGTCGAATGCGATATCAATACATGGCGCCGATCGGGGCGTCGGAGGGCGTGTCGTTTTTGCGGTAGACCCCAATTATCAGAGATTTGGAATATCTTGAGCAGATGCAGATTATCCAGAACGGTAGCTGGATACGCGATCCCGTATGCAGGCATCAGTCATGTCGCGTGACATATTTCAGGCATCTCATCAAATTCCGAATTTGCAGTCCTGCGAATAGTAAAAACCCAACATCTGCAATGCGATTATTATATATAGATATCACAACATTTTATGTCTCGTCATTTTATAGTTGAACATCCTGACGAGCGTCGGCGTAATCATACTTGTATATGTCAGACAACAACTCCCCGCTCCGCTCGAGCCGTGAGTTTCGGTCAGGCCGCGGAATAAGGATCGCTAATGTTGGGCATCTCATGCGACGAAACTGTGCTCGACTTTTATTTTGGTCCCACGTAATGTATTCTTCAATTGAAAGGGCGACAACAATTCGGAACTCACAACGGCGTCCACCGCAGAGATCGCTTGCAGTCGGGTGGCATATGATGGCTCAGCCACGGGACTGCTCAAGCGCCATTTCTGACAAACGGGTTCCGCTCAGTGGGGCGAGTTTTGCATGTAGGCATGTCACCCGTTCAGGAGCCGAATGACGCCCCGGCGGTTCAACGGGCGCGCAACAGACTTGGTCACGGGAGGCGTTTCGGCGCCGGCTCGAAGGAAAAGCAACTAGGTTGAGACCTTCGCCATCCTTAGGGGGGAATTGGGTGACTAGTTTGGTAAGCGCAGGACGAGACCGACGATGCCTATGACACCAGAGGTGAGTGGTTCTTTTCTTCGGAGGAACCATGGCAGCTATGCCGAACAGCAGGCCGAGGAAGGTGAGTGGACCCGACCGTTGCGCGACAACGCGGTCCGCGGCTGTGATCTATTGAAATCCATGGCGCATGAGGGGCGGCTGATCATCCTTTGCCTGCTGTCCGAGCAGGAACGTTCCGTCACGGAACTTGAGGAGGCCCTTGATTTGCGCCAGCCTGCCGTGTCGCAACAGTTGGCCCGGCTTCGTTCGGACCGATTGGTGTCGACCCGCCGCGATGGAAAGATGATCTTCTATTCACTGGCGAGCGACGAGGTTCGCCGCATCGTCAAGACAATGTGCGACATCTACGCCGTCGACGGGCGGGGCGCTTCCCGCTGAACCGGAATCGCACGCGGAGCATTGCGCGGGCCGGGTGTTGAAAGACTCGAAGCGAACCTTGAACTCGATGTCGTTCGCGACCGCGGGCAGAAAGGCGCGAACGGAAAGGGCTGAGCCGCACGCCGACCCGACGGGAGCGTCAGTGGGGGAATCCGGAAAGCCTCATTCAGGCAGGCCGTTGTCCGGATTTGCCAACCGCGATTGGGTCTGCCCATCTCGCCGGAGTTGGTGTTCGGGGGCTGTGGCAGTTTATTTTGTCCGGCTGCCGTAGAACGAACTAGACATTCGAGATGCCGCGAGTGGTGCGGCCCGACTCGCATGTCAAATGCAAAGTCGCGCCAGAGCGCCGTGCGTCCAATCGGACGCACATAAGGCGTCTTATCTCTTTGACTCTAGAGCATCTTGCCTGCGTCCAGCCGCTTCCGGCTGACCGCAGGATGCTCTCGTGCTGGCTGCCGTTTCATGGAGACATGCAGCAGCATCACGCTTTGGAGCGCGGGCTTTCAGGCTGAATTGCCGAGGCGATGTCTCGATAAGCCCAATCACGGCTCTATCGAAAGCGGATGAAGCCCGTATTCAGCTATCACATGTTTCCATGTGACATCCTCGCGCTCTGGGGCCTGGCGTGGCGCCGCTGACTCTGCCGGTCGACGCCATCGAGCGGCTTCGCGGTCACCCGTACAGACGGTTTCGTTGCAGCAGTCTGAGCGCAGCCAGCGTATGCTGCGACAATTGTCACCGCAGAGAGTGATATTTCGGCTAATTCGTGCCAGTTGTATACAGCCAGCCGGTTCCGAGAGGCAGTCTGAGCTGGAAGTTGTCGGATCGTTGTCTTCAATCGAGGCCAGAATTGCAGCAGTCGAGCGAATCCGACTCGCAAAGCATCCAGCAACATTTGACAATAAGATGATGCCGAGACCTTCGCATCGGCTGTGCAGCCGCATGTTCTGCGGTGTGGCGAAGAATGATAGGCTCACTCATCGTGATTCCTTCGGTCGCGATTCGCCGTGGCGTCTTACCGGGTAATCGAGAGTGGTGGTGGAAACGGCCAATCGGATGGAGCGCCTGTTCGCGGGCGGGGAGAAAGGTCGCGGTCTGGCCCTTCTGGGCTGGGCTGGCGTGACCGTTTTCGCCGTCGTGGCGGCCTTTGCCTCCTGGCAGTTCGCCGGCGCGCGTCAGGGGATTCATCCCGCGCGGCCGGTCACGCAGGAGGCTGGCGACCTGACGGCCTCGATCCGTCCTGCCCCGGCGCGTTCTGCGCTTGGCACCGTGACGACCGTGCCGGTGCCGTTGCCTGGCGATCCGGTGGTGACCAAGGAAGAGTTCGAGCGCCTCAACCAGGATGTGAAGGAGCTGAGGCGCATGGTCGGACGCGTCGACGTCTCGACCGACGTGCTCGCGCGCCGGCTCGCCAATCTGGAGGACGCCACCAACAATCTGGCGACCGGATCGGTGACGCGCCCTGTCCAGTCGCTGGTGCCGATCGCCCCCAACCAGACCCAGCCGATCCCGACCAGTGAATATCCGCCACGTCCTCAGGCGGCGCTTCCGCAGCCTGCACAGGCGATCGCGCCGGTGACCCAGCTGCCGGTGCGCGCCCAGACGCAGACGCAGCTGGCGGCTCCTGTCATGCCGCCGTCTTCACCGCAGGCCGTGCAGCGACCACCGATCGCCGTTGCGACGCCACCCATTGCAACGGCCGCCGTGCCGACGTCGCCGACCTCGGCGCAGCCGTTGCCGGCGGACGCACCGCCGCTCCCCGGGCAGACGACGATCGTTGCCAAGACGCCAGCGCCGCGCCCGCCTGACAAGGCGGCGAATGAGCGTCCGGCGGTCGACCGGGCGGCCATCGAGAGAATGCTGTTGGAGAATTCGGCCGCACTCGACCCGACTGGGCGGCCGATGCTGCCGAATGCGCTTCTGGCTCCGCCTGCGGCATTGCAGAAGCCTCCGGCTGTGCCGGTCGCCCCGGCCCAGGTCCAGGCGGTGCCGATCGCCGTGCCGCCGCAACCCGCTCCGGTGAAAACGCCGCCTGATGCGAAGTTGCCAGACGCGGTGACGACGGCTTCGATCATGCCGAAGCCGGCGGTCGGACCCGACACGCCGAAGCCGGCCGAGTCGCCTGCACCGGCTGTGGCGACTGCACCGCCGGTTCCGGACAAGGCGGCGGAAAAGCCTGAAGCCGCCAGCGAGGCTCCGGCCGCGACCTTTGCCGTCGACCTCGGCGGCTTCCACAGTATCGCCCAGGTGCGCAAGGCCTGGTCTGACCTGGAAGCGAAGCAGGCTAAGCTGGCGAAATTGATGAAACCTCTGGCACGGCTCGCCGAATCCCCCGACGGCATCGAAATCCGGCTGCTCGCCGGTCCATTTCAGAGCGAGGCCGCGGCCCAGGCCGCCTGCGGCCAGCTGAAGTCGAGCGGGCCGCGCTGCGGCCCGGCGCTCTACCAAGGTGAACCGCTCGCCAAGCGCTGAGCTGGTAGGGCCATCCCAAGCAGTTCAGTTGATCCGGGCAGGGGCGCGGCCAAGTATGCGGTCGGATCCACCTCGATCGCGCCCATGCGGACGACGAGCGCTGCCTGGGCGGTCGGATCAGCTTACGCTGTCGGTATGACGGTTACCGGATCAGACGTCCGCCGGCCCATGACGGTTTTGGGCGGGACGCGCGGCAGGGCTTGGCCGGGAGGGCCTGCCGGCGCAGGAAGGAAGCAGGCAACCAGAGTGGCGAGACTGCGCCGGTTGCCCCACCTGCCTCTTTCCCGCAAGAGGAGAGGGGACTTATGTCGCCAAAATCGGCACCCGAATGCCCAGCATCGTTAGGGCGCGCGCCAAGCTCAGGCGGAATTCGCGGCTCGCCCCGCGGAGTTGCCGACTAATCGGGAATGGGGGGGAAACATCAAATGGATGCGGCCGGTATGCTTCACCCGAATCCCTTGAAGGAGGAAGCGAACTCTATTGACCCCGAAGCGCGCCACCCTTATGGTCCGCCGCGCTTTGAGGCTGTGGCCGAACGGCTTGGTGCCGTTTGGCCTCTTACCTTCTGCTGTCTGCCCAAGTTCCACCGCTTGCCGGTGG
>JARLIT010000139.1 GCA_031291575.1 Ancalomicrobiaceae bacterium
CGAGAACCACACGAAGCCAGACATCGTCGCCAAGCAAGGCGCCCTCAAGGATCTCCTGCGCGCCACAACGCCGCTCCTCGATACGCTGACCGCGGCGGTCGCGGTCGACCAGCTGGCTGTGCAGACGCCGTTCGGACGCGGTACCATCGCCAATCTCGGCGTGAGGTTGGGCGTGGACACCGGCAGCCCGTCGAGTTCCATCGATGTCGGCTACACCTTTGACGGCGTCGCCGTCGATTCCGTCTTCGTACCGGTCTGGGCGAAAGACCTGATTCCGACCCGTCTCGCCCTCGACTTCGGGTTCAAGGATTTCGACGTCAAGGGCGGTATCGCCAAGGCGATCGAGGTCTTCGACCTCAGCGAAATCGATGCCATTCCGAAGGCGGCCGAGGCCAGCGTGCAGGCGGCCTTCCTGCCGACAGGCGGCGCCACCATCGTGCTGAAGCCGTCCGAACTGACGGCGCCCTCCTATGCGCTGACCTGGCAGGGCAACGTGCATGTTATCGACAACAGCGCCAAGGCGCATGTCGAAGTGCACGCCAAGGGCCTCGACAAGGTGATCCAGTCGATGTCGAAGGTGACGACGGAAGGTGCGCCGCAGGCCGTCATCGGCCTCTATGCGGCGAAAGCGCTGGCCAAGCCCGAAGGCACGGACGCCTATTTCTGGGCGGTCGACATCGACGAGGCCGGCGACGTCCTGGTCAACGGCGCCTCGGTCGGCCCGAAGAAGAAGATCTGACGGCAAGCGGCGGAGCCGAACGGACTCCGCTACCGTCATTGCGAGCAAAGCGAAGCAATCCAGACTCTTTGTCTTTGGCTTTCTGGATTGCTTCGCTTTGCTCGCAATGACGAAAACGACCATATCGCCGGTAACTTGCAAGCGTCGCGCTTCACCCCACCGGCTGAATGTCGCCCTTGGACCACTCTTCGTTCAAGCCAGCGACGTGATCGGCAAGCCGTCCCTCGCCGATCGCGCTCCTCAGGCCAGCCATCAGCGTCTGGTAGTAGGAGAGGTTCACCCAGGTCAAAAGCATGGCGCCGAGCGCCTCCTCGGTGCGCACCAGATGGTGCAGGTAGGCGCGGGAATAGTCGCGTGCCGCCGGGCAGTCGCTCTCCTCGTCCAGCGGCCGGGGATCCTCGGCGTGACGGGCGTTCCTGAAATTGACCTTGCCGCGCCGCGTATAGGCGAGCCCGTGCCGCCCGGCCCTGGTCGGCATGACGCAGTCGAACATGTCGATGCCGCACATCACCGACTTGACGATGTCGTCCGGCGTGCCGACGCCCATCAAATAGCGCGGCTTGTCGGCCGGCAGGATCGGCTCGACGGCCGAAATCATCTCCAGCATCACCGCCTGCGGCTCGCCGACGGCCAGACCGCCGACGGCATAGCCGTGGAACTCCATGGACTTCAGCGCGGCGGCGGACTCCACCCGCAAGGCCGCATCGTCGCCCCCCTGCACGATGCCGAAAATGCCGTGGCCGCGCTTTCCCGAAAACGCCGCCTTCGACCGCTCCGCCCAGCGTAACGACAGCTGCATCGCCCGTTCGATCTCGGCCCGGGTCGAGGGCAGCGCCACGCACTCGTCGAGCTGCATCTGGATGTTGGAGTTGAGCAGCCCCTGGATCTCGATCGAGCGCTCCGGCGTCAATTCGTAGCGCCGCCCGTCGATATGGCTCTGGAAGGTGACGCCGGCCTCGCTGAGCTTTCTGAGCTTCGACAGCGACATCACCTGGAAGCCGCCGGAATCGGTCAGGATCGGGTGCGGCCAGTTCATGAACCTGTGCAGACCGCCCAGGGCTGCGACCCGCTCGGCACCTGGGCGCAGCATCAGATGATAGGTGTTGCCGAGCACGATATCGGCACCGAGCGCCCGGACCTGGTCCGGATACATGGTCTTCACCGTCGCCTGCGTGCCGACCGGCATGAAGGCCGGCGTGCGGATCACCCCGTGCGCCGTCGTCACCCGGCCGAGCCGAGCCCTGCCATCGCGGGCGAACACCTCGAAGCCGAAGGTCGGCACAGCCTCAGGAGAAATCGGCGCAACATCGGTCATGGGTCGGAAGCCCTGAACAGCAGCGAGGCATCGCCATAGGAATAGAACCGGTAGCCCGAGGCAATGGCATGAGCGTAGGCGTCGCGCATGCAATCGAGCCCCGAGAACGCCGAAACCAGCATGAACAGCGTCGAACGCGGCAGATGGAAATTGGTCATCAGCGCATCGACGGCGCGGATCTGGCGGCCCGGCGTGATGAAGATCGCCGTATCGCCTGAGAACGGCCGGATGACGCCCTCCGCGTCGACAGCGCTTTCGAGAAGTCGCAGCGACGTGGTGCCGACGGCGACGATGCGCCCGCCCCGGGCCCTCGCCGCTTCGAGATCGGCCGCCACTGCCGGGCTGACGGAGCCCCATTCGGCATGCATGACATGGTCGTCGGTATCCTCGGCCTTGACTGGCAGAAAGGTGCCGGCACCGACATGCAGCGTGACGAAATGCAACGCAATTCCCTTGCCTTGCAGGCGTTCGATAAGATCCGGTGTGAAGTGCAGTCCGGCCGTCGGCGCGGCGACCGCCCCCTCGTCGCGAGCGTAGACCGTCTGGTAGTCGGTCAGGTCGCGCTCGTCGGCGGCCCGCTTCAGGCCGATGTAGGGCGGCAGCGGCACCTTGCCGATCGCATGGATGCGCAGGTCGAGATCGGGTCCGGCGACATCGAAGGCGAGCGTCACGTCGCCGCCATCGCCTTTGTCGCTGACGGTCGCCCACAATTCCCCCGCCTCGCAGGTGCGCGCCGGATCGCCGAAGCGCACGCGATCACCGGGGCCGAGCTTCTTCGCCCCGCGGGCGAAGGCATGCCAGACGTTCGCGCTTTCGCGCTTGTGCAGATTGAAGGAAACGCTCGCCGCGACCTCGCCGCGAAAGCGCACGCCGGCGAGTTCGGCCGGGATCACTTTCGTGTCATTGAACACTAGGCAATCGCCGGGAGCGAGGAGGTCTGTCAGATCGGTGACCACGTGGTCGGCGAGTGCCGGCTCGCCGCCGGGACGCACGACGAGGAGGCGCGCACTATCCCGCGGGATCGCGGGGCGAAGCGCGATCCGGTCCTCGGGCAATTCGAAATCAAACTGATCGACACGCAGGAGAGTCGTCTCCTCGTTGTTCACGGGCTGATACCAGGCAAGGGGCAGCCTCTTATCCTGCCCGGGCGCGCCCCGCAACAAAGGCTTTGCATCGAACGCAAGGCAGGCCGTCACCGGGCCAAATTTGCAATCCATTAACCTTGCGGTCAGAAAGCCGTGGTTACCTACATTAACGGATCCTGATCGGCCGTTGCCTGACTGTCGTCGCCGGTGCCGGTTGCACCGACGGCCGATTTGGCCGGACGATCGGGTGCAAGACGTCGGGTGTCCGTCGCACGGGCCCGTTCGCAGTCCCTTGGAAACGACACAATTTGCCGCCAAGGGACGGTGTTTTCGAGCAGTGCCACGTTTGCGAGGTTTGGCTCGCCGGATCATCGACCGGCGACATGGGTTTGCCCAAGAAGCCCAGCGGTGGCTACGGAGTTTCGGAATGACTAGGACAATTCGCGGCGCGGTTCCTGCCATGACCCTGGGTCTGGCAGTGTTCGTCATCGGTACCGCCGCCGGAACATTCGCCCAGAACGCGCCGCTCGAACTTGCACCCGGCAAGCCTCAGGCGACCACGGTGCAGTCCCCCGATCCGACCGATCCGGAGCTGTTGAAGAAAAAGCCGCCGCAGAAGCCCGCGGTCAAGCCGGCAACGCCCAAGCCGACGGCCAAACCGACCACGGCAGCGCCGTCTGCCGACAAGGCCAAGGTCGCAGCCAAACCGACGGTCACCAAGCCGGCGCCGGCGCCGAAGAAGCCAACATCGCTCGAAACCCTGACCGCGCAAGCCGCCGTGCCGCAGCACGATCACGTCATCGTCGACGTGCCGCCGGCACCCTGCCCCGGCAATCCGGACGCCATCGGCCTGTCGCGCATCATCGAGGTCGACACCACCGGCGGCTTCTACGCCGGCCAGACCTATCGCACCCGGATGCCGCTGTTGCAGCCGAAGGAAGTGATCCTGACCTTCGACGACGGGCCGCGGCCCGTCACCACCGACCGCGTGCTGGCGGCCCTGAAGAACGAATGCGTCAAGGCCACCTTCTTCATGATCGGCCAGATGGCCAAGGCCTATCCGGCCGAGGCACGCAAGGTCGCGGCAGCCGGCATGTCGATCGGCTACCACACGATGACGCATACCTATCAGCTGAAGAGCTGGCCGTTGGAAAAATCGCAGGCCGAGATCGTTGGCGGCTGGAAGGCGGTCGATGACGCGATCTGGGGCAAGTCAAGCGATACCAAGCCGACGAGCCACTTCTTCCGCTATCCCGGACTGTTCAACAGCCACGTCGTCAATACCTGGTTCAACCAGATCGACATGGGCGTGTTTGCCATCGACGCCGCCGGCAACGATTGGATCAAGGGCTACATCACCGACTCCGAAGCGCCGAACGTGATGAACCGCGCGCTGATGGAACTCGAGCATCAGAACGGCGGCATCCTGCTGTTGCACGACATCAAGGGCTCGTCGTCGAATGCTGTCGCTCCGCTGCTGCGCGAACTGAAGAAGCGCGGCTTCAAGATCGTTCACATCGTGCAGAAGCAGCCGTTGCCGCCGCTTGCCAGCGGCCCGGCCCCCGCTGGCGTCGTCGATACCGCCCCGGCGCCGATCAACGAGCGCAACATCTCCGGCTTCGACGTATCGCGTCAGCTCGGCCAGGAGCAACTCGGCAAGGTCGGCACGCCGTCGGCTAAGCCGGCGCCGCTGCCCGCCTATCAGACGCCGGATACGCCCGCCCAGCCGGCTGATCCGACTGTGACCAAGAGCATCGCATCGACCCCGGCCGCGAGCACCAGCCAAGTGCAGCCTATGCCTGCGCCTGCCCCGAAACATGACGACGGCTGGTTCGGCTCGACCGCCTCGACCTTCCGCGGCATCGGTACCGCGATTGGATTATGGTGACGTCGGCCGAGGCTGGGCTCCGCCGGCGGTAACGCTACCTGATGCTTCATGGGTCTCGAGGTTTGCTGGCGCAAAGCACCTCGCCCTGCAGGGCGAAAGGCTCACTATGCCGCACACCCGGAAGGGGACAGCGGGTCCTGGCGTCTCTCCAGGCAACGCCGAGGTTCAGGTTCGCGATCCGAGATCGCGATCTTCTAGACTTCCCTTCAGCATCAGCGTCAGTTCGTCCACTTCGCGGATCTTGCCGCTCTCCAGCCGATAGAAGGCGATGACCTTCGAGCGGATCCTGGTGCCGTCGGTCTTCAGCGCGTTGACGACATGGACATCGGCGACTGTCGCCTGAACTGGATCGAAGACCAGCCGCTCGAACGTGACGTCGGCTCCGACGATCGCAGCCTTAACCGCCGCCGCGTGCTTCAGGAAGTCGTCTAGGACGAGCGTCTTGCCGTCCACCTGATGGACACAGTCCGAGCTGACGAACTCCAGCAGATCCTTCGGCGATCGGGCCGGATCGAGAAACGATCGGAACAGCCGTTCCAGGAGGGCGCGTGCAGCATCCGCCGTGGTGATCGATGCTGTCATGGCCCCGCCTGCTCCACCGGCGGCACCTTGGCTTTCTGTTCGGGCACGACGACGCCAGCCGAAATGATCAGCCGTGCTGCCTCTTCAATCGTCATTTCGAGGATGATCACATCCTTCTTCGGCAGGAACATGATGTAGCCGCCGGTCGGATTGGGCGTCGTCGGAATGAAGACGGTGACGAACTCCGAGCCCGGTTCGACCTCGCCGCCGGTCTCTGCAGCCAGGCGCTCCGCCACCTCGCCACGTGCCGGCCCCGAGACGAACACCATCGACCAGACCCCCTTGCGTGGCCACTCGATCAGTCCGACCTCGGAAAACGAATTGTCCTTGTTGGCGACGAAGGTCTCGAACACCTGTTTCAGGGTTTTGTAGACGGAGCGCACGAAGGGCGTCCGCTCGACCAGCAGTTCGCCGTAGGTGATGAGCGTGCGACCAACGAAATTGGCCGTCAGCGCGCCGAGCATGGTGAGAAGCAGCACTGCCACCAGCAGGCCGAAGCCGGGCACAGCGAAGGGCAGATAGCTGTCCGGGTTCCACGCCGAGGGAATCAGCGGCTTCACATTGCCGTCGACCCACTCCAGGAAGGAGTTGGCGAGATAGGCGGTAATCGCGATCGGTCCGGCAACGACAACGCCGGTCAGGAAATTATTACGCAGCTGCGCCATCGCGCTGAGGCGCGGCACGGGTTCCAAGGGCTCTTGCGACATGTCGCCTCCGAGGGGAGCCGTCGTGCGGCTGAAGTTTCGGCACGGACGACGACAGCGACCGCAGGCGGGCATCCGCGACCGCTCCTATGGCGGTGAGTATAAAGCGAAGCGCGGCAAGGTCCACCGCAGAGCACCCCGTTCGAACGCGGAGCGGCCCCCCGCTGCGGCCACCCCTGACGCTCGGCGCGTTCGTCGCCTAAAAGCGTCCGCTGGAGCCTGTTGAAAAAGAGGTTTCAAAGGCCGCGGTTGTCATCCCCGGCGAGATCGGCGAAGCCGATCGAGGGAAAGGGGATCCAGATAACGACCCATTCAAATGGAACTTCCCGGACTCCCTTCCCCTCGCGCCTTCCAGCCCGCGGCCGGGAATGACACCTTGCGTGGGGCATATTCCGAGTTCTTCAACAAGCCTCGCCGCCCATTTCCGTCCCGGCAGAGCCGGGGCCGCGCCCTGCCCTTCGCCCAAGCTCAGGGCGCTCGCAGCTCAAATCGCTCCACCGGAGCGATTTGACGGCGGTGGGGCCACCGTCGCTGCTCACCCTCACTCCACCGTGACGGACTTCGCCAGATTGCGCGGCTGGTCGACGTCGGTGCCGATCTGCACCGCTGCGTGATAGGCGAGCAACTGCACCGGCACGGCGTAGACGATGGGAGCGACGAGCGACGGCATCGTCGGCATGATGATCGTCGCCATGGTCTCCATCGCCGCCGCCTCGGCGCCGTGTCTATCGGTGATCAGTACGATGCGGCCTCCGCGCGCCGCCACTTCCTGCATGTTGGAAACGGTCTTCTCAAACACCTCATCGTGCGGCGCGATGACCACCACCGGCATGGTCTCGTCGATGAGGGCGATAGGCCCGTGCTTCAACTCGCCGGCGGCATAGCCTTCGGCGTGGATGTAGGAGATTTCCTTCAGCTTCAGCGCGCCCTCGAGCGCCAACGGGTAGCTCGTCGACCGGCCAAGATAGAGGACGTCCTTGACCTTGGCGATCTGGCGCGCCAGCCGCTCGATCTGCGGTTCCAGCCGGAGCGCCTCGGACAGAAGCCGCGGCACCTCCGCCAGCGCATCGACTGCCGCGCGCTCGGCCTCCGGGCTCAAGACGCCGCGCGCCCGGCCGGCAGCGACCGCCAGCGACAGAAGCGCCGACAGCTGGCAGGTGAAGGCCTTGGTCGAGGCCACCCCGATTTCCGGACCCGCAAGCGTCGGGAAGATGACATCTGCCTCACGTGCGATGCTCGACGACGTCACGTTGACGATCGCCGCGATATGTTGGCCGTGCTCCTTGCAATAGCGCAACGAGGCGAGCGTGTCGGCCGTCTCGCCGGACTGCGAGATGAACAGGGCCAGTCCGCCCACCGGCATCGGCGCCTCGCGGTAACGGAACTCCGAGGCGACATCGATATCGACGGCAATCTTCGCCAGCCGCTCGAACCAATATTTGGCGACGAGTCCGGCGTAATACGCGGTGCCGCAGGCCGAGATCACCATGCGGTCGATCGTCGCCCAGTCGAACGGCAAGTCGCGCAGCCGCGCCGACGAGGCGGCGAGATCGAGATAACGGGCGAGCGTATGGCCGGTGACGTCGGGCTGTTCGTGGATTTCCTTCGACATGAAATGGCGATAGTTGCCCTTGTCGACCAGGAAGGCGGAGGCCTGCGAGAACACCATCGCCCGCTTGACGGTCTTGCCCGTAGCGTCGTGGATCGTGAAGGACTCGCGCGAGAGCTCCACCCAGTCGCCCTCTTCGAGATAGGTGACGCGATCGGTGAACGGAGCCAGCGCCTGCGCGTCGGACCCCAAGAACATTTCGCCATCGCCGTGGCCGACCGCGAGCGGCGAGCCCTTGCGCGCGCCGATCAGCAGATCGGGGTAGCCGTCGAACAGGAAGGCGAGCGCGAAGGCGCCGGTCAGCCGGCCAAGCACGCGCGCCACCGCCTGCTGCGGGCTGGCGCCGGCTTCGAGTTCGATGCTGACGAGATGCGGCACGACTTCTGTATCGGTCTGCGACTGGAAGATGCGGCCGCCGGCGATGAGCTCATTCTTCAGTTCACGGAAATTCTCGATGATGCCGTTGTGGGCGACGGCGACGAGCGGGGTGGCGTGCGGGTGGGCGTTGACTTCCGTCGGTGCGCCATGCGTCGCCCAGCGGGTCTGGCCGATGCCGATGGTGCCGGCGAGCGGCGCCGCTTCGAGTTTCGCCTCGAGGTTCTTCAGCTTGCCCTCGGCCCGCCGCCGGGCGAGACGTCCGTCCTCGAGCGTCGCCAATCCGGCCGAATCATAACCGCGGTATTCCAGCCGCTTCATCGCGTTGATCAAATGCGCGGCCACCGGCCGGGTTCCGAGAATCCCCACGATACCGCACATCGGTCGGCCTCTTTCCTTGGTTTATCTGGTCGGCTCGACTTCTAGCCGAGTGCCCGGCACGACCGAAATCACATTCGGTATCAATCCCTGACAGCCCGCGACCGCCGGTGTGTCGGTCATCGAAAGATCGTGGCCCCGGAGCATCGTCCGGGAAAACGAACCTGTTTCTATCGCTGGAATTGTGTCCTATCTTACTGCTCGATAACAAACACTGCAAAAAGCTCCAAGGGTGGAGGAAATGGCTCTTTCCACTGCGCGCTCTCCCAGCGTGACAAGACGGACGATACGGACCGGTCAGGCACAGGTTGCCTCGGTACTCGGCACTGCGATTCTGCGCGGCGATTTCCCGACCGGAACCAACCTACCCTGTGAGGCAGATCTGACCACGCGATTCGGGGTCTCCCGCACGGTCATTCGCGAGGTGATGAAGACCCTGGCCGCCAAAGGCATGGTCGTCGCCAAGACCAAGATCGGCACGCGGGTCGCCGAACGTCTCAACTGGAACATGTTCGATGCCGACGTCCTGAACTGGCGGCTCAAGATCGGCATCGACCGCTCCTTCATGCAATCGCTGTTCGAGATCCGTCAGGCGCTCGAACCGGCGGCGGCCGCGCTCGCCGCGCTCAACCGCAGCGACGAGGATGTCGCCAAGATGCGGGCGATCGTCGCCACCATGCGGGCGGCCGGCCATACCCACGCGTCTTTCGCCGACGTCGATCTGGAACTGCATCTGGCGGTCGCCGCCGCCTCCGGCAATCCGTTCATGCGGGCAATCGGGGCGATCATCGAAACGGCGCTGACCGCCTCGTTCGCCATTTCCTCGCCGGTGGAACAGCCCGAACGTCAACGCCAGTCTGCCATCCAGCATGAGGCGATCGTCGAAGCCATCGCCACACGCGACCCGGAGGCCGCGCGGGCTGCGATGATGACGGTGATCGGCGAGGCGGTGCGCAACGCCGATTTCAACCGGGCGAGCGACGTCGTCCTTCCTTGACGGACGGAGCCAGCCGACCTCAGTTCATGTTCATGTGTTCATGCTCGGCCGGCGCGGTCTCTCCGACGCCGGCGACCTCGAAGTCGACGTCCGCCGCCCCCGCCTTCTCGAACGTCAGATGCACCTTGACCTTATCGCCCTTCTTGAACGGCGCCTTGAGGTCGAGGAACATCACGTGGTAGCCGCCGGGCTTGAACTCGACCTTGCCGTTCGCCGGCACCGCGACGCCATCGGGGAGCGGCTTCATCATCATGACGCCGTCCTTGACCCCCATCTCGTGCAGCTCGACCTTGCCGGCTACGTCGGATGCCGCGGAGACCAGCTTGTCGGCGGCCCCCTTGTTGACGATCGTGAGATAGCCGCCGCCGGTCTTGGCGCCAGCGGGCGTCGCGCGTGTCCAGGGATGGACGATTTCGAGGCTGCCGAGCTTGTATTCGTGCGCCAGCGCCAGGCCTGAACCGGCGAACGTCAGCAGGGTGGCGAGAAGAATGCGTTTGATCATGGTTTTCACTCCGGTTGGGAAGGTGGAACTCATCGGCGCAGGTCGATTTCGCCGGTGAGGGTTTCTCTGTGGAAGTCGTCGATCAGCACGGCGATGGCGAGTTGCCAGCGTCCACCGAGCGGCAGACGCAGACTGCCAGTGGTCCAGCGTCCGTCGCTCCCGAGTTGCGCCGGCACCGTGATTGCCTCGATGCCGGCGTCCGGCTTCGTCAGCCGCACCGTCACCTCGCGCGCCGGCAAGGGGCCGAAATCGCCGGTCAGCAGCGTCAGTCCGACGCTGTTGGTGCCGGCACGGGCGGGAACGAGGGAAACGTCCGCCATGGCGGCGGCGGTATGGATGTGGGTCGATACGCCGGCGCGATCGTCGGCGAGGATGGCGCGCGGCGGCGGCGTCAGGCGGAACAGCGCGACGAGCGCCAGGATCACGGTGGCCGCCACGATTTCGAGCCGCACGATGCCGGCGAACCGGCCGACAGCCGCCGGGGCCGCCTGCATCAGGCTCGGCGTGTTGAGCCGGTTGTTGATCACCGCCGCAGCGATCAGCAGGGTGACGACCGCGAGCTTGGCGGCAAGCACCAGCCCGTAGTTGGTATCGACTATCGTGGCGGGCGCCTCGACCTCGACGGCGGCAAGCACGAACCCGGTCGCGGAAAGGATCGCGACCGCCGGCACTGCGAGACGAACAAAGCCGGGGATGGCGGCGAGAAGCGCCGCCCTGCCCTGGCGGGCGAGCGCCAGGAAGGGAAGCAGCGCGCCGAGCCAAAGGATCAGCGCTCCGGCATGGAGGGCGACCGCCGGCTGCGTCAGCCACTGCGGATGCGCGCCGACCGCATGGCCGCTCAACGACAGGGATACGGCCCCGAGCGCCCAGGCCACCAGCGCCAGAGCCGTCCGTCGCCAGCCTTCTTGCGACAGTGACCAGACCGCGCCGGCAGCGGCGGCCAGCGCCACGGCGAGCGTCACGGTCATTGGGCTCCGCAGACCGGCGGCGAGCGACGGTCCGAGGGTTGCGAGGCTTGGTGCCGCGCCGAGCCGGTCGAGACCTTCGGCCAGCACAGCGACCGGCAGCACGGCGACAAGCAGGGCGAGCGCGGCACGGGTCGTCGACCGGCCGGCAGCCGCTGCATGTCTCAGCGGATCGACCAGCCCAGCGAAGACGGCACCGCCGACGCCGCCGAACAGGCCGAGATAGAACGCCAGCCGCACCGCCCAGAGCAGAGCCGAGACACGGAAATCGCCCGTTGCCGTTGCGGCCGGCGGCGCCTCGCTGCGGCTGCCGACGGAAAAGCTGACAGTGCCGCCGACCGGATGGCCGTCGGACGACAGCACCCGCCAGGACAGGAGCCGCGTGCCCTTCGCCGCCGGCGCCAGCGGCACGCGCACGATGTCGTCTTCGGCCCGAGCACCGGAGAGACGGACGATGGCGCCGTCCGGTGCGATCTGGCTGAGCGCGAGCACCGCGACCGACTCGTTGAAGCGCAACATCGCCTCAGCCGGCGCGCTCGTCAGCATTGCACCGTCCGCCGGCTCCGACTCGATCAATTGCGCATGCGCCTCGGCGCGCCCGGCCGTCGCCTGGACGACGACAAGCGCCAGAATGGCTGCAACCAACGCCCTGACGAACGTGGTGGCGGAACCGGGGAGCGCCGAAGCGAGGCTCATCGCAGGCTCACTCCGCCGGCAGAAGCTTGACCGCCGGTGCCGGCGAAGGAACGTCTTCCGCCGTCTTGCCGGCTGGCGGGATGTCGATCCAGCGCTCCACACCTTTCTCGCACTCCTGTACCGCCGGGAAGTAGAGCGTGGAACCGGGCGCCAGATCCTTGGCAATCTGTCCGCGGAAGACGAATTCTTCATAGTAGTCGTCGGGCAACCGGCCGCTCCACACCAGCTCTTTGACGCCCTCGCTGAGCAGGGTGCCGTAGTAATCGTGCGGCTTGTCGTACTTGCCCTTGGTGATCGTCAGCTCCCATCCGGCCTTCGGCTGCGGCTTGACCGCGATGACGCCTTCAGGGATCAGGATGCGGACCTTCAGGGTGGCCGAGCCGTCGCAACCGTGGGGCACTCTGAGAACGGCCTTGTAGCTGGCGCCGACCTTGGCCTGGCCCTGCTCGAGCGTTGCGTGTGCTTGCGCCGAAACGGCGGTCGCGACGAGGAAGAGGCCCGCCAGAGCGGGCGCGAAATGTCTGGCGTTCATGTTGTGAAACCTTGGATCTGGACGGCCGAGCGCGGCGTCTGCCGGCGTGGGGCCGTGGGGCGTTGGACGCGCAAATGCGGAAATTGCCCGGTCCGGACGGCGATTGCCCATGGCGGCGGCGTTGCCGCCAACGCCGCGGCAAAGGTTGCCGGGCGTATCCGTTCGGTCGTCCTTGACCGACGGCAATGGGCATCTCGTGTCAGCTAGCCGGGGTTGGCCCGCGCCACCGTGCGTGCGCGGTCCCGGGGCTCAGGCGAGCCCGGCACTCGGCGGCGGCCCGCGCGCATTCGACCGAGCGCGCCAGAGATCGATTGCTGCGATGTCCCGTGCCGGCCGGGCGGCCATCGGTACGCCGTCGGGCAGCGGCACCTCAAGATCGGCGACGGCTTCGAGCCCGCCGATACAGCAGACGAGGCAGAGATCGTGGCAGGCGTGCGAGGTTTTGACCGGGTCTTGCGCCGCGCCGCTGTCGTCATGGCTGCAGATGGAGACGTCGGCGCCCCCTGGCAGGCTCGCCAGAGCGGCACGCTCGGCATCAACGAAGCCGCTGCCGATGGGCTGCATCAGGCCGACAAAGGCCAGCGTCAGCGCGTAGAGCGCGACGACCAGGAGGCGCAGTCGAGAAAGACGCAGAGCCAGCATGTGCAGAGCCTAACCGCTCGACTTCTTCCCCGCAATCATCCGATGGATGGTTTTGCGCATCAAAGCACGCGTCGGCGCATTCGTGCGACGCCGAATGCCCGGTCTCCGCCCGCGTTTCAGTCGGCCGCGATCACGTGGAAGAAGCTCGCGCTCACGCGGCCGCGCCGCCCGCCCGCCGGCACCTCCGGCGTACCGTAGGCATCGGTGACGCGAGCGAAGGGCTCGTCGGTTCCGGAGTCGACGATGGTGGCGTAGTGGAACTCGTGGCCGGCGAGCCGGGTTCCGGCGGTCCCGAGCGGCCCGTCGGCGAGGAGCGTGGCGGCGCGGTAGCCGAGCGTCATCTTGCGCTTGTGGAACGACGTGGCGACCGACAGGAGCCCCACCATCGCATGCTCGACACCGTCGGCATCGGTCAGCGCCCGCCCCAACACCATGTAGCCGCCGCACTCGCCGTGCACCGGCCGCGTTTCGGCAAAGTGCGTCAGCCCCGCCTTGAAGCGCGCCGCCGCCGCCAGCCGCCCTGCGTTGAGCTCCGGATAGCCGCCGGGCAGCCAGCAGACGTCGCAGGTCTCAGGCGGCGCCTCATCGGCCAGCGGCGAGAAGGGGACGATTTCGACACCGGCCCGCCGCCAGCCGTCAAGAAGGTGCGGATAGACGAACGAGAAGGCCGCATCGCGGGCGAGCGCGATACGCTGCCCGGGCGGGGCAATACGGCCCTCGCCGGTCCCGGGGACGACCGAGCCCGGCGCAGCCAGCGCCACAAGCTTGTCGAGATCGACATGGGCGGTAACGTGCCGACCAAGGGCGTCGAGGACGGCATCGAGTTCGGGCGTCTCTTCCGCCTGGACGAGGCCGAGATGCCGTTCCGGCAGCTTCACCGCTTCGGAG
>JARLIT010000140.1 GCA_031291575.1 Ancalomicrobiaceae bacterium
CAGCTCCACCAAGGTTCCTTGAAAGTCTTTCGGATGCAGGAACAGCACCGGCTTGCCGTGCGCACCGATCTTCGGTTCGCCGGAGCCGATGACACGGGCGCCCGCTGCCTTCAGCCGGTCGCGCGCCGCCAGAATGTCTTCAACCTCGTAGCACACGTGGTGCATGCCGCCGTCGGGATTCTTGTCGAGGAACTTCTGGATCGGCGAAGTCTCACCAAGTGGCGCCAGCAGTTCGATCTTGCTGTTGGGAAGCGCCACGAACACGACGGTCACGCCGTGCTCCGGCTGGTCGATCGGCTCGGAAACCGTCGCTCCCAGCGTATCGCGGTAGCTCGCCGCGGCGGCCGACAGATCGCGCACCGCGATCGCCACATGGTTCAAGCGTCCGATCATCGCGTCCTCCCGCGCAGTTGCATGCCTGCTGCGATAGGCCGGCGTCAGGTGCATTGCAAGTGAGCCGAAGGGCGCATGGCCGGGGGCGACAATGCCCTGCCCTCTCGTCCGTGACTAGGAGACTTACGGACCCGAAATGCGGCAGGCGACGCGCCCACCGGCGAAACGCCCCGATCCGCCGATCACACTTCCGCGATCAGCACCTCGACGATCGGCTTCTTGCCCCAACGTTCGCCGATCGCGGCCTTCACCGCCCGCGTCACCGAGTCCGCCACGGCATCGTGGTCGCGCCGGCGCGCCCGTGGCATGGACTTCAGGCAGTTGTCGACCGCATCCACCGCGATATCGTCGAAGGTGACACCGCGATTGTCGACTTCCGGAATGCCGATGGTGACGACGTCGGTCTCCACCGCCTGATCGCCCTTCTCGTCGAGGATGATCGAGACCACGGCGACACCGGCGAAACCCGCCTTGCGCCGCTCCTTGACGCCAGACTTGTCGGGCCTGACCACCAGTTTGCCGTCACGGAACAGCCGCCCGACCGCAACCTCCTCGATGATGCCCGGCTCGCCGGGAGCCAGCCGGACGACGTTGCCGTTGACGGCCTCGATGACGACCGGGACTCCGAGCTCGCGCGCGAAACTGGCATGTACGCTGAGATGCAGTGCCTCGCCATGCACCGGCACGGCCACCTGCGGCTGCACGGCGCGGTACATTTGGATGAGCTCGCCGCGGCGCGGATGGCCCGACACGTGCACCAGCGCGTCGCGATCGGAGATGATGCGTGCGCCCTGCTTGGCGAGCCCGTTGACCACCGCCCCGACCGACTTCTCATTGCCCGGAATGGTGCGCGAGGAGAAGATGACGATGTCGTCCTTGGCGAGCTTGATCGTCCTGTGGTCGCCCAGGGCCACCTTGGCAAGCGCCGCCCGCTGCTCGCCCTGACTACCGGTCATCAGCGCCACCACCTTGTTGCGCGGCAGATAGGAGAAGGCATCCTCATCGAGAAAATCCGGCAGCCCATCGAACATGCCAAGTTCCGACGCCACATCGATCGCCCGGCGCATGGCGCGCCCCATGACGATGACGTTGCGCCCCGCCGCGTGCGCCGCCTCCGCCACCGATCGCACCCGGGCGATGTTGGAGGCAAAGGTGGTGACCGCGACGCGGGCCGGCGCTTCGGAGATGATGCGGGTCAGCGACTGGGCAACGTCGCGCTCCGACGGGCTGATGCCGTCGCGCACCACGTTGGTGGAATCGCAGATGAGTGCTCTGACGCCTTCGCTCCCGATCGCGGTGAGCCGATCGAGGTCAGTCGTCCAGCCGACGACCGGCGTCGGGTCGATCTTCCAATCGCCGGTGTGGACGACGGTGCCAAGTGCGGTGCGGATGGCGAGCGCCACCGATTCCGGGATCGAATGGGCGACCGAAATCGCCTCGACGTCGAATGGCTCGAGGTTCAGGCGGTCGCCGGCGGTATAGCGGCGGATCGGAATTTCGGGGGCGCCCGCCTCGGATTCCAGTTTGGCCTCGAGGAGCCCAGCCGCGAACGGCGTCATGTAGAGCGGCGCGCCGAGCCGCGGCCACAAGTCGATCAACCCGCCGAAATGGTCCTCGTGCGCATGGGTGATGACAATACCGACGAGATTGCGCTTGTCCTTCTCGATGAACTCGATGTCCGGCAGGATCACGTCGACGCCGGGTTCATCGAATTCCGAGGCGAAAGTGATGCCGAGGTCGACCATCAACCACTTGCGGTGCGCCTTCGGTCCGAATCCGTAGAGCGACAAGTTCATGCCGATCTCGCCGACGCCGCCCAAGGGCAGATAGACGAGTTCCGCCTCGCCCGCATGCCTTTTCGCCAATCTCATTCCTCCGGACGTGCCGTTGCGGCCACGCCAAAATGTACCTCGCCGGCCGCGATTGCGTGCCGGACCCCACGTTCGTCGACGACCATCAACCTGCCTTCGGCATCAATGGTCTCGAAAATGCCCCGAAAGACGCGTCCCCCGACCTGGACCGCCACCGGCCCGCCGACGCCAGCGGCACCCGCCAGCCATTCCCGGCCGATATCCTGCATGCCGTCCGGTTCCGACCAGATCCGATAGAGGTCCGGCCAAGCCTCGACGAGGGCATGCAACAGCAAGTCCGCCTCGAGACTGACGCCGAGGTCGGCAAGCGACGTGACAGGATAGGGCAAATCCGTCGGCGCCGAAACGACATTGACGCCGATGCCGATCACCACGCCGAGCAAACCTGACGGCAAGGGCTCGGCCTCGAGCAGGATGCCGGCCAGTTTGGCGCCTTCGACGATGAGGTCGTTCGGCCATTTGAGCTCGATGCGGCCTCGCCCGCGCCCGTTCGTCGGCAGCGTATCGGCCCCGTCGAGGACGAGGGAAACGGAAGCTGTGGAGACGACACGCAACAATGCCCGCCGGACTGCCAGTCCCGCAACGAAGCCGAGCGTCGCCGCCTTGGCCGGCGGAACGTCGACGACGAGTGCCAAACTGCCAGCGAAATTGCCGCGAAACGTCACCCAGTTGCGGCCGCGCCGACCCTTGCCGGCGGTCTGCTCGGACGAGAACACCCAGAGCCTGCCCGGATCGCCGGCCTTCAGCCGCGCCATCGCTTCCGTGTTGGTCGACCCGATGGTCTTAAACGTCACGAGGCGGTAGCCGCGCCCGACCGGCTCCGCCCCGCTCGAGGAATGGTCCATCAGAAGAACGTCTTGGCAGCGACACCGGCGGCCGCGATCAGGCTGTCGCCGAAGCCGACGAAGAGGAGGACGAACAGGCCGGAGAAACCGAGTGCAGTCTTGAGTTCCAGTCGCATCGGTTCCAGGGCCTCACCTTCCGGCTCGTCGAAATACATGATCTTGACGATGCGGAGATAGTAGAAGGCGGAGACCACGCTCGCGACAAGGCCGATGACGGCGACGACGAAGAAGCCGGCCTTGATCGCCGCCATGAACACATAGAGCTTGGCGAAGAAGCCGGCGAGCGGCGGGATGCCGGCAAGCGAGAACAGGATCATCGCCAGGAAGAAGGCGTTGACCGGCTGCAGTCGCGACATGCCGGCCAGATCCGAGATGTCCTCGACCGACTGGCCCTTCTTGCGCATGGCGAGGATCGCCGCGAACGCCCCGATCGTCATGATCAGGTAGATCGCCATGTAGATGGCGACGCCGGAGACACCCTCCTGATTGCCGCCGATCAGCCCGACCAGCGCGTAGCCCATGTGACCGATCGAGGAATAGGCCATCAGTCGCTTGATGTTGCGCTGACCGATCGCCGCGAAGGCGCCGAGCAACATGGAAGCGACCGAGACGAAGACAAGGATCTGCTGCCAGTCATGCACCGCCGCGGCGAACGGTCCGACGACGACGCGCACGATCAGCGCCATGGCGGCCACCTTCGGCGCAGCGGCGAAGAAGGCGGTCACTGCCGTCGGCGAGCCCTCGTAGACGTCAGGCGTCCACATGTGGAACGGCACGGCGGAAATCTTGAAGACAAGGCCGGCGAGGATGAAGACGATGGCCAACGTCAGTCCGAGCGAGCCGCCTTGCGACTTCAGCGCGGCAGCGATACCGACGAAATCGGTGTGGCCGGTGAAGCCGTAGGCAAGCGACGATCCGTACAGCAGCATGCCGGACGACAGCGCGCCGAGGACGAAATATTTCAGGCCGGCCTCGGTCGACTTGAGTTTGTCGCGGTCGATGGCGGCGACGACATAAAGGGCAAGCGACTGCAGTTCCAGGCCGACATAGAGCGAGATGAGATCGTTGGCCGAGATCATCATCAGCATGCCGAGCGTGGCGATCAGCACCAGAACCGGATACTCGAACCCACCCCAGTGGTCGCGCCGGGCCGGATCGGCCGCCATCAGCACCGTGAGCGCCGAGCCGATCAGCGCCCAGGCCTTCATGAAGCGGGCGAAGGGATCGACGACGAAGCCGCCGTTGAACGTCACCCCGCCCTTCGACCCGACGAGGACGAGCACGAGGACGACAAGGAGCGCGACGAGCGACAGTCCGGTAACGAGGCCGTTCGACGTGGCGCCGCGGAACACGCCCACCATCAGGAGGGCCATGGCGGCAACAGCCAAAACGATCTCCGGCAGCGCCGGTGCGAAGTCGGGGATGATGGCCACGGGACAGGATCCTCAAGTCTGACGTCTGAGCTTCCTCCGCCGGCCTTCGAGCCCGGTCGGCGGGATGTCGCGATAGTCCAGGGTCGACCGGGCTCCGGAATTCGGGGAACCGGCCGGACCTGTCAGTTCACCGCCAGCGCGGTGTGGTGCAGCACGTCGATGGCGGCGTGATATTTGGTGACGAGCGCCTCGACCGAAGCCGCGGTCGCCCCAAGAATCGGCTTCGGATAGATGCCGTAGAAGAGGGTGACCGCAACGAGCGGATAGAGAACGATGCGCTCGCGCAAGGACAGATCGAGGATGCCGGCCAGACTCGGCTTGTCGAGCACCCCGAAGATCACCTTGCGATAGAGCCACAGCGCGTAGGCTGCCGATAGGATTATGCCGGTCGTGGCAAAGAACGCCACCCAGGTGTTGGCGTGGAAGGCGCCGATCAGCGTCAGGAATTCGCCGATGAAGCCCGAGGTGCCCGGCAGGCCGACATTGGCCATGGTGAAGATCATGAAGGCGACGGCATACCAGGGCATGCGGTTCACGAGCCCGCCATAGGCGGCGATCTCGCGGGTGTGCATGCGGTCGTAGATGACGCCGACGCAGAGGAACAGGGCGGCGGAGACGAAGCCGTGGCTGATCATCTGGAAGATCGAGCCCTCGATGCCCTGCACGTTCATGGTGAAGATGCCCATCGTCACGTAGCCCATGTGGGCGACGGAGGAATAGGCGATCAGCTTCTTCACGTCCTCCTGCACCAGGGCAACGAGCGAGGTGTAGATGATTGCGACGATCGACAGCGTGAACACGAACGGCGTGAAGAAGTCTGAGGCCGCCGGGAACATCGGCACCGAGAAGCGGAGGAAACCGTAGCCGCCCATCTTCAGCAGGATGCCGGCGAGGATGACCGAACCGGCGGTCGGCGCCTCGACGTGAGCATCCGGCAGCCAGGTGTGGACCGGCCACATCGGCATCTTGACGGCGAAGGACGCGAAGAAGGCGACCCACAGCCATCGCTGCATCGCCTCCGGGAAGCGATGGTCGAGGAGGACGGTGATGTCGGAGGTCCCGGCCTGCCAGTACATCGCCAGCATGGCGACGAGCATCAAAACGGAGCCGAGGAGCGTGTAGAGGAAGAACTTGAACGAGGCGTAGACCCGGCGCGGTCCGCCCCACACGCCGATGATCAGGAACATCGGAATGAGGCCGGCCTCGAAGAAGACGTAGAACAGCATCAGGTCGAGCGAGGTGAAGACGCCGACCATCAACGTTTCCAGCACCAGGAAGGCGATCATGTACTCCTTCAGCCGGCTCGTCACCGCCTGGCTCGCCAGGATGCAGAACGGCATCAGGAAGGTCGTCAGGATCACGAACAGCACCGAAATGCCGTCGACACCCATATGGTAGCTGAACAGCCCGCCGAGCCAGCGCGACTTCTCGACCAGCTGGAAGCCTGGATTGGCCGAATCGAATTCCTTGAGGATCAAGAGCGAGACAAGGAAGGTCACCACCGTCGTGATCATCGAAACGGTGCGGATGTTCCGTGCCGCCACCTCGTCTTCGCCGCGCACGAAGGCGACGAAGGCGACGCCCACCAGCGGCAGGAAGGTGACGATCGTCAGCAAGGGCCAGCCCGCCATCAGTGAACTCCCCCGAACAGCATCCAAGTAACAAGCGCCGCCACGCCGATCAGCATGGCGAAGGCATAGTGGTAGACGAAGCCGGTCTGCAGTTTGACAACCCGTGCGGTGACGTCGATGACGCGCGCCGACACCCCGTCAGGCCCGAACCCGTCGATCAGCCAGCCATCGCCGCCGCGCCACAAGAGGCGTCCGAGCCAGATGGCGGGTTTGACGAAGATCCGGTCGTAGAGTTCGTCGAAGTACCACTTGTTCAAGAGGAACTGATAGACGCCGGGCAGCCGCTCGGCCAGTGCCACCGGCTGGCTCGGATCGACGATATAGAACCAGTAGGCGGTGACGAAGCCGATCAGCATGGCAAGGAACGGCACGAAACTGACCAAAGCCGGCACATGGTGCGCTTCGGTCAGGATGTGGTTATCCGGCCCGACGAACAGAGCGCCCTTCCAGAAGGCATTCCAATGCTCGACGATCGCCGCCGGTTCGTGGCCGTAGCCGAGGAACAGGCCGGTGAACAGCATGCCCGCCACGACCGCGCCGAGCGCCAGGACCATCAGCGGGATGGTCATCACCCTCGGGCTCTCGTGCACGTGCGCCATGACCTCGCTCGAAGCGCGCGGCGTTCCGAAGAAGGTCAGGAAGATCAGCCGCCAGGAGTAGAACGAGGTGAAGAGGGCCGCCACCGACAGAAGGAAGAAAGCGTAGGGCCCGAACAGGCCGTCGGCGGCATAGGTCGCCTCGATGATCGCGTCCTTCGAGTTGAAGCCTGCGAAGCCCAATTGGCTCAACGGGATGCCGACTCCGGTCAAGGCCAGCGTGCCGATGACCATCATCGCATAGGTTAGCGGGATCTTGGACCTCAAGCCCCCCATCGAGCGCATGTCCTGCTCGCCCGACACCGCATGGATGACAGAACCGGCGGCGAGGAACAACAGTGCCTTGAAGAAGGCGTGGGTGAACAGGTGGAAGACGCCGGCCGAATAGGCCCCGACACCGAGCGCGGCGAACATGTAGCCGAGCTGGCTGCAGGTGGAATAGGCGATCACCCGCTTGATGTCGTTCTGCACCAGCCCGACGGTCGCAGCAAAGAATGCCGTCGTCGCCCCGACGAAGGTGACGACGGCCAAGGCCGTCGGCGACAGGTCGAACAACGGCGACAGCCGCGCCACCATGAACACGCCGGCGGTCACCATGGTCGCGGCATGGATCAAGGCGGAGACCGGGGTCGGGCCTTCCATCGCGTCCGGCAACCAGGTGTGCAAGAGGAACTGCGCCGACTTGCCCATGGCGCCCATGAACAGCAGGAGGCAGATGCAGGTGATGGCGTTGAAGCTGTGGCCGAGGAACAGGATCGTCTGCCCCTTCATGCCTGGTGCTGCGGCGAAGATGGTTGTGAGATCGATCGACTTGAAGATGACGAAGACGCCGAAGATGCCGAGTGCGAAGCCGAAGTCGCCGACGCGGTTGACGACGAAGGCCTTGATCGCCGCCGCATTGGCCGACGGCTTCTTGAACCAGAAGCCGATCAGGAGATAGGAGGCGAGACCGACGCCTTCCCAGCCGAAGAACATCTGCACGAGGTTGTCGGCCGTCACCAGCATCAGCATGGCGAAGGTGAACAGCGACAAATAGGCGAAGAACCGCGACTTGTTGTCGTCGTGCGCCATGTAGCCGATGGAATAGACGTGCACCAGCGAGGAGACGGTGTTGACCACCACCAGCATCACGACGGTCAACGTATCGATCCTCAGCGCCCAATCGACGGAGAGGTCCCCCGACTGGATCCAGGCGAGGATCGGCACCTTGATCGCGCCCGGCTCGCCGTAGAGGCCGACCTGAATGAAGGCGATCCAGGACAGGACCGCCGACACGAGCAGCAGCCCGGTAGTGATGTACTGCGCCGCGCGCGTGCCCGGCGGATCCTCGGGATGGTCGTGGTCGTCGTGGCCAGCCCCATGGTCGTCATGCGGGTCCGCCGCGTGAGCGTCGTGACCATGCGCATTCCGGCCATGATGACCGCCGGCGGCCTCGATCGGCAGATGATGGTTGAGGAGCGTGATCGCTGAAGCGATCAGGAACCCCAGAAGCGGCAGAAAGACGATGGCCGAATACATGGGCGGCTCAACCCTTCATCATGTTGATGTCCTCGACCGCGATCGAGCCGCGGTTCCGGAAGAAGACGACGAGGATGGCAAGGCCGATCGCAGATTCCGCCGCGGCGACGGTCAGGACGATGAGCGCGAACACCTGGCCGGTCAGATCGTTCAAGAAGTGCGAGAACGCGACCAGGTTCAGGTTGACCGACAGAAGGATCAACTCGATCGACATCATGATGACGATGACGTTCTTCCGGTTGAGGAAGATGCCGAAGACGCCGAGCGTGAACAGGATCGCTGCCACCGACAGGTAGTGCGACAGTCCGATTTCCATGAGATCCCCCATGTTCCCTAGTCTTCAGCAGCCAATTGCTCAAGCGCCAGCGCCGACGCCATCGATCCTTCGCCCGGGCGGACGCGCCGCCCGGACCCAAATTATCCTCAGCCCGCGAGCCCCTCGCCCGACTTGACCTTGACGATCTCGATCCCGGTCGCCGGCGTGCGGGCAACCTGGGCAGAGATGTTCTGCCGCTTGACCCCCGCCTTGTGCCGCATGGTCAAGACGATGGCGCCGATCATGGCGACGAGCAGCACCATGCCGGCGGACTCGAAGACGTAGACGTACTTCGTATAGAGCACCTGACCCAGCGCCGCGGCGTTGATGACGTTGACCGGCGTCGGATCACCGACATGAGCCAGCGTTTGCGGCCCGATCACCGCCGCACCCAACACCATCAGCAATTCGACCAGGAGCACGATGCCGATGGCCGACCCGATCGGCAGATACTGCAGGAATCCCTGCCTCAGTTCGACAAAGTCGACGTCGAGCATCATCACGACGAACAGGAACAGCACCGCCACCGCGCCGACATAGACGACAACGAGGATCATCGCCAGGAATTCGGCGCCCAGCAGCACGAACAGGCCCGCCGCGGAAAAGAACGCGAGGATCAGGAACAGCACCGAATAGACCGGATTGCGCGACGAGATGACGAGGAACGCCGAGGCGATCGTCACTGCGGCAAAGACGTAGAAGAAAAGGGCTTGCAAGATCATTCGACCCCCCGGTTCCCCGGTATTCCGTTTTGGATGCGCTTTCGAAGCGGTTCGAAGCCCGACTTACCGATAGGGCGCGTCGATGGCGATGTTGCGGGCGATTTCGCGCTCCCAGCGCGCACCGTTGGCTAGAAGCCGGTCCTTGTCATAGAACAACTCCTCGCGCGTCTCGGTGGCGAATTCGAAGTTTGGCCCCTCGACGATGGCATCGACCGGGCAGGCTTCCTGGCAGAAGCCGCAATAGATGCATTTCACCATGTCGATGTCGTAGCGCGTGGTGCGCCGCGTACCGTCGTTGCCGCGCGGACCGGCCTCGATGGTGATCGCCTGCGCCGGGCAGATGGCCTCGCACAGCTTGCAGGCGATGCAGCGCTCCTCGCCGTTCGGATAGCGCCTGAGGGCATGTTCGCCGCGGAACCGCGGAGAGACCGGCCCCTTCTCGAAGGGGTAGTTCAGCGTCGCCTTGGGGGCGAAGAAATAGCGCATCGACAGGAAGAACGCCGATACGAACTCCTTCAGAAACAAGGCTTTCGCAGCCTGATCCAGTTTCATGCCCTAAAACCCCTCTCGCCTCACCCGCCGAGGCTAGCACCAAACCAATAGCCGAGCCCGGCGAATACCAAGGCGTTGACCACGAACAGCACCCGCATGACCGTCTCGCCGAACGGCCGGGCGGAGCCTTCCGCCGTTCCCGGCGCCTGCCCCTTGCGCGCGGCGCGCTCAAGAAGACCGGCGATCAGGCCGAAGTCCAATATGCCGACCAGGACCCCGAAGCCGGCGCCGACCATTCCGGCAAGCGACAGATGGTCCACGGTCCCCCCTTACGGCGCCCAGCCGGTCAGCTGTAACACGCCGGCGACGACGACGACCGACGTGATCGAAATCGGCAGGAACACCTTCCAGCCCAGCCGCATCAGCTGGTCGTAGCGGTAGCGCGGCACGAAAGCTTTGACCATGGCGATCATGAAGAACACCGCCAGCGCCTTGATCAGGAACCAGATGATGCCGGGCACCCAAGTGAACGGCGCCACGTTGATCGGCGGCAGCCAGCCGCCGAAGAACATGATCGTCATCAAGGCGCACATGGTGCAGATGGCGACGTATTCGCCAAGCATGAACATCATGTAGGGCCCTGACCCGTATTCGACCATATAGCCGGCGACGAGTTCGGATTCCGCCTCCAGGAGATCGAACGGCGGGCGGTTGGTTTCCGCCAGGGCCGAGACGAAGAAGATCACCAGCATCGGGAACAACGGCAGGAAGTACCAGTTCAGCACGCTCAGCCACGGCAGACCGATGAGCGTTGCCAGCCCGTGCGCTTCCTGCGCCCTGACGATGTCGGAGAGGTTGAGCGAGCCGGCGCAGAGAAGAACGGTGATGATGACGAAGCCGATCGAGACCTCGTAGGAGACCATCTGCGCGGCCGACCTGAGCGCGGCCAGGAAGGCATACTTCGAGTTCGACGCCCAGCCGCCCATGATCACGCCATAGACGCCCAAGGACGAGATGGCGAAGATGTACAACACGCCGACGTTGATGTTCGACACCACCCAGCCGTCGGCGACCGGCACCACCGCCCAGGCGGCCATCGCCAACAGCGTCGTGACGAACGGCGCCAGAATGAAGATGAACTTGTTGGAGCTCGACGGGATCACCGGCTCCTTCAGCATGAACTTCAACAGGTCGGCGAAGGACTGGAACAGCCCCCAGGGACCGACGACATTCGGGCCGCGCCGCATCTGCACCGCCGCCCAGATCTTGCGGTCGGCGTAGAGCACATAGGCGACAATCAGCAGCAGCACGACCAGCAGCAGCACTGATTCCGCCAGCATGATGATCAGCGGCCAGAGAAAATTGGACCAGAATTCGGTCATGATAGTTTCAATCCCCTCACTCGGCCGCCGCCCGAACCGTGTCCGCCAGCGCCAGATCGAGCGCTGCGTCGGCATGGATCAGACTCGTATCAAATACCGGTGCGGCAACACTCGCCGCGTTCAACAGCATGCCCACTTCCGTGCAGCCGAGAATGACGCTGTCAGCTCCCCTGGCGAGAAGCTGGCGGGCCAATCCTTCATAGGCGAGCCGCGAGCCGTCTGCCACGATGCCGCGGCACAACTCGTCGTAGATCACGCGGTGCACCATGGCACGCTCGTCCACTTCCGGAATGACGACGTCAAGACCGAAGCGCTGCCGCAGCCGCCCGACGTAAAAGTCCTCTTCCATCGTGAAGCGCGTGGCGATCAAGGCCGGCCGCTTGCAGCCGGCAGCCACGATCCGCTCGGCCGTCGCATCGGCAATGTGGATGAACGGCACGTTGGCGACCGCCTCGATCGCCGGCGCCACCTTGTGCATCGTATTGGTGGCCAAGAGCAGAATCTCGGCGCCCGCAGCCTCGAGCCCGCGCGCCGCTGTTACGAGCAGCCGGCCCGCGTCATCCCAGCGGCCGGCCGCCTGCAGTTCGGCTACGCCGGCAAAATCGAGCGAGCGGATGATCAGATCGGCTGAGTGAAGCCCACCCAGCCGACGGCGCGCCTCGGAATTGAGCCGATCGTAATAGATCCGCGTCGATTCTGCGCTCATGCCGCCGATGATGCCGATGGTTTTCATGCGCTCTCTCATTCGGCCGCGTCGAGCGCCCGCGTCTTGGCGAGGGCCGAACAGGTGGCCATCGTCTTCGACGCGCGGGCAATCGGATTGGTGAGATAGAAGTCGGCGACCGGGCTCGTCAGCGCACTGCCTGCCACCGGTCCGGCCAGTTCGGCGAGCCTTGCCACGTCCGCCGGATCGCCCGGCAGGATGGTGCCGATCTCGGCGAGATGCGGATGCCGCTGATAGAGGCTGGCGCGGATGTCTGAGAGCGAGGAATACGGCAACGGCGCGCCGAGCACGCCGGAGAGCGCCCGCAGCACCGCCCAATCCTCGCGCGCATCGCCCGGCGGGAAGGCGGCGCGATTGGCGAGTTGCACCCGCCCTTCGGTGTTCACGTAGGTGCCGGACTTCTCGGTATAGGCGCTTCCTGCCAGGATCACGTCGGCGCGGTGCGCGCCCTTGTCGCCGTGCGTGCCGAGGTAGACGACGAAAGCGCCTTCCGGCACATCGACCTCGTCGGCCCCGGCAAGGAAGATGACGTCAAGCGCTCCGGGTTGCAGCATTTGCGTCGCCGTGAGGCCGCCCGCACCCGGCACGAAGCCGACATCGAGCGCCCCCACTCTGGCTGCATTGGTGTGCAGGATGGAAAAGCCGTTCCAGCCGTCCTTTACCGCCTCGACGATGGCGGCGAGCTTGGCAGCTAGGCCCAAGACCGCTGCGCCGTCGGCGCCACAAACCGCGCCTTCGCCAAGAAGGATGAGCGGCTTCTTGGCGGCCTTCAGCGTCTCGATGAAGCCGATCTCGCCGGAGACGAGCGCTTCCAGCGAACGCGAGCCTGATCCGAGGTAGTGATAGGCGTAGGTCAGGTCGGCGTGGTCGCCGATCACGCCAATGGCCAACTTCGACTTCAGCCAGCGCTTGCGGATGCGGGCATTCAACACCGGCGCTTCCATGCGCGGGTTGGAGCCGATGATGAGGAGCGCATCGGCCTCGTCGATGCCTTCCACCGTCGCATTGAACAGGTAGGAGGCGCGTCCGCGCGCCGGATCAAGCGCCGAGCCGTCGAAGCGCGCATCGATGCTGGCAACTCCGAGCGATGTAGCGAGGTCTTTGAGCGCGAACAGTTCTTCCACGCTGGCGAGCCCGCCGGCCAGAAAGCCGATCCGCTTGGAGCCCGTCGTCTTCACCCGTGCCGCGATGGTGGCGAAGGCCTCACCCCAGGACGCAGCTCTGAGCTTGCCGTTGACGCGAACGTACGGCCGATCCAGCCGCTGCGTCTTCAAGCCGTCGACCACATGACGGGTCTTGTCGGAGATCCACTCCTCGTTCACCGCCTCGTTGACGCGAGGCAGGATGCGCAGCGTCTCGCGACCGCGGGTATCGACACGGATGTTGGAGCCGAGCGCGTCCATCACGTCGATGGATTCGGTCTTGGTCAGCTCCCACGGCCTTGCGGTGAATTCATAGGGCTTCGAGGTCAGCGCCCCGACCGGGCAGAGGTCGACGACATTGCCCTGGAGCTCCGACGCCATGGCGGTTTCGAGGTAGGTGGTGATCTCCACATCCTCGCCGCGCGAAATCAGCCCGAGATCGCCGACGCCGGCCACTTCTGCGGTGAAGCGGACGCAGCGCGTGCATTGGATGCAGCGCGTCATCACAGTCTTGACCAGTGGCCCGATGTCCTTGTCCTCGACCGCACGCTTGTTCAGGTTGAAGCGCGACTTGTCGACGCCATAGGCCATCGCCTGGTCTTGCAGGTCGCATTCGCCGCCCTGGTCGCAGATCGGGCAATCGAGCGGATGATTGATCAGCAGGAATTCCATCACGCCCTCGCGGGCGCGCTTGACCATCGGGGTCTTGGTGAAGATCTCCGGCGCCTCGCCGTTCGGGCCGGGGCGCAGATCCTTGACCGCCATGGCGCAGGAGGCCTGCGGCTTCGGCGGACCGCCCTTCACCTCGACCAGGCACATGCGGCAATTGCCGGCGACCGACAGCCGCTCATGGAAGCAGAAGCGCGGGACTTCTGCCCCCGCCGCTTCAGCAGCCTGCAACAGCGTCGCCTCGGGCGCGATGTCGATCTCGATGCCATCGACTTTGATCTTAGCCATTCAGTCCTCGACCAATCATTCGCCGAACACGCGCCACAGTATGTAAAGCAGCGATACGACACAAACCCCAACCACTCCGCCGATCCACAGTCCCCGGGACAGTCTCGATGTTCCAAACACCGAAACACATCCCAACGCGGCCCCGGCGATGCCACCTGCGATACCGAACGCCAATGTGAACCTCTCCACACCGGCGATTATCGCTGCCCCGATTCCAATTCCCGCGCCGATCAGCATCCACAACCCGAACACCATTCCCGCCGAAGAGATGTCGCCTTCCGGCTTCGGTCTCATCATTGGAAGGCATCCCCGGTCGCTGGGCTCGCCTGATCCCGTCGACATGCGCCGGAAATCAGGCTCGGCACCTATTCCTCTCCCTCACTCGGCTGCCTGCTTCAGCGCCATTCCCTTGCGGGCGGCGATCCGCTCTTCGATGATGGGGCGGAAGTTGCGGATGAGCCCCTGGATCGGCCACGCGGCGGCATCGCCGAGAGCGCAGATCGTGTGGCCCTCCACCTGCTTCGTCACCTGGAACAGCACATCGATCTCTTCCGGCTCGGCATCGCCTTTGACCAGCCGCTCCATGGTGCGCCACATCCAGCCGGTGCCTTCGCGGCACGGCGTACACTGGCCGCAGCTCTCGTGGCGGAAGAAGTAGGAGATGCGGGCGATCGCCTTGATGATGTCGGTCGACTTATCCATGACGATCAGGCCGCCGGTGCCGAACGACGAGCCGGCAGCGCGCATGCCGTCGAAGTCCATCTGCGCGTCCATGATCTGGTCGGCGCGGATCGCCGGGCAGGAGGCACCGCCGGGGATGACGGCGAGGAGATTGTCCCAGCCGCCGCGGATGCCGCCGGCGTGCTTCTCGATCAGTTCCTTGAACGGCACGCCCATCGCCTCTTCGACGACGCACGGGCGGTTGACGTGGCCAGAAATCATGAACAGCTTGGTGCCGGTATTGTTGGCCCGGCCGATCGAATTGAACCAGGACGCTCCGCGGCGAAGGATGGTCGGGGCGACGGCAATCGACTCGACGTTGTTGACCGTCGTCGGGCAGCCGTAGAGGCCGACATTGGCCGGGAACGGGGGTTTCAGCCGCGGCTGGCCCTTCTTGCCCTCGAGGCTTTCCAGGAGCGCGGTCTCCTCGCCGCAGATATAGGCGCCGGCGCCGTGGTGGACAAAAATGTCGAACGGCCAGCCGTTGATATTGTCCTTGCCGATCAGGCGGGCCTCGTAGGCCTCGTCGACGGCGCGCTGCAAAGCCTCGCGCTCGCGGATGAATTCGCCGCGCACGTAGATGTAGGCAGCGTTCGCCCCCATGGCGAAGGAGGCGATCAGGCAGCCTTCGACCAGATGATGCGGATCGTTCCTGAGGATGTCGCGGTCCTTGCAGGTGCCGGGCTCGGATTCGTCGGCATTGACGA
>JARLIT010000141.1 GCA_031291575.1 Ancalomicrobiaceae bacterium
GACCTCGCCGGCAAGATGCTGATGCCCGGCTTCGTCGAGGGGCACATCCATCCGCTGGTCGGCTCCACCCTCACGCGCGGCGTGGACCTCCAGTTCGACACGAAGGAGGAGATGCTCGCAGCGCTCAAAGCGTACGAAGATAAGGTTGGCAAGGCCGACGTCGTCAGGGGATACGGCTGGCGCTACGCGGCATTTCCTGCGACCGGACCGCGCAAGGAGGATCTCGACGCGATCTGGCCGGACGTCCCCGTCATTCTGATCGCCATCGACGGACACAGCGCATGGGTCAACTCGCAGGCCCTCGCGCTCGCAGGGGTCACGAAGGACGCCAAGGATCCGCTGCCTGGCTTCAGCACTTTCGAGCGCGACCCGGCGACGGGCGAGCCGACCGGCTATTGCGTGGAAGTCCCGGCAATCATTCGGGTCAACAATGCCATCGAGCCGTTCAGTCCGGACTATGTCGCCGAGTCGCTGGCGGAATGGCTTCCCCAGGCGTCGGCGGCGGGCATCACGACCCTCTTTGACGCTGGGATGCAGATCGTGCCGGATGCGGAAGGCTTTGCCATCTACGAAAGGTTGGAGCGTCAGGGAAAACTGCCGTTTCGGGTGATCGGCGCCCATTATCACAATAACCCGGCCGTCGATCCCGTGCCGGTGATCCAGGCTTTGCGCCGGGAATTCAATTCCGAGCTGGTGAAGGCTTCGGTGCTGAAGCTGAACATCGACGGCGGCGACTCGCAGCGAACCGCGGCGTTCTTCGCGCCCTATGCCGACGCGCCCGAAACGAGCGGCGACACGCTCCTGCCCCCCAACCTGTTCGCCGACATCATCAGGCGCGCCGACCGCGCCGGCCTCAACATCCATATTCATTCTTACGGCGACCGGGCGACGCGCCTGTCGCTGGACGCGTTCGAGGCGGCGATCAAAGCCAATCCGCCGCGAGACCGTCGCAACGCGCTCGCCCATCTTTTCCTGGTGGCGCCGGAGGACATCCCGCGCTTCGCCAAGCTCGGCGTCGTCGGATCATTCTCGACGCAATGGGCCGTTCCGGATCCATCTCAGGCGATCGGCCGCGCCCGGCTAGGGCTGCCTCGCGCCGACCAATTGTATCGTTGGGGCTCGATCCTTCGCCATGGCGGCATGGTGTCGCTCGGCACCGACTGGCCGGCAGCGGGCTACTACAGCACCTATCGTCCGCTCGATGCGATCGAGGCCGCCACATCCAGGCGGGAGCTCGGAAAGGCTCAAGGTCCGCAACTTGCGCCTGCCGACGAAGTGATCCCGCTCGACGCTGCGTTGGAGGCAGCCACAATGGGGCCGGCCTGGCAACTCGGCATGGAACATGATGTCGGTTCGATCGAGGTGGGCAAGTTTGCAGACCTTGTCGTCATGGAAAAGAACCTGTTCGAGGTCGCCCCGCATGAGGTCCACAACACCAAGGTTCTGATGACCGTGATGAACGGAAAGTTTGTACACGAGCAGCACGCCTGACGCGGTTCGATGGCCGAAATCAATCCCCTCAAAACCTGGAGGCGCATATGGTTGACAGAAGAACGCTCATTAAAGGCGTCGGATCGGCGTTTGTCGCTTCGGCGCTTGATCTGCCAGCCGCGCGAGCCGAGGCCACCGATCCGCTCTGTTACGCGTCAGTCGACGACCTCATCGCCATGTTCAAGACGAAGAAGGCTTCGCCCGTCGATCTTCTTAAGGCGCAGATCAAACGGATCGAGACGTTCAATTCGAGGGTCAATTGCATCACCGACACACACTTCGACGAGGCGCTGAAGGAAGCCAAACAATCCGAAGATCGCTATCGCCGCGGCGAGGCAAGGCCGCTGGAAGGCATTACGGTCGCCGTCAAAGACGAATTCGCCCGGCCAGGCTGGCGAATTACGCAGGGCTCCTTGCTCTTCAAGAACTCGCCGCGCGCCACGGAAAATTCCGCCATCATCGACTCGCTCGAGTCGGCCGGCGCCATCATGCCGATCCAGACGACCGTGCCGGAATTCTACCTCTTCCTCGGCGCGTCGACCCGCGCCTGGGGCACGACCCATAATCCGTGGAACCTCGAATACTCCCCTGGCGGATCCTCCGCAGGATCGGGTGCGGCTCTCGCCGCAGGTTTCGCGACGCTCGCCTTGGGTTCGGATATGGGCGGATCGATCCGCATTCCCGCCTCGCAAAACGGCGTCTACGGCTTCAGGCCGCCATTCGGGCGTGTTGCGGGCGGCGAGGTCCCCATGTCGACTTCGGGTCCGATGGCGAGGCGCTTCGACGACCTCGTGCACCTCCAGAACGCGGTCGTCGGCCCGTCCGACAAGATCATGGCCGCAATCCGGCCGGCCCTCGACTATCCTGCCCAATACCCCGATCTTTCGGGATGGCGCATCGCCGTGGACTGGGGCGCCGGCATCGCCACCGTCACACCGTCGACGAAGGATGCGATGCTTAAGGGCATCGAGGCTCTGCGCGCCGCCGGTTGCAAAGTGGATGAAGTCGACTGCGGCTTTTCGAAGACCGAAAGGTCGACCTTCCTGCACGGACTCATGTCGACGTCGATTGGCAGCTTTATCGAACTCGCAAACTCTCATCGAGATCAGCTCTCCGCCTATATGACGGACTTCCTCGACCTGGTCGGGCCCGTCGGACCGCGTGCGGCTGAAGCCGCCGACGAGCTGCTCGAACGCTGGCACCGGCAGGTCCAGCAGCGCGTTTTCGGCAAAGGCTACCGCATCCTGCTCATGCCGACCATGGCGACGCCGCTTTTCAAGGCCGATATGTTCAAGAGCAAGGAAAACAAACTGGCGTTTTGGGACGCTACCGGATTAGGCTACGCCCTGACGTGGCCATGGAACCTCCTCAATCGCTATCCGATCGTTGACGTGCCGCTCGGCATCGTCGAGGACCGGATGCCGGCGGGCATGCAGGTGATCGGCCAGACCTTCACCGATCTCGACACCTTCCAGTTCGCGTCCAACTGGTCGCGCCTGCGGCCGCCTCTCTTCACCGACGGGCGATTCCCGACCTTCGCCTGACGTCGGGAAACCTGCTCATGTGCGGACGCTCGCGCGCCATGCTTTAATGGTGCGATGAATAGCTGATGGGCGGAGCCTGACCTGCTGCGCGTCAGTCGCGGGATGTGGACAGTCCCGCGAGAAGCGGAGCGTAGGCGGCGAGCCTGCGGGATACGAACTCCGTGAAGAGCCGCACGCGCTTCGTCTTGCGTGTCTCCCCCTGTGTGAGAAGCCAGAGCGTTCCGTACATGTGGAGGTCGGTGCCCGGCGCCCTCACCAGCAGGGGGTCCGCATCTCCGACGAAGCAGGGCAGCGTCGTGATCCCGAGCCCTTGCCGTACAGCAACGATCTCCGCCGCGGCGTCCGTGGTCCTGAACGGAACCCCCGTGGCGCGCACCTCACCTTCGCTGGCCCACTCCGGAATGCCATGCATGCTTATGACGATCCACCGGATGGGATCAGGCGCGCCCGCGCGCCATGCGGCCAGTCGATCGCGGGATATGTAGACGCCGCCGAACAGCTCCGGTCCCTTCGAGCCATGAAGATTGAGCGGCAGTGTTTGCCGGTCGTAGACCACGCGGATCGCCACGTCGGCCTCTCGGTTGGTCAGGTTTGCCAGCTCGCCGGACGACAAGATTTCCATCTCGATGTCCGGATGCAGACGCGCGAAATCGGCGAGGTCCGGCATCAGCAGGTGGGTCGCGAGGGGCGGCGCCAGCGTCACCCGCAGAAGCCCGCGCACGCTCTGGTCGCGGCCGAAGACGCGCGTCTCCA
>JARLIT010000142.1 GCA_031291575.1 Ancalomicrobiaceae bacterium
CTGACCTGGCCGGCGAGCTGAATGGCGCCGCCAAATAGAAGCAGCTTTTCGGTCAAGGTCGTCTTGCCGGCGTCCGGATGCGAGATGATCGCGAACGTGCGGCGGCGGGAGACGGGATCGGCGGCGGGTAAGGACATGGGACAGGTGCTCGGATTGGCTCGGTCAGGCGCCCGTTGATAAGCGGACGGACGGGGATGTCAATGCGGCGCACCTTGTGTCATTGTCCCTCATAATGTTAACTTTGACCTTATAGTTCATAACCCTACCGTTACGAAGAAACGCCCTACTTACCAGGAGACAGCCACCACGCTGAATACTAACGATGAAAACAAACAGAACGGGGGAGTATTTTTCATACAATGAAATTGTAATCGCCGTATTTATTGGAACGATTTTCTTGTTGTGCGGATTTATTTCTGGAGTTGCATTCGCTACAACGATTGATGCCAGTGAAACCATCAACAAATACCAATCTATTATTGGTGCGGTAATCAGCTCAGCAGCCGCATTGGCAGCAGCCGCGCTTGCCTGGTATTCTGTTCAGATACAAATTGCCTATCAAAGGAATTCAGAGACTCGAAAGCAACTCGCGGCTGTAGTTGCATTCAACAAGCATATCTTTGGTTATCTAAAGCTAATTGACCTGTATTGGTGTCAGCTTGACTTTGCGACAAACAATCACGATAGGAGCCGACATTTTCTTATTAGAGCGAAACAAATTAAGACGATTCTTTTGGACAAATGGACAAACATGCAGCCGTCGATTGATCTATTGCGATCACAAATGAGCTTAGAAGACCAATTTACAAGTGAAGTGTTTATCAATTTCAACAAGATATTTCTACAAGAAATTGAGACTGGCGACGAAGTCATAAACAATCCAAGCTGCGATCAAATACACTTCGCACTCTCAGCTCGCATTTGGTTAAGTCATCTATATGAGGCTCTCTTGAGGTTTAGCGACGAAAATATAGAGTTGTTCGTCGGGAGGACGAGGAGCCAAGTTAACTGGGACCCGGAGTGGGCACAATTCAGAAATTATTATAACGAGGAAAATGCTTGGTAGTCACTGCAGTTTGAAAAGCCCCCGGCCGGCTTTGTCAATGTCGCAGTACCTATCGCGCTGCCGAATGCACCATGCGGACGGTCGACTCGTCCGGCTCCGGGCCGAGCCAGCGGTCGGAGCCGCCGAGCCGCCAGAATTTGCCGGTCGCCGGATGTGGATCCTGCGGCGCCAGATCGGCGCGTGCCAACAGATAGATATCGTTGGCCCGTCCGGCCTGGCGGTAATCGGCGATCAGTTTGGCCAGGGCTGGCGACTGTCGCGCCCATTCCAGCCAGTCGAAGCCGCCCCGGTCGACGACGATGAAATCGGGATGCGAGCGGCCGATGTCGCCGGCCAGCAGGTCGCGGTCGTAGTCGACCCAGGCTTTCATGCGGTTGACGCCGGCGCGATCGAGATGATGATGGTCGATGCGGTAGGTGGCGTATTGGGTGATCCACTGGCTCGCCACCGTGCCGACGAACGAGCCGCCGACCATGCGGATCAACGGGTTGGTCAGGCCAAGGTCGTCGGAGATGATGGCGATCGAGGGATGCGGCGCGATGTGGCGGATCTGGGCGGCGAGCGGCAGCGAATCCCATTGCCGACCCTCGAGCCAATCGCTGAGCGGCTGCGCGCCGAGGCCGAAGCCGGCGAGCGCGGCGATCCGCGCGGTCAGGGCGAGGCGGCCGCTGAGCCGCGACACGTCGGCCGCATAGGCATCGCCGATCGCCTCGTCGAAGAGGAGAAACGTGGCCAGCGCCACCGCCGGATAGAGGTGGTAGGCCCAGCCTTTCGACTGGTCGATATAGGAGAGGTAATAGCCGAAAGAGGCGATGAGCGGCACGGCAAGGCGCGGTTCGCCGAGGCGTCGGCCCTTCAGGACGATGAGCGCCGCGACCATCAGGTAATAGGCGATGGCGCCGTCCCCGCTAGCGATGTCGCGGATGTCGTAGCGCACCGCCCGGTAGGTATCCATCAACACCGGCATCATGTTGGTGAAATAGGCCGGGAACACCAGACCGACCACCGCCACGTAGATGCCGACGATGGCGACGCCGATCCAATGCTCCAGCCGGAAGGCCGGCTTCAGCGAACGCGACCAAACCATGGCCAAGCCGACAGCCAACAGAATGGGCAGCGCCATCTGCGGCTTGATGGTAACCGCCAGTCCCTCGCCGAGGCCGGCGATGACAGCCGTCACCGGCCCGATCGTCCGGCCTTTCAGCCGCAGCACCAGAATGGCGAGCGTCGGCAGAGTGGTGAGGAGAGCGATGTGCTCACGCTCGGAAAAGCAGCCGAGCGCAAGGACGCCAAAAGCAAAGGCTGCGATCAGACGGTAGCGGTCGAGATGGCGGATTTCTCCCGCCGCGTAGAGCATCCGGCTGGTCCAACCGACGCTCGCCGTCATCAACGCAAGCGTCAGGCAGATCTGCACCAGTTCCGGGCTGAGCCGAAGCGCGTGCGCCACGACCACCGTCGGCATGTAGAGAAACACCGACATCGGCGGATTGGTTTCCATGATGTCGGTATAGAGATGCTCACCTGCGAGCATCTTCTCGCAGATCACGAACAGCCAGCTGACGTCGGTAACGCTCGGCTCGGACCACTGCAGCAGGAACGCCCCCGCATAAAGCACGAGAAGCGCAATAACGAACAATACCTTATCGCCGATCGGCGATAACGCGCTCCTCAGTGACGTCGTCCGGTCCACCATGCGCGGCAACACTTCCATTGGCGATGCTTCTCGGCGAACGCGCACGAAAGACGAGCCGCTCCATGCCGAGAAAGCTCAGTAGGGGCACTGCCAGAGAAACAAACACTATTGCCACGAGAGGTGGCAAGCCCGCCAGATCGGTCATGAACAGCGGTGACAAAAATGCCACGCTCCACCCGATGATCTGTACGCCGGCAAAGCGTGGGGCTTCCTTGGAAATCGGTTGCTTGGAGCGAAAGGTGAAATACCGGTGCGCCAGAAACGAGTAGACGGCCGCAATGAAATAGGCGGCGATCGAGGCGACCGACGCTGGGATGCGGAACGACATCGTCGCAGCGGCGGCCAGACCGAAATAGACAAGCGTGCCGACGATGCCGACCAGGCCGAACCGGACGACCTTCCAGGGGATGAGATCGATCGCTCGTCGAATGAACTGCCCGATCGCTGCGCCAACGCGCCCCGGTCCTGTCATGGAATGACCTTCCCGTGCGCCGGATCCGGCGAATTGCCTTCATGAAAGCCGATCTTGCGGCCGACGACGTAGAGCGGGCGTCGCTTCACCTCGGTGTGGATGCGCCCGACGTAGATGCCGACGACGCCGAGCATGAACAGGTTGATGCCGGAGAGGAACGATACGATGACGACGGTCGAGGCCCAGCCGTGGACCAGATCGGTCGAAATGATTGCGAGCACCAGCACGAAGACGCCGAATAGCACGGCAACCAGCGAAATGAGCGAGCCGAGCCACAGCGCCAGTCGCAACGGGAAGTCCGAGAAGCCGACGACGCCGTTGGCGGCGAGCCGCAGCATCTTCCAGAACGGGTACTTAGTCTCGCCGGCCGCCCGCGCGGCGCGATGGAACGGCACCGCCGCCTGACGAAAGCCCATCCAGCCGAACATGCCGCGCACGAAGCGGTCGCGCTCCGGCATGGCGAGGAACGTGTCGAGCGCCACCCGGTCGACGAGGCGGAAGTCGCCGACATTCTCGGGGATGTCGACGGTCGCCAGCCGTTTCATCACCCAGTAGAAGATGTGCGCGGTCGCCAGTTTGAACGCCGTCTCGCCGTCGCGGCTCAAGCGCTGCGCATAGACGATCTCGTAGCCTTCCTTCCACTTGGCGACGAGATCGAGCGCCACTTCCGGTGGATCCTGCAGGTCGGCGTCCATGACGATGGTGGCGCGGCCCGAGGCCGCCTCCATGCCAGCGGTGATGGCAATCTGGTGGCCGAAATTGCGCGACAGCGCGATGAAGCGATAGTTCGGCGTGGTCTTCACCTTCTCGACGATCATCCGGGCACTGCGGTCCCGGCTACCGTCGTCGACGAGAATGATTTCCGTCGGTCCATCAAGTTCGGCGGCGAGCTTGTCGAGCCGCTCGAACAGAAGCGGCAATACCGCCTCTTCATTGTAGATGGGGACGATGAGACTATAGGTGACGGCATCAAAAACTCGCGATACGTCGGACAATGCAAGGACCTCCGGTCGCATGATCTGGCCGGCTCGCAGCGAGCCGGCGATGAAGCTCTAGCGCATGTTGGGGTCAGGCGAAATCGTTCGAAAGCCACGCCGGGGTATTTCCCGGCCAGACGGATCCAATCGACCGGCAGCCGAAATGTCGGAGGCTGCCGGCACCCCGCGTAGCGGTTGTTCTTGGCCCGATCGCGGCGGCTTTACGGCGCGACGCCGGCGGCGCCGACAATCCTGGCGTTGCCCGCCGCCAGATCCTGCCGCAACAGCAGGTCGACGCCGTTGGCTTGGCCGACCGTGCGATACTGACCGAGCAGCACCGCCAGCTCCGGACTCTCGGCCAACAGTCCGTCGACGTCGAGACGCGCCCGGTCGAGGAGGATGACGTCGGGACGCTTGCTGCGGATATCGGTGGCCAGGATTGCCAGGTCGCGACCGATAAGGCGCTGCATACGCGCCCTCGTCTCGGCATCGATGCCTGAAGCGGCGAGCCGGGCGGTCGCCGCCGCCGCAATCCATTGGAAAGGTGCCGAACCGACCCAGGTCCCGCCGACCAGCCGGGCCAACGGCTGACCAACGGACGGATCGTGGCTGATGGCAAGCAGGGTCGGCTTGGGCGCCAGCTTTTCGATCACCGGAACCAACGGCAGCGACTGGGCGGAGTTGTATTTCAGGAACCCGATCGTACCGGCAAGCCCGGCGATCGCCACGCAGCCGATGACAAGCCGACCATAGCGCGTCACCCGGTCGAGTCCTTTGCCAGCGACAGCCTCGGCAAGGCGTGGCAGACAGGTGACGAGAAACGTCAGATAGACCAGCGCCAAGGCCGGGTAGAGATGGTAGGGCCAGCCCTTGGCCTGTTCGAGGAAGGCGACGAAGAAGCCCAGCGCCGCCAGCAGAGGAACCACAGCCTTGGCCGAGCGCCCCTCGGCACCGCCGACGAGCGGCACCGATACCCCGATCAGCAGCATGGCGATGACCGGCCGGTTGGCGAGAAGGTCGAGAATGGGAACCCGTGCCTGTCGGTAGGTGTCGACGGCGATTGGCAGGATGGTGTCGAAGTAGACCGGATAGGCCAAGACGAGGAAGCCGGCATAGGCGACGACGACTACGACGGCAATCCACGCTTCCAGCCCCAACAGTGGCCGCCACGAGTGCCGGCTGACGGCCGCGTAGAGGGCAGGAAGGATCAGCGCGACGGCAAAATGCGGCTTGATGGCCGCAGCGAGGCCGCCGCCGAGTCCGGCCAGGATCACATATCCGATCGGCACCCGATGCCCGCCGGCCCGGGCGACCATCAGCATGACGAACGGCAGCGCCGCGATCGTCGCGATGTGCTCGCGCTGGGAGAATGTCAGCATCGGCTGTACGACCAGCACGAAGGCAGCAGCGACGAGGAAGCGGCCGACTTCCGCCCGCCGACCGCTCGCCGCCATGATGGCCGCAGCAAGGGCCATGGAGCCGGCGACCAAGCCGAGCATCAGGCCGATCTGGGTGAATTCGGCCGCCACACCGGTGATATGCTCGAGCAGCACCGCCGGCAGATAGAGGTACAGCGACATCGGCGGGTTGATTTCGAGGATGTCGACGTAGAGCCGCTCGCCCGCCAGCACCTTTTCGCCAACGACGAAGAACCAGCTGACATCGGTGGTGGTCGGGTAGGTCAGTTGGAGCCACAGACCGGCGGCAAAGATCGCCGCGATCGCCAGCCAGCTCGAAGTCGTCAAGCCGAGCCCCGCATCCGACCGTGGTTCAGTCAACCCCGCCTCCCGAGTTCAGTCCAACAGTTGGGGTCGAGCCGTAGCACGCGGAGGCTTAAGTCCCTTCTAACGCCCGGGCGCCGCCGGCAGAGCGGTGCCGAGATCGACGCGCACCCACATCTCGACGCCGACATAGTCGAAGCGCGGCCGATAGCCGGAGAGGAACGCCCTCAGTTCCGCTGGCGAACTGAACCAGGCGGGCAGCACGTGATCGTCGTGCTCGACCAGCACGATGTCCGGCCGCTCGCGCGCGATAGCGGCTGCAAGCGCTTCCTTGTCCCAGTCGATGAGGGCCGACAGGCGCCGCTGTTCGGCCTCGCCTGCCTTGCCCAGCCCGAGCTTGTAGAGCGCTCCGAGCGTGATCCAGTCGTGGCTGGTCGGACCGACCCATCGCCCGCCCACGTCCCGCACCAGCGGATTGCCGATCCAGGCGTGCGGCGTGATCGCCGCGATCGATGGATGCGGCGACACTGACGCGATCGCCGGCATCAGTCCGGCCATGGGCTTGGCCATACCCTGAAAGGTGAGCGTGGCAAAGGCGACACCGATCGCCCCCATCAGGAAGCCGGCGACGGCGACGATCCGATCGGGGAGTTCGGTGCCGGCAGCCAGTCGTGCGTTGACAAGCGCAACACCGCGATCGACGAGCGCCGGCATCAGCGCCGCCGCGACCGGATAGTAGTGATAGGCGAAGCCCTTGCCCTGTTCGATGAGGGCAAACAGAAAGCCGGCCGCGGCGAGCAGCGGCAAGGCGATCGCCGGCTCGTCCAGCCGCTTGCGAGCCACCACCCACAGCCCGACCAGCGCCAATCCGAGCCAGGGCATGGCGTCGGCAAACACGAGAACCGACAAGGGCTCGCGGACCGGCCGATAGACGTCGAGCGTCAATGGCAGGGCGAACGTCACGTAGTCGCGAAAGAACACATAGACCGACGCCGCGTAGAGGGCGACGACACATCCGGCCAGCCAATATTCCGGCACGAACAGCGCGGCAAAGCGTCGCTCGGCCCGAACGACGGCTAGCGCCGGCAAGAGCACCGCCGCCGCGAACTGCGGCTTGATCGCTATCGCCAGACCGGCGGCAAGACCGGCCGCGACGACAAGGCCGGCCGACGGCCGCGCTCTTGCGGCCCGGATCCGCATCACCGCCCAGATCGGCGTCAGCGCCACCACAGCGAACTGCTCGCGCTGGGCGAAGGTCGACAGCGGTAGCACGAGGAGGGCAAAGCCCAGCGCCAGCCGCATTCGCGCCGGGCTGTCGACAAGTCCGTGCCGCCACAGCGCCCGGACCGCAGTCTCGATGGCGACGAGAGCCGCGGCGACGACGAAGACGAAGACGAGGGCTTCCGGCTTGACGCCGGTGAGCTGCCCCAGCCAGACGGCCGGCAGAAACAGCAGCACCGACATCGGCGGATTGATCTCGATGGCGTCGACATAGGGGCGCAAGCCGGCAAGCCAGCGTTCGCCGACCGTCAGGAGAGAGCTGGTATCGCCGTTCATGCCTTCGAAGATGTGGAAGCCGAGCGCGATCGCCGCGACGACGAGGAGCGCGCGCAATCCGCCATACGCATCGGCGGATGCGGATCGGACGTCCCCAGCCGGCGCGCGATATGCCTCTGCTGCGTCCGGTTGCGTGACATTTCCGACACGCGATTGGATTTCCATCGGCATTGCATCTCCTCTCGGGCTACGATCGCAGATCCGCTCTAATTTTCGCTTACGGGAGGGATGAGGCGTTGGACGGACGGGCGGGGTGGCCCGGCATCCGGCCGGCGGATAGTGGGCCGCAATTGGTGGCGGGCACGAGTGGGGGCGAAACGAGGCAGCCATGGCGGCAAGCGGCGTGATCGGCATCGATTGGGGCTCGAGCGAATTTCGCGCCTATCGTTTCGCGGCGGACGGCAGCGTTGCCGATGCGCGAACCAGTATCCACGGCACCAAATCGATCCCGGAGGGCGGTGATCGGGATGCCGCCTTCGAGGCCGCTCTCGTCGCCGAACTCGGCGATTGGCTGGCCGACGGTCCCGACGTCGTGCTGTCCGGCATGGTGTGCAGCCGCAACGGCTGGATCGAGACGCCCTATGTGCACGTACCGGCGCGTGAGGACGATTTGTCGCGGGGGGTCGTCCGTCGCGACCTCGGCGCCACGCGGCTGCATTTCCTGCCGGGCGTCGCCATGAGCCGACCGGTTGCCGACGTCATGCGCGGCGAGGAGGTGGAAGTATTCGGTGCCAACCTCGGGCCGCGCCCCACCCTGGTGGTATTGCCCGGCACCCATTCGAAATGGGCGCACGTCAGCGACGGCCGCATAGAGAGCTTCGCCACCATCGTCACCGGCGAGCTGTTCGATCTCCTCAGGCACAAATCGCTGATCGGCGGGCTCGCCGACGGCGACGAATTCAACGAACTGGTGTTTCTCTCCGGAGTCGACGAGGCGCTCGACGACGTGGCCGAATCGGGCGGCCTGGTGCGGCGGCTGTTCGGCGCGCGCGCAGGTGTGCTGGTCGGCGGTCGACCGGCGGTCGACGTCTCCTCGTATCTGTCCGGGCTCTTGATCGGCAACGAGATCCACGAAGCAGATCGCATGTTCGGCGCGGTCGACCGGGCCGTCATCGTCGGCCCGCCGCACGCCACCGAACGCTACGACCTCGCCCTGAAGCGCGCCGGCATCATCACCTCGATCGCCGCCCCCGAAGCCGCCGCCCGCGGCCTGTTCCGCATCGCCAGCCGCATCGCCCCGACCCGCTGATCCCTGCCCTCCGATCCCTATCGTCTGGCCCGCCAGATCATGCCCGCTGCTTGCGCGCGCTCGTCGGCAGTCCGCCTTTGCGCGAGGTCTCGCTGGCGAATTCCGATTCGCCCGCCACCTTCATCAGCGCCTTGCGGTAGTCGTCGCGCTCGTCGTGCACCGAGGCGATCACCGGTCCCATCGCCACGCCGAGGCCGATGAGGGCCGCCTCCGACAATTGCAGGCTCGCCTCGACCGTCTCCGGCACCGCATCGGTGACGCCGATCTCGTAGAGATGGCGGGCATGGTTGGAATCGCGGGCGCGCGCCACGATGATGATGTCGGAGCGCATCGCCCTGACCGCCTTGACGATCCCCTCGACGATCAGCGGCGCATCGACCGTGACGATGACGGCGGCGACCGTATCGATGCCGCAGCTCTTCATGAACGGCACGGTGGTGATGTCGCCGAAATAGACCGGCCTGCCCTTGCGGCGAGCGAGCGACACGGTCGCGGCGCTGCGGTCGACGGCGATATAGCTGATCGCATGGCGCTCCAACATGCGCCCCACCAGTTCGCCGACGCGTCCGTAGCCGACGACGAGCGCCTTCGCCGTACCGTCCGTGGGCGGCACGATCAGGGTCGCAGGGTCGGGCGGCACGATCTTTTCGACCCGCGACGCCAGTTTGCGGCCGAGATAGTCGAAGCCCGGGATGGCCGCCATCGACAACGCGACGATGGCGAGGATGGGCGCGGCGACTTCGTGCGGTACGAGCCCGGAGCTGCTGGCAAGCCCGATGACGATAAAGGCGAATTCGCCACCCGGCCCGATCAGGAGGGCGCTCTTGATGGCGGCCGGCCAGGCCACGCCGAACAACCGGGCAAGCGCCAGAGCGATCACCGCCTTGACCAGAACGAGACCGATCGTGGCCCCGACGATCATCAGCGGCGCGCCCGCGACCGACATGCTGTCGAAACCCATGCCGACGGAAAAGAAGAACACGCCAAGGAGCAGCCCCTTGAACGGCTCGATCGTCGTCTCGATGGCACGTCGGTACTGGGTCTCGGCAAGGAGCGAGCCGGCGACAAAGCCGCCGAGCGCCATCGACAGGCCGGCCGAGGCCGCGGCCACCGCCGCCCCAATAGAGACAAGCAGGATCGCCGCCATGAACAGTTCGGCACTGTCGGTGTCGGCAACGATGCGGAATAGGGGCTGCAACAGCAGACGGCCGACCAGCACGATGCCGCCGATCGCCACCGCGCCCTTGGCGAGCGCCATAAGGAGGCCCGAGGTGACGGAATCGCCCCCGAGCCCCAGCGTCTCGACGATGAACAGGATCGGCACCACCGCCAGATCCTGGGCGATGAGGATGGCGAAGGTGACGCGGCCGGTCGCCGTCGGCAACCGCTTTTGCCCGGCCAGCATGTCGACGATGATGGCCGTCGACGACAACGCCAGACAGGTGCCGACGACCAGGGCCGCACCGGGCTTCAATCCGAATTCGGCCGCGATGCCGCCGATCGACACAGCCGAGACGGCGACCTGCGCCAGCCCCAGTCCGAACACCAACCGCCGCATGGTGAGAAGACGGGAAAGCGACAGTTCCAGCCCGACGACGAACATCAGGAAGACCACGCCGAACTCGGCAAGCCCGGCGATTTCGTCGCTCTGATGCAGCGTGACCCAGGCGAGGGGCGACCAGGTGTCGGCGAGCCGTCCGAGTCCGAACGGTCCGAGCACTGCACCTGCGGCCAAGAACCCGAGCACCGGGCTGACGTTCAACCGATGCACCGACGGGACGACGACCCCAGCCGTGGCCAGAAAGATCAGCATATCCTTGTAGCCGGAGAGGTCGCTCACACCCGTCATCCCAACCCCCTCGTTGCCGCCGCTGCGGCGGTCATCGGCTGCCAACCCAACACGCCAATGAGGCACCAGTGTGCGGGAATGCGCAAAACGAGGAAAGAGGCGATCTACCCCGCGCCGGGCGCCCCGGATCCGCCGGCCCGGCCGGGCTTCAATCCGGGCTCGGCCCGCGCTCAGATCGAGCGCGCGGCCTCCAGCGCGGCCGGCAGTTCGGCAGCGAACACGTCGAGTTCCTCATCGCGGCCACAGCCGATGCGGATGGTGCGGTCGAGCGGCGCCACCCCGGGCATGCGCACGAAGACGTCACGGGCAATAAGCTCGCCAAGCAGTCGACGAGCAAAACCGCCGTCGCGGCCGGTATCGACTGCAACGAAATTGGTCGCCGACGGGATGGCGACGAGCCCGTGCCGGGCGACGATCTCCCCGATGCGTGCCCGCGCCGCCGCGACAGCCAAGCGGATGCGCGGCAGATGGCCGGCATCGGCGAGGCTTGCCAGCGCTCCCGCCTGAGCCACGAGATTGACGCCGAAGTGATTGCGGATCTTTTCGAACTCGGCGATGACGGCCGCCGCACCGAGCGCATAGCCGATGCGTGCCCCGGCCATGCCGTAGGCCTTGGAGAAGGTGCGGAAGCGGATGACGCGGCTATCCTCGACGTCGATGCGCGGCATCAGGCTCTCATCCATGAAGTCGACATAGGCCTCGTCGAGACAGAGGAGTGCGCGCTCGGGCAAGGCAGTCACGAAGGCCTCGATCTCGGCCGCCGGCCAATAGGTGCCCATCGGATTGTCGGGATTGGCAAGATAGATGAGTGGGGCGTCGACCGCGCGCGCCGCCCCGAGGAGGGCGTGCCAGTCCTCCCGATCATCGACGTAGGGCACGCGCACCAGTTCGCCGCCGAATCCGTCGACATGGAAGTTGAAGGTCGGATAGGCGCCGAGCGAGGTGACGACCTTCGCCCCTGGCCCGACGGTCAGCCGCACGGTGAGCCCGAGGAGACCGTCGATGCCCTCGCCGACGATAACGTTCTCGGAGCGAACCCCGAGCCGGACGGCGATCCGTTCGCGCAGTTCGCGGTTCTCCGGGTCGGCGTATTTCCAGATGTCGCCCGCCGCCCGCCGCATGGCCTCGACCGCTAAGGGCGACGGGCCGAAGCCGTTCTCGTTGGCGCCGATGCGGGCGCGGAAGCGGC
>JARLIT010000143.1 GCA_031291575.1 Ancalomicrobiaceae bacterium
CGACGAAGTCGAAGTCGTGGCGGAGACCGACGTTGTCGAGACCGATGAGGTGGTCGAGACCGAAGTCGACGAGACGGTCACCGAGACCGACGAAGTCGAAGTCGTGGCGGAGACCGACGTTGTCGAGACCGATGAGGTGGTCGAGACCGAAGTCGACGAGACGGTCACCGAGACCGACGAAGTCGAATCCGCGACTGAGACCGACGTTGTCGAGACCGATGAAGTGGTCGAGACCGAAGTCGACGAGACGGTCACCGAAACCGACGAAGTCGAAGTCGTGGCGGAGACCGACGTTGTCGAGACCGATGAGGTGGTCGAGACCGAGGTCGACGAGACGGTCACCGAAACCGACGAAGTCGAATCCGCGACTGAGACCGACGTTGTCGAGGCCGATGAAGTCGTAGAGACCGAGACCGACGAAGCCGAGGTCGACGAGCCCGTGGCTGCTGCCGGACCGGCGCCGAGGGCGCTCGGCTATCTGCCGACACGGCCGCAACCGAACTCGACCTTCTTCTTCGCATCGGCCGAACTCTATCGTCAGCCGCTGCCGAAGGCGGTCGACCTGAGGTCGCTGTTGGCGCCGGTGATCCACCAGGGAGCGGCACCGGTGGCGGTCGCCGACGCGGTGGCGGCGGCGGTCGATGTGCAGATCGTCGAGGCCGGCGCAACCGGGGCGTCGAGCCGGCGCTTCATCGACTTCAACACCCGCTTGCGCATGGGCACGACCAACCCGGCCGTGCCGGTGTCGATCCAGGCGGCGCTCGAGGCGGTCATCCGCTTCGGTGCATCAAGCGAGACGGCCTGCCCGTGGGACGCGGCGCGGCTGGGTGAACGGCCATCCGCGGAAGCCTATACGGCGCCCGCGCCGGTCACCTTCTCTGGGATGCAGCAGGTACCCTTGAACCTCAACGCCTGGCGACAGGCGCTCGCCGAGGGCAAGGTCATCGTCTTCGGCATGGCCTTCGTCGAAGACCCGGATGCCTGTACTTCGCTCGGCGGCGTGGTGCCGATGGTCCGGGCCGAGGCGGCGCAGGCGGCGAGCGCGGCGGCGGTGCAGGCACTCGCCTGCGTCGGCTACCACGACCAGGAAAAGGTGTTCATCGTCCGCAACTGCTGGGGCGACGAGTGGGGCGACGGCGGCTACGCCTATCTGCCGTACAATACGGTGATGTGCAAAAAGTTCGTCGATTCCGATTGCTGGGTGCTGGTGCCGACGCAGCCGACGCCGTTGCCGAAGGCTTATTGGTCGGATGGCGCGACGCCCGTCACCGATGGCGGCAACGGCATCGGGGTGGAAACCAACCCGATCGATGCAGCAGCCTATTGGTCGGTGTCGCGGAATTTCGTCCGCGACGGCATGGTGGCTTATGTGCCGCCGACGCCGGATTTCGCTCGGCTCTGAACGCGAGCAATCACGCAACCTGGAACGGCCGGCGGGCGATCCGCCGGCCGTTCGCGTTTCGACGGCGCCCGGTCAGGCCTGCGTCCGGCACGGACATCACTTTGGTCGCTGTAGCTGTCGGTGCCGAGATGTGGTGATGTCAGGCGTGTGAGATTCGCCTTTTGCTCCGCTCACCATTTGGAGGATGGAATGTTCAAATACGCGCTCGCGGTGGCCCTTATTCTTGCCGCCGGCACGGCCGAGGCCGCCGATACCTGCAAGTCCACCGCCATCGACAAGAACGGCAAGCCGCTCGCTGGCGCTGCCTACAATTCGTTCATGACCAAATGCACCAACGACGCCACGGCGAAGTGCACCGCCGCCGCCATCGACAAGAATGGCAAACCCTTGGCCGGCGCGGCAAAGACGAGCAACATCAACAAGTGCGTGAAGGATGCCGTCGGCGCGTGAGGCTGCCGCTGTGGTCGCGGTCCGGTGTCAGCCTCCGGCGTTCCGGACCGCGCCGCTTCGCGTTTGTCCGTTCTGCGTCAGAACCGCGTGATGACGCTGATGCCGATGTCGGTCGCCTTGTCCAGGCCGACCAGCGCGGGAACGGCTTCATCGAGACTGATGAGGCGGCCGATCAGGCGATCAGGCGCCAATCGGCCGGCCGCGATCATGGCGAGCATCGCGTCGTAGCGCCACGCCTGCATGCCGTGGCTGCCGTAGATTTCGAGTTCGTGCGCGATCACCCGCGCCATCGGGATCTTCGGCTCGGCATTTTCCGCTAGCATCAGCCCGATCTGCACATGCCGGCCGCGACGGCGTAGGCAGGCAATCGAGTTGAAACACGTCGTCGGTGAACCGAGCGCGTCAAGCGAGACATGCGCGCCGCCGCCGCTGAAGTCGCGGATCGCAGCCACGACGTCGGTCGTCTCGCGTGCGTTGATACTGGCGACCGCCCCGATCGAGCGGGCAAACGCCAGCTTGTCCGCGGCGATGTCGATGGCGATCGGTTGTGCTCCGAGCGCCGCCGCGATCTGGATGGCGGAGAGGCCGACGCCGCCGCAGCCATGGACCGCCACCCATTCGCCGCCTGTCACGCGCGCCTGATCGACGACGGCGCGGAACGACGTCGCATAGCGGCAGCCCAGGCTCGCCGCCGTGGCGAAGTCGATCGCTTCCGGCAGTTCGACCAGATTCTGGTCGGCGCGATCGATGGCGACCAATTCGGCGAAGGAGCCCCAATGGGTGAAGCCAGGCTGGAACTGTGCCTCGCAGACCTGTTGGTTGCCCGAGCGGCATTCCGCGCAGTGGCCACAACCGGCGACGAAGGGGACGGTGACGCGCTGACCCAGCCGGAAATGCCGGACGGCGGGCCCCAGCGCGACGATGACGCCGGCGAGTTCGTGGCCGGGGACATGCGGCAACCGGATGTCGGGATCGTGTCCCATCCAGCCGTGCCAGTCTGAGCGGCAGAGGCCGGTCGCGGCGACTTTGACGACCACGCCGTCGGGCGCCGGGGTGGGGTCGGGGAGGGTGCGGACGGTCGGCGTGGCCCCGAAGGCCTCGTAGTACATGGCGCGCATGGCTCGCCTCTCTCTTCGCAGGATCGGGCCGACCCTTCTGGGGGACGGGCAGGGCCGGGCGGAACCATGGCACGAGGCACGCGCGCCGTCATCGCCCGGATGCACGCTCTTTACACCGAAGGGACCGATTGGAGCCGGCCTGTGCGAGGCGGGCAGCGGCGTGCAGCCATGCAGGATCATCCGGGCGCCCTGCGCCCCGATGCCGCCGGGCGCGATCGACGGATCGATGCCGTCGATATCGAGCATCAAGTAATAGCGCTTGCCGTCGGGAATGCGAGCGAGCACGTCGACGCCAGCTTGCGGAATTGGCGGACAAACAGGATGTCCGAGCCCATGGCGCCGTCGCTACTGCATGAGATAGATTTTGCCGCTGCCCGACCCGGGAGCCGAAACCGTCAGGGGCGCCGGGCTGATCGACCAATTGGCGGTGTCGACGATCAGGCTGGCCAGCACCATGGTCAGATTCTGCGCGATGGCGCTGGCGCCACTGTTGAGCGTCAACTGTCGGCTCGGCAGATAGATCAGGCCTGACAATGTCGCGCCGTTGGTGGCATTCATCGAGAAGCCGCTCTTGGCCAGCCCCGCCGCTTCGTAGATCAGGACGTTGGCATAGGTGCCGCTCGTCGGGGCGGCAAGATTGAGTGTGACCGTGCCGTTGAATTGCAGGTAGGACGTATCGGCGAAATAGAAGGTCACGCCGTTGCCTCGCAGCGTGCCGGTGACATTCCAGCTGCCGTTCTTGATGACGTAGACGCCGGGCTGCAGCGTTACATTCGGCGAGCTGTTGAAATTGACGCCGTAACAATAGACGCCCGGCGTGAGCGTGGCATTGCCACCGTTGATGTTCATGCCCGAATAGGTGCAGGTGCTGCTCGACGGCGTCGGCAGCGTGCCGGCGAAGGGATCGCTCGCGGTCGAGCATCCTTTGCTCAGATTGGCGTGCGAGCCGCCATTGTCGAGAATGTTGGTGCCGGCAACGCAGATGGTCTTGGCGTCGAGGGTCGTGCCGGCGTTGAATGTCGCAGCCGGGTTGGCCGCCGACTTGACGTGCACTTCGCAGGTCGGCGCGTTGATGGTTGCGCCACTGTTGTAGAGAAGCCCCGGCGACGCCGTGCTGTCGAGCAGCAGGATACAGACGCTCGACGTGGCGGCCTTGCGCCCGGCGGTCGCCGAAACGTTCAAGTCCAGCGATGACACACCCAGGAGCGCCGACAGGGTGGTGGACACCGTGCTGGTCGCGGTCCCGATGTAGTTGCCGTTGGCGTCGTTGGAAAAGGTCGTCGAGACAGCCTGCGCGTAGGTAGCGGACATGTCAGCATTGAAGACCTGGCCGGCGGTCGTCTTCCATTGCGACGTGCCGTCTCTCGCCCCGGCCAGGACGGCTTCGTCGATCGACGACTGCAATAGGGAGCGGGCCGCCATGGTGCGGCTGACATCGATGGCCATGCCAGTCACTGCGACCAGCGGCACGCTCAGAAGCGCGAAGTTGACGGCGATGCTGGCGCGACGGTCGCCGAGCAGACGAGCACCGAACCGGGCGATGCTCCACCAGACTGCTTTCACTGCCTCAAGTTGCATGAACCGCTCATTCACCGGTGGTATATCCAGAATTGCTCACTGCATTCCCGGCACCTTGGCGTCGAGAGGTTAACGCTCAACGCAATTGCCGATCGTCTACAATTTGAAATACTGCTCAGCTCTGGGAATGATGAATATTTCGTATAGATCTACACGACGGGCTCTTGTGAGATTTGTTGAACTCTCAGCGACTTCGTGGTGTGCCAGAACAAGACCATACCCGAACGAGTGCGATATTGACCGGACGAGGAGGGTTGGTGCGGACGACATACAAATCTATCTAAGGTTGCAGATCTTCGATTGAACCGGTTCCGCTGCCACGCCCATCGCGGCTGAGGTGTCCGGTGCGTCCGTCACCGCAGGACGCGCGACATCACTGTGGCCAGCAGCAGGAACGGCAGGATCGCCGCGAAAGCGGTGCGGACGCCGAATCCTTGCGCGATCTCGCCGATCAGCATCGGCGCGACGAGTGTCAACAGCTGCACGAGGAGCGTCGTGGCGGCGACGTTCTCGGCCGCCGAGCGGTCGCCGAGCCGGGCGGCAGCGGAAATCATCAGAGGATAGACCACGCCGATGCCGACACCGGTCAGCGCAAAGCCGACAAGGGCCACATAGGCGGATGGAGCGACGACGACGACCGAAAAGCCGACGAGCGCGATGACGGAGGTGATGCCGGCGATCCGCCGCGGACCATGGGCCTCGATCCAGCGATCGGCCATCAGGCGGCCCATCGCCATGGTGAGGACGAGGGCGGGCAGGGCGGAGGATTCGACGATCGGCGGGACCTCGAACGCATCGCGCAGGAAGATGGTCGCCCAGACGCGCGCCGCGCCTTCGAGCAGCTGCGAGCCGAGACTGTAGGCGACGAGTGCGAAGACGGCGAGCGTCGGCCAGGCGATGGTGAGCCGCTGCTGCCGGGCGCCGAACGTTCGGGCCGGGCATTCGCGCATCGGCACGACCACGATGAGCGCGGCGAACGCGTAGATGGGCACCAGCGCCCACAGGTGGACCACCGGTAGGATGCCGAGACTGCGGATGAAGCCGGCAGCGAGCGAAAAGACGAAGAAGGTTGTGCTCCAGGCCCCGTGACAGCGGTTCATGATGCGGCCGCCGGTGGCAACCTCGACCCGGTCGGCCTCGACATTGATGGCGATGTTGCTGAGCGACGTCGCGCCGCCGTTGAGAAGCAGCACGGCGAACATGACGAAGCCGTTGCCCGATGCGGTCATCAGGGCGGCACTGGCGACTGTCAGCAGAAAGCTGGCCAGAATGACCCGCCGGGTGCCGATGCCGTCGATCAGGCGCGAGGCGAACAGGAAGGTGGCGAGCGCGCCAGTCGGTGCGCCCATGAGGATGCGTCCGAGTTCGGCATCGCCGATGCCGGCCTGGAGCTGCAGGTCGGGGATGCGGATGTAGAGCATCGCCCCGACGATGGCGTGCAGACAGAACACCGCCACGATGCGCCAGCGGGCAGCCGCGTGTCCCGATCGATCTACGGAAGCCGGAGGCGTGCCGGTGGCGGTCATCGAATGGAAAGGCCTTCTCGGGACCGGACCGGGCGGAGGGAATGGGGCGGTAGCGGACCGGCGGGCCAGACCTCGAGCCCGCCACCGGGGCGCAGATCATGGCCGGGGCGTCACATCTACCCGGTTCGGCGGTCGCCCGCACGGCCATTTCGCCTGAGGACGGTGAATTCCGCGGTTTCGCACGGCAGCGGCGGCGGAATATTCGTGCCTATCGGCGAATCTGGCGTCCGGATGCCGCAATTCGGGCCAAATCACGAGGATGTCAGCGCACGACGCGCAAGTCCGGGATGCGCTTTCCAGCCGCAATCGCTATCTGAGATAAGTCGGAAGCCTCCCAAGCAAGACCGGCGACGTGACTGACGCTCTGGTGCTTGTCTCCAGAGCGTCATTCCGTCAGCGGGTCGCTTGTCGCCGAGCCTGGCAGACCGCGATCAAAGCCCCGTCATGGTGATGACGACCAGCGTCGCCAACATGGCGAAGGCGCCGCCGACTGCCATGACGATCACTCCGGCGTAGCCGAAGATGGCGGCGGCGGCAGTGAAAGCCACCAGGATGGACAGCACCAGCGCCCACATGAAGGTGGTGGCACCGGCCTTGGCGGCGGTCGGAGCGGCGAACGTATGCGCGGTGTCGATGGTTGCGGTGGCTTCGGTCATGACGGGTCCTTCGATTGATGTGGACGGCGCCTGAAAGGGACGGTTTCGGCCGGACAGCCGTCAGGCAGTCGCTGTCCGGGAGCCGGAGTGTCGAGATGCGGGCGCCAACCCATTGGACCGAACCGAAGGTCCGTCGCAGAGCTGATACGCGGCCCGACCCTGGAACCGGCCCGAGGCTTATCAGTGGACGTGCGTACATGTAACCACTTAGCCGAACAAGCTTTGCAACTGCGGATCTGCCATGTGGCCGGCGCGCGTTCGACGTTGATCAGGTTCGGATGGTAAGGCGAGCGCTTCCGCGGCCTTCCGGCTTGCGCGCGATCGGTGATATCGGCACAAGAAACGTCGCAAGAGAGGGATGGTTCGGTTCATGCACGGTGCGCGGCCGATCGAGGGGCGGACAGAGGAGACAGTCTTGCCGGCCGACGTTGAGGCGGAGGGCCCGCTCTGCCGCATTCGCTTTCGCGGTCGGGTGCAGGGCGTCGGCTTCCGCCCGACTGTATGGCGCGTCGCCCGGGCGATGGGGCTCGACGGAGCAGTCAAGAACGATGCCGACGGCGTCGAAGTGACGCTTGCCGGTGGGCGCGCCGTGGCCGAGCGTTTCGTCGAACGGATGCACGCCGAATGCCCACCGTTGGCGCTGATCGAAAGCGTCGAGATCGTCGAGGCGGCCGGCCGCATCGCAGCAGGCTTCGTAATCACGACGAGCGGGCAGGGGCGGATGGCGACGGAAGTGACGCCGGATGCGGTCACCTGTGCCGATTGTCTCGCCGAGATCGCCGATCCCACGTCCCGACGCTACCGCTATCCCTTCACCAATTGCACCAATTGCGGCCCCCGGCTGACGATCGTCACCTCGGCGCCGTACGACCGACCGCGCACCACCATGGCCGGCTTTCCGATGTGCGTGGAATGCCGTTCGGAATATGAGGACCCGGCCGACCGGCGCTTTCACGCCCAGCCGATCGCCTGTCCGACTTGCGGCCCGCGTCTCCATCTCGAGCCGACGCCGCTATTCGACAGCGCGATGCCGCACACGGGCGACGCCGTCCGCGATATCGCCGAGCTGCTGCAGCGCGGCGCCATCGTCGCCATCAAGGGGCTCGGCGGCTACCAGTTGGCAGTCAGGGCGGGCGATGCCTCGGCGGTCGAGCGACTGCGGCAGAGAAAGCGGCGGCCGGGCAAGCCATTCGCTCTGATGGTGAAGGACGTCGCCATGGCGCGGACGGTCGCCGAGGTGAACGACGTCGAGGCCAGGCTGATGATGCGCGCCGACGGGCCGATCGTGCTGCTTGACGGCCGGCCCGGCGCTCTGCCGGACGCGATCGCGCCGGGGCTGACCAGCCTCGGGCTGATGTTGCCGAACACGGCGCTTCATCACATGCTGCTGGCGGACCTAGCGGAGCCGATCGTGCTGACGTCGGGCAACCTCAGTCACGAGCCGCAGATCACCGATGACGATGCGGCGCGCAGTGCATTTGGCCCGATCGCCGACGTCGTCGCCGTGCATGACCGGCCAATTGCCGTCCGGCTCGATGATTCCGTCCTGCGGATGGTGTCGGGGAAGCCCTTGGTGTTGCGTCGTGGGCGCGGGCAGGCGCCGGCACCGATCCGAATGCCCAGGAGCTTTGCCGAAGCGCCGCCGCTGACGGCACTCGGCGGCGATCTGAAGAACGCGTTCTGTCTTTTGAACGGCGGCCATGCCGTTCTGTCGCAGCACATCGGCGATCTCGAAGAGGCGCTGACGCTGGCCGACGGCGAGGCGATGCTGACGCTCTACGATCAGCTCTACGACCATCGCCCGGAGGCCATCGCCGTCGATTTGCATCCCGGCTACCACGCCAGCCGGCTCGGAGCCGATATCGCCCGGGCGCGCGGCATCCCGCTGATCGAGGTGCGCCACCACCATGCCCATGCGGCAAGCGTGATGGCCGATAACGGCTTCGATCTCGGCGCGCCGAAACTGCTGTCGCTCGCCATCGACGGCACCGGCCTCGGCGAGGACGGCGAGATCTGGGGCGGCGAACTGCTCCTAGCCGACTTTTCCGACTACGTGCGCGTCGGCGGTCTACGCCCCGTTGCGTTGCCCGGCGGCGATCGGGCCGCGGTCGAACCCTGGCGCAATCTGGTCGCTGCCATCCTCGACCAGATGGATTTTCAGACATTTCGTGGCCGCTACGGCCGACTGGAAATTGCCGAACGGCTCGCGGCGCGCCCGGTCGCCACGCTTGCAGCGATGATCGCAAAAGGGCTCAATTCGCCGCCGGCCTCTTCCACCGGCCGGCTGTTCGATGCGGTCGCAGCAGCGCTTCTCCTTGTCGAGGGCGCGCAGACCTACGAGGCCGAAGCGGCGATGCGGCTGGAAGCCCTGGTCAGCCAAGCCGAATTCGACGGGCTTGAGGAGGCCGAAGTCTACCCCTTCGACATCCTGCCCGCCGCCGGTTCGCGTCCGGCAATGCTGTGTCCCCGCCCGATGTGGCGGGCGCTTTTCGCCGATCTGATGGACGGCGTGCCGGCATCGCGGGTGTCGGCCCGTTTCCACAAGGGACTGGCCCGCGGATTTGCCGGTCTGGCGCGATTTGCGTTCGATCATTGTGGGATCTACGAATGGCGCATAGGACTGTCCGGTGGTTCGGCTCAGAATGTGTGGCTGGCCGAGGAGACGATCCGGCGCCTCAACGATGCCGGTTTCGAGGTTTTCACTCAGGGTCAGGTGCCCGCCAACGACGGCGGACTGGCGCTCGGGCAGGCGGTAATCGCCGCAGCCCGACTGATGCGATGATCTTGTGTTCCGAATCGGCACAGCGAACCTAGAGGACGATCAGCATGTGTCTTGGCATTCCCGGTCAGATCGTCGCCATTACTGACGCATCGCGCGGACTGGCAACCGTCGACGTCGCCGGCGTCAGGCGCGAGATCAGCGTCGCCTTCATCAAGCGAGATGGTGAGACGGCGGAAGACCTGATCGGCGCCTGGGTCCTGGTGCATGTCGGCTTCGCCATGAGCCGCATCGATGAGGACGAGGCGGCCGAAACGTTGAAGATCCTTGCCGAGCTCGGCGAAGTCGCTCAGGAAACAGAGGCGATGCGCACGTCGGCGCTCGCCTGATCTCGCCGGGGAGGCAAGCATGCGCTACGTCGACGAATTCCGCGACGCCGATAGAGCCAAGGTGCTGCTCGCCGAAATCGACACGGTGGCGGCCAAAGCTGCCGACCGGATGGGTCGGACCGCCAACATCATGGAGGTGTGCGGCGGCCACACGCATTCGATCTTCCGCTACGGCATCGGCGATCTCTTACCGAAGTCGATCGAACTGGTGCATGGGCCGGGCTGCCCGGTCTGCGTGCTGCCGATGGGCCGGGTCGACGATTGCGTCGCCATCGCGGAAGAGCCGAACGTGATCTTTGCCACCTTCGGTGACGCCATGCGCGTGCCGGGCTCGAAGAAGAGCCTGCTACAGGCGAAGGCTGAGGGCGCCGACATCCGCATGGTGTATTCGCCGCTCGATGCGCTGGCCTTGGCGCGCGCCAATCCGGAGAAAGAAGTCGTGTTCTTCGGCCTCGGCTTCGAGACGACCATGCCGTCGACGGCGATGACGGTGCTGCAGGCCGAAGCGGACGGCACCAAGAACTTCTCGCTGTTCTGCAACCACATCACCATCATCCCGACGATGAAGGCTATCCTCGAGGATCCCGGCCTGCAATTGGATGGCTTCCTCGGACCCGGCCACGTCACCATGGTGATCGGGCTGGAGCCCTATGACTTCATCGGCGCTACCTACAACAAGCCGGTGGTGATCGCCGGTTTCGAGCCGCTCGACGTCTTGCAGTCGGTGTGGATGGTGATGCGGCAATTGGCCGAGGGCAGGGCGGAAGTCGAGAACCAGTACGGCCGCATCGTGCCGAAGGGCGGCAATCCGGTCGCTCGCGACGCCATCACTCGCGTATTCGAGGTGCGCGACTTCTTCGAATGGCGCGGTCTCGGCTCGATCGAGCATTCGGGGGTGAAGATGCGCGCGGCCTATGCGCAATTCGACGCCGAACGTCGCTTCGCCGTGCCGGACGTGAAGGTCGCCGATCCCGAAGCCTGCCAGTGCGGCGACGTGCTGAAGGGCATCATCAAGCCCAGGCAATGCCGGGTGTTCGGTACGGCGTGTACGCCGGAAACGCCGCTCGGCGCGTTGATGGTCTCGTCGGAAGGCGCCTGCGCCGCCTATTACCAATATGGCCCGCGCTCCGGTGACGAGCCCGAAAAGGCGAATGCGGCATGAGCGGTACGCGTGACAAGTCCGCTCCGACCAGCCGCCGCAAGCGCGATGCCATCCGGCTGCCGCGCGTCACCCTGGCGCACGGCGGCGGCGGCAAGGCGATGCGCGACCTCGTCGACGACGTGTTCGTCTCGGTGTTCGACAATCCGGATCTGGCTCCCCTGGAAGATCAGGCGCGATTCTCGCTCTCGGCGCTCGGCCAATATGGCGACCGGCTGGCCTTCACCTCCGACAGTTTCGTCGTCGATCCGCTGGAGTTCCCCGGCGGCGACATCGGCAAGCTCGCCGTCTGCGGCACGGTCAACGATCTGGCTGTCGGCGGGGCGAAGCCCCTCTATCTTTCCTGCTCGGTCATCATCGAGGAGGGCACCGAACTGACGCTGTTGAGGCGCATCGCCCAATCGATGGCGAGGACTGCGGCGGAAGCCGGCGTCAGCTTCGTCACCGGCGATACCAAGGTCGTTACCCACGGCGCCTGCGACAAACTGTTCATCAACACGGCCGGCATCGGCGTCATCCGCTCGGGCCTCGATCTCGGCTGCCACCGGGCGGAGCCGGGTGATCTCATCATCGTCAACGGGCTTCTCGGCGACCATGGCGCGGCGATCCTCGGTGCGCGCGGCGATATGGCGCTGTCCTCGCCCATTTTGAGCGACTGCGCGCCCTTGAACGGGCTGATCGATGTCCTCATCGCCGCCTGTCCGGAGGTCAAGTTCCTGCGCGACGCGACGCGGGGCGGGGTCGCCACCGTAGTCAACGAGATTGCCGAAGCCTCGGGCGTCGGAATCGAACTCGACGACGACGCCACGCCGATCCGCGAAGAGGTGCGTGGTTTTTGTGAAATTCTCGGCCTCGATCCGCTATACCTTGCCAACGAGGGCCGCATCGTCGCGGTCGTGCCGGCGGCGGCGGGAGACAGGGCGATCGCTGCCTTGCGGTCGCACGGCTACGGCGAAGGCGCAACGGTGATCGGGCGGGTGACGCCCGGCCCGGCTGGCCGGGTGACGATGCACACCCGCTTCGGCGGCAAGCGGGTGGTCGATATGCTGATCGGCGAACAGTTGCCGAGGATTTGCTGAAGGAGACGACATCATGTGCGGGACATGCGGCTGCGGCGATCCGGAAGGCGCGACTGTCACCAACCTTCAGACCGGCAAGAAGAGCCCGGTTGCGGAGGGACACAGCCATGCCCATAGCCATGCCCATGCGCATGGAGAGGCGACGCACGAGCATGTGCATGACCACGATCATGACCACGACCACGATCACCCACATGCGCACGACCACTCCCACGACCATGATCACGATCACGACCATACGCACAGTCACTCGCATTCCGTGTCGCGCACCATCGAGATCGAGCGGGCGGTTCTCGCCAAGAACGATCAGCTTGCCAGCCTCAACCGCGCTTGGTTCCAGGGCCGTGAGATCCTGGCCCTGAACCTCGTTTCTTCGCCCGGCGCCGGCAAGACGTCGCTGTTGGAGCGCACCATCCGCGATCTGGGTGAGGCGCTGAAGATCCACGTCATCGAGGGCGACCAGCAGACGCTGAACGACGCCGAGCGCATCCGCTCGGCCGGTGCGCCCGCCGTGCAGGTCAATACCGGCGCCGGTTGCCACCTCGAAGCCGACATGGTGAAGCGCGGGCTCGACGAATTGAAGCCGCCGTTCGGCTCGACCGTGTTGATCGAGAACGTCGGCAATCTCGTCTGCCCGGCCATGTTCGACTTGGGCGAGAAGGCCAAGGTGGTCGTGCTCTCCGTCACCGAAGGCGACGACAAGCCGCTGAAATACCCGCACATGTTCGCTGCGGCCGAACTGATGGTGGTCTCCAAGACCGATCTTCTGCCCTACGTCGACTTCGACGTGGAGGCCTGCGAGGCGGCTGCCCGCCGCGTCAATCCGAAAATCCGCTCGATCCGGGTTTCGGTGAAGTCGGGTGACGGACTGCAGGCTTGGTACGACTACCTCGCCGAGGCGCGGACCGGCGCCTGAGCCGCTTGGAGCCCGCGAACCTGTCGTATAATCCGCTTCAAACATGCTGCCGGCCGGGCGCAACCGGCTGGGCGCGCCTTGCCGTCGATGTCATCGATGACGACCGGATCATTCCGCAGACAATTTTCTGCCCGGACCGCTCAACACGGTAAATATCGTTGTTTATCAATCTGCTGTCCAATATCCCCTGGTGCCGATAGGCGGACCGGAGTGATGCCGCTGTCATGCTGTGACGGCATTTGTGAAAGCAGTTTCATCCAACTGTCATCAAAAAATTGGAAGGTCGCCGCGTGGATCCGTAGAGACCGGTGACAGGTCTCGCTTTTTAATAGGGAACCTCCATGATCACCAAATTTGCCGGCTCGTGCCGCGCGCTGGCCCTGTCGCTCGGCGTCATCGGATGTGCTGCCACCGCCATGCCGGCGATGGCCGTTGACTTCACGGGCGCTGGCGCGACCTTCCCGGCCCCGGCCTACACCGCGTGGGCCGCCGAATATAAGGCAAAGGCCGGCTCTTCGCTGAACTACCAGGCAATCGGCTCCGGCGGCGGCCAGACCCAGATCATCAACCGCACGGTCGACTTCGGCGCCTCCGACGCGCCGGTGCCGGAAGAGAAGCTCGTCGCCAACAAGCTGCTGCAGTTTCCGACGGTGATCGGATCGGTCGTTCCGATCGTCAACCTCGACGGCGTCAAGGCCGATGAGATCAAGCTCTCCGCCACCGTTCTGGCCGACATCTACCTCGGCAAGGTCACCAAGTGGAACGACAAGGCCATCGCCGACCTGAACGCCGGTGTGAAGCTGCCCGACCTCGCCATCCTGCCAGTGTACCGCGCTGACGGCTCGGGCACGACCTACGTGTTCACCACCTATCTCGCCGACGTCTCGGCGGATTGGAAGGGCAAGGTCGGCGCCAACACCGCGGTCAAGTGGCCGGTCGGTGACGGTGCCAAGGGCAACGACGGCGTTGCCGGCACGGTGAAGAACACCAAGGGCGCCATCGGCTACGTCGAATACGTCTATGCCGCCGCCAACGCTCTCACCACCACCCAGTTGCAGAACAAGGCTGGCAAGTTCGTCGGTCCGACGGTCGAAGGCTTCAAGGCTGCCGCTTCGGCCGCCGATTGGGATCATTCCAAGAACTTCGCCGCCTCGATGATCAACACCGCCGGCGACACCGCCTGGCCGATCGTTTCGGCCACCTTCATCCTTCTGCCGAAGGATCCGAAGGATGCCGCCGCCTCGGCCGAAGTGATGAAGTTCTTCAACTGGGCCTATACGTCCGGCGACGAACTGGCCGACAAGCTCCACTACATCGCCCTGCCGAAGGACGTGAAGGATCGCGTGCGCGCCGCCTGGGCCGCCGAGATCAAGGACGCTTCCGGCGCGCCGATCTTCAAGTGATCGCGATTTGACAAAGGATGTCCGCGCGAGGTCGTCATATCCCGCGCGGACATCTTGATGCGTGCCACTGCCGCCACACCGGGGGCGGGACAGGGGGCCGGAGCCCGGGCAGGGCCGGTACCCTGAATGGCTGAGGAATTGCGAGGGATGAGAAAGATGTCGTCGCCAGCGGAGGGAAGATCGTGACACTTGAAACGATGGCGGACGGGCCGGAAGGCGCCGCAACGCTCTCAGGTCCTGGGCGCTCGCTGACCTCGTCGCGAGGAGCCAAGGTGGACATCGCATTCCGCTTCGCGCTCTACGCTTCCGGCATCCTGGTGTTGGTCGTCATCGGCGCCATCATGGTGCAGCTGTTCTTCGGCGGCCTGCCGGCGCTCCTGGCGTTCGGCTTCGAGTTCTTCACCTCCACCGAGTGGGATCCGGTCAGCGATCAGTACGGTGCCGGCGTGATGCTCTACGGCACGCTAGTCACCTCGGTGCTGGCGCTGCTGTTCTCCGTTCCCGCTTCGCTCGGCATCGCCTTCTTCCTGACCGAAGTGGCGCCGATCCCGACACGCAAGCCGATCGGCATTGCTGTGCAGTTGCTCGCCGCGGTGCCCTCGATCATCTACGGCATGTGGGGCTTCTTCGTCGTTGCGCCGATCATGAAGGAATACGTGCAGCCGATCCTCATCGACGGGCTCTCCTGGCTGCCGGTCATCGGCTACATCTTCGCAGGCCCGGCCAAGGGCACCGGCATCTTCACCACGAGCCTGATCCTGGCGCTGATGATCCTGCCGTTCATGACGTCGATGTATGTCGAGGTGCTCGAAAGCGTGCCCGGCGTCATCAAGGAAGCCTCCTACGGCGTCGGCTCGACCACGTGGGAAGTATTCACCACGGTTTCGGTGCCCTATGGCCGCACCGCCATTATCGGTGCCACCATGCTCGGCCTCGGCCGTGCACTCGGCGAGACCATGGCGGTCGCCTTCGTCGTCGGCAACGCCGCCCGAATATCGACATCGATCTTCGCCTCGGGGGCCACGATTTCGTCGCAACTCGCCAACAACTTCAACGAATCGCTGCCGGGCAGTCTGCTGCAGGCCTCGCTCCTCGAGCTGGGCTTCGCGCTGTTCGTCATCTCGTTCCTGGTGCTGGCGCTTGCCCGCTACCTCGTCCGCAGCCGTCTGCAGGGATAAGCGAAATGAGCCGCTACAAGCGCAGACTTTTCACCGACAACCTGATGCAGGTCGTTGCCACCGGGCTTGCCGTCATTGCCCTGGCGCTCCTCGCCTGGATCCTGGTCACGCTGTTCGCCAAGGGCTTCCATTCCCTGTCGGTCAACACCTTCACCCAACCGATGGACGCCCCGGCCGGCTCGTCCGGCCTTGCCAATGCCATCGTCGGGTCGCTGATCATGGTGGCGCTGGCGACTGTCGTCGCGGCGCCGATCGGCGTGATGGCCGGCACCTACCTGTCCGAGATCGGCGGCAATACCAAGCTTGCCAATTCGATCCGGTTCATCAACGACGTGCTGCTGTCGGCGCCCTCGATCCTGATCGGCTTGTTCGTCTACAATATCGCAGTGAAGCCGTTTCACGGTTTCTCCGGCATTGCAGGCGTCATGGCGCTGGGCATCGTCATCCTGCCTGTCGTGGTACGCGCGACCGAGGACATGCTTCGCCTGGTGCCCGGTTCGTTGCGCGAAGCCGCCTTCGCGCTCGGGGCGCCGCAATGGAAGGTCATCACCGATGTAATGTGGCGCGCGGCGCGCGCCGGCATCGTCACCGGCATGCTGCTGGCACTCGCTCGCGCCGCCGGCGAGACCGCGCCCTTGATCTTTTCGTCGTCCGGCGCCCAGGCATGGACCTTTAATTTGACCAAGCAGATGTCTAATCTGCCGGTGACCATCTACCAATACGCCCAGGAGCCGGCGCAGGACAAAGTTGACCTCGCCTGGGCCGGCGCTCTGATCATCACGCTCGGCGTGCTCCTTCTCAACATCTCGTCGCGCGCCGTCCTGGCCGGTACCGGGAGAAAGTAAGATGAATATCAATCCGTCCGACATTTCCCCCGCCATGCGCACCGGCATCGGCGACAAGGCGTCACTGGCCGACACTGCGACCAAGATCCAGGTCGAGAATCTGAACTTCTACTATGGCGACAACCACGCCCTGCACGACATCAACATGGCCGTGCCGGCGCAGCGGGTGACCGCCATGATCGGCCCGTCCGGCTGTGGCAAGTCGACGCTTCTGCGCGTCATCAACCGCATGTACGACCTCTATCCGGGTCAGCGGGCGGTCGGCCGTGTCCTGCTCGACAACGAGGATCTGTTGGGCAAGGGCGTCAGGGCGACAACGGTGCGCTCCCGCATCGGCATGGTGTTCCAGAAGCCGACGCCGTTCCCGATGTCGATCTGGGACAACATCGCCTACGGCATCAAGCTGCACGAGAGCCTGTCAAAGGCCGATCTGGAAGCGCGCATCGAGTGGTGCCTGACCAAGTCGGCGATCTGGGGCGAGGTGAAGGACCGGCTGCACAAGTCGGCGCTCGGCCTGTCCGGCGGCCAGCAGCAGCGGCTCTGCATCGCCCGCACCATCGCGGTGAAGCCGGAGGTGATCCTCCTGGACGAGCCGACTTCGGCGCTCGATCCGATCTCGACGGCGCGCATCGAGGAACTGATCGACGAACTGAAGTCCGAATTCACCATCGTCATCGTCACCCACAACATGCAGCAGGCGGCGCGCTGCTCCGACGTGACCGGCTTCTTCCTGCTGGGCAAGCTGATCGAGTTCGAGCCGACCAACGAGATCTTCCTCAGCCCGAAGCACCAGAAGACGCAGGACTACATCACCGGCCGCTTCGGCTGAGGCGTTTCGGCAGAGTCGGCGCTGGGCTCCAGCACAGCAGTTGCCTTGCGGCGGGGTCGGCGGCGGTCGAGCCCGCCGTCGGCGTTTCGGGCATCGCCCATGGCGCCGATCGGCCGGTGCCGCGCGCGCAGCATGTGAGGATGTGATGGATCGCTTCACGGCAATTCATTGGCGAGGCGGATGCAGGCATGCAAGGCTGGCCGTGTGAGGCCGGTGGAGTGCCATCGGCGGTGCCGGGCGGTAGCCTGGGAGAGGGGTCGAACATGAAGCTCGTCATCGGCAACAAGCGCTATTCGTCCTGGTCGCTCAGGCCATGGCTGGTGCTGACGCATTTCGGCATCGAGTTTGATGAGCAGTTGATCCGGCTCGACGAGCCGGAGACCAAGGCGGAGATCCTTGCCGTCTCGCCGTCAGGTCGCGTGCCCTGCCTTATCGACGGCGGCATTTCCGTATGGGAAACTCTGGCGATCATCGAGTATGTCGCCGAAATTCATCCCCAGCTCGCCATCTGGCCACGTGACCGGGCGGCGCGGGCGACTGCGCGCGCCATTTCCAACGAGATGCATGCCGGCTTCATGGGGCTGCGCTCCGCCTGCCCGATGAACCTCAGGCGCCGCTTTGCCTGGCGTGAGCGCGGCGAGGCGGCGGCCAAGGATGTGGCCCGCATCGTCGAATTGTGGCGCGATGCCCGCAGCCGGTTCGGCGAGGATGGGCCGTTCCTGTTCGGCGCCTTCTCGGCGGCGGATGCCATGTATGCCCCGGTCGTCTATCGGCTCGACGGCTATTCCTGGCCGCTTCCCCCCGACATCGCCGCCTATGTCGAGGCGATGCTGGAGGAGCCGGCAATGCGCGCCTGGCGCGCTGGGGCAGAGACCGAGCCGTGGATCGTGCCGTCCGACGAGGTGCCGGAATAGACGGGAGCAGCCGTCGGGTCGAGGGCATCCGCCGACAGTCGGCTTGCGCGGCGGCGCATTTCGGGAAATAAAGCCTCAGCCCGGCGGCAGGGATGCCGCCGAGACACTTGTTGCGGCCGACAGCCGCCACCTCGTCCCGCGCGGGAGCGCCGGGCCTGTCAGACACGAAGGACCTTGCCGATGACCGCCGACCTCGATCCCGAAAACACCCTCATCCTCGAAACGACGAAGGGAAAGGTCGTCATCCAGCTGCGCCCGGATCTCGCCCCGAGCCACGTCGAACGGCTGAAGGAATTGGCGCGCGAGCAGTTCTATGACGGCATCGTCTTCCACCGCGTCATCGAGGGCTTCATGGCCCAGACGGGCTGCCCGCACGGGACCGGCACCGGCGGTTCGAAGAAGCCGAACCTGAAGGCCGAATTCTCGCGCGAACCGCATGTGCGCGGCACCTGCTCGATGGCGCGCTCGGCCAACCCCGATTCCGCCAATTCGCAGTTCTTCATCTGCTTCGAGCGCTCGCCCTGGCTCGACCGGCAGTATTCGGTGTGGGGGCAGGTCGTCGAAGGCATGGATATCGTCGACACCATCAAGCGCGGCGAACCGGTGAAGGATCCCGACAAGATCGTCACCCTCAGGGTCGCGGCCGACGTAGCGTAACGTCGGGCTGCCGGACCTTGTCGGATCTGTGCCGGCCCGAGGCTTGCATCGAAGGCTTAAGCCTCAATTCCGATAGGGCTCGACAGCGCGCTTCGGCGTGCTTACATGACCGCAAAGACGTGACGCCCCAGAACGATCGGACGCAATCGATGACCACTTCGCCCAAGACCTATTGGTACACCCGCCTCGACGACGAGCCGGAGGAAAAGGACGACGAGAAGACCAAGACGCCGCAGTCGATCCAGGTCGACAAGCACCTGTTCGAAGCGCGCAATGTGCTGATCACCGGCACGATTACGCAGGAATTGGCCCGCGACGTGACCTCGCGCCTCTTGGCGCTGGCGCATGTGTCGAAGGATCCGATCAACATCATCGTCTGCTCGCCCGGCGGCCATGTCGAATCGGGCGATATGATCCATGACATCATCCGGTTCGTCGACGCGCCGATCAACATGATCGGCGTCGGCTGGGTCGCCTCGGCTGGCGCGCTCATCTACATCTCGGTTCCGGTGGAACGCCGCTACTGCCTGCCCAACACGCGCTTCCTGTTGCACCAGCCGTCCGGCGGCGCCGGCGGCCCGGTGACCGACATCGAGATCCAGGCGCGCGAGATCATCAAGATGCGTGATCGCCTCAACCAGATGTTCGCTACCGCGACCGGCCAGACGCTAGCGAAGGTGGAACACGATACCGATCGCGACTTCTGGATGGGACCGGACGAGGCGATCGCCTACGGCCTCGTTAACAAGGTGATCAAGACGATCGCCGATATCTGAGGCCGGTGCCGGATCTGATTCTTGCGCATCGAACGACAGCAAAGGCGGTGGGCTCCGACGGGCCGCCGCCTTTGTCATACCCGAATGGCTTGATTGAAGACGCTGGCACAGACGTTTCCACCCGCCCGACCCGGGAGATCCCATGTTCTACGTGATTTCAAAATGGTTCTTCGCCATTGCCCGGCCGACGCATTTTCTGCTGATCCTGCTCGTCGTCGGCTGTCTGGCCGCACTCTTCGGCCGGCGGCGGCTGGCGACAGTCCTCATCGGCTTTGTGACGCTGTCGCTGGTTGGTCTGTCGTTCACGCCCGCCGCCTTCTGGGCGATCCAGCCCCTGGAGGCGCGGTTTCCGCGTCCCGATCTGCTTTCGCCGCCGCCGGACGGGATCATCGTTCTCGGCGGGGCCTTCGATACCCGGGCCGAAGCCGGGCACGGCGATTCCATTTCCTTGAACGAGGCGGCCGAACGCGTCACCGAGATCCCGCGGCTGGCGAAACTCTATCCTGACGCCCGCATTGTCTACACCGGCGGCACCGACGTCGAACTGCCGAAGGATGTCATCCCCGAGGCGCAAGGCGCGCAACGGCTGTTGGTCGAGGCAGGGATCGCGCCGGAGCGCATCACCATTGAGGACAAGTCGCTGACGACCTGGGAGAACGCGATTTTGACCAAGGAGATCGTCAAGCCGGCGGACGGCTCACGCTGGCTCCTCGTCACCTCCGCGTTCCATATGCCGCGCTCGGTCGGCGTGTTCCGCAAGGCCGGTTGGCCCGGCATCATTGCCTATCCAACCGACTACCGCGCCCCATCGCAGACGGCGGCAGTGCCGTGGCGTCTGCTCGCGGTGGATAATCTGGCGCTCGTCGAATACGCGACAAAGGAATATTTCGGCCTCGTCGGCTACTACCTCGCCGGTCGGACGGATTCCCTGTTTCCTGCGCCGTAGGCGCCCGGTCATTGTACATAGTTATGCGTACGCCGATGCACGGAGCGATAAGGGAATAATAAGGGATATGAATTACTATGGAGTTGGTCCGGTAATCATTGATACGCTTGGCGCTATCTTTGGTCGTGGGGTGGCTCGTGAAATTCTTCTATTGGAATGCGAATCTAGAGATCGGCATTCCCTCGGTCGATGCACAGCACAAGCATCTCGTCGATCTGATCAACCAATTGGCTGCCGTCATTACGGACGGCGGTCAACTTCCAAAGATATCTGCCGTCATCGATGATTTGCTCGACTACGCCACAGTGCATTTTGCTGACGAAGAACGTATCATGGCGACTGCTCCGATGTCGGAAGACATGAAGCAGAAGCATCGCCGCTCACATCAGTGCTTCGCTGCGCGTGTACAGGAGATCGCACGCGCCACTGATTTACAGCAAACCGAGTTTTCGGAAAAGATCCTCGACTTCCTCACGACTTGGCTGGTCGCGCATATCCTCGGCTCGGATCGCGAGATCGCCCGGTCGCTGCGCGGAGACCACGAGGAAGCCTATCCGGCGCCTTCGCTCCTCGACGTCTCGCCGGTGGCGCGGGTGCTGATCAATGCCTTGAGCGAGACGGAACGGCGGTTCCGTCTGGTGTCAGACTGCGCGCCGGCGCTCATCTGGGTGTCGGACGCCAACGGCCGCCGCAGCTACTACAATCGCACTTGGTACGATCTGGTCGGCGCCTGTGAGTCCTGTTCGGAGGCCTTTGATCTCAACGAATTCGTCCACCCGGACGACCGGCCGGCCTATTCTGCGACGATCGAGCGGCTGTGTCGCGACCAGACCGAAGGCGAGGCGGAGTATCGGATCATCCGGCCAGATGGCACCGAGGCCTGGCTCATCGAGCGCATCCGACCGCGCGCCGATACCAACGGCGCCTTCATGGGGCTGATCGCTTCGGCCAGCGACATCTCCGCTATCAAGCAATCGGAGCAGATGCTGTCCGAATCGAACCGTCTGCTCGAGGAGGAGGTGGCGCGGCGCACCGCCCAGCTGGAGGCACTGACGCAGACCGACCCTCTGACCGGGGTGGGCAATCGCCGCATGCTCAACCAGCGGCTGGGCGAGGAAGTCCGGCGGGCGCAGCGCCATCGCCGGCCGCTGACCGCCATCTATTTCGATATCGATCATTTCAAGGCAGTGAACGATACGTTCGGCCACGGCGTCGGCGATCGGCTGCTCGTCCGGGTCGGGCGCACGCTCAAAGCCAATCTCGAAGACGGAGATACGCTGGTGCGCTTCGGCGGCGAGGAATTTGTCGCCATCCTGGTCGAGACCGGGCTCAACCAAGCCTGGCGGGTGGCGGAGCGACTGAGGGCCGCAGTCGGACGCATCCGGCTGAAGGACCTCGGCGATACCAGCATCACGATTTCTGCGGGCGTCGCCGAATGGCAATTGGGCGAGGAGGGCGACAGCCTGTTGCAGCGCGCCGACCGGGCGCTGTTCACCGCCAAGAATGCCGGGCGCAACTGCTGTCGGGTCGATCTGGCGGCGTGAGGCCGCGGCTCGGACCGCTCACGGTGCGCCGCCCTGGTCGTTTGAATTGAGCTTTTCGTCGTCGTCCATCAGTGCGTCGCGGGCATGGCTCCAGAACTGCCGGTGGGTCAGCACGGCCGTGATCAGCGTCGTCGTCAGACAGAACACCAGCGGACCGAGGAACCAGCCGAGATAGCCGACCGAGAAGAACAGCGATCTCAGCCCCCAATGGAAATGCGATCCGGCCTGGATCTGCATCGCGGCGGCGCGGTTTGCCGCCTTCATCGTGTCCGGTTCGTCGGCCTTCTCATGTGGCGGCACGGCGCCGACCAGGATGGCGGCATAGTTGAACAACCGGTAGGCCCAGCCGAACTTGAAGAAGGCGTAGCCGTAGATGATGGCAAGGCCGAGTACCTTAATCTCGATCAGCTGCTTTGTGGCCGCGGCGTGCAGCGGCAGGTCCGAGAATACCATCTGCACGCGTTCGGATTGGTTGAGCAGCGCCAGGGTGCCGCCGAGGGCAATGAGCGAGGTGGAGGCGAAGAAGGCGGTGCCGTTCTGCAGGCTCGACAGAATGGCGGTATCGACGATGCGTACCTCGCGGCGCACCATCTGCATCATCCAGCGGTGACGGGTGGCGTTCATCAATCGCGACAGCGACGGACGCACGGTCGGGGCATAGTCGGACATCCAGCCAAACATACCCCACGCCAGCAGATACCAGACAAGCGCCAGGAGGTCGTAGCGGGTAAGCTCATCCATGGAGTAGAGTTCCGCGCGGAATTGGCAGCGGATAAAAGCCGCGCCAGTGGATCGCCGCGACAGTATAGCTGGGAGTGCCGGGCGCGCTCAAAGTGATTTCGCCGCCACGGTCCGGAGCCCAGATCCGACGACAGCATCGCACCGAGAGTTGGCAGTCCGATCGCGGCGGCCGCGACGCTGTTGCTTCATCATTCCCCCCATGCGGGTTTGTCTGACTGCGACAAACGCGCGACGCATTGAGCCGGCATAAAGGCACGACTCGTCCTGACATCTGCGGCCGCCGTCCGACGGCCGTTCCAATCGCGGAATCGTCCCATTGATTGCAAGCCCCCGATCGGCAACGGCCTTCGTTGCGATGCTGACCCAGTTTTTCGCCTTCGGTATCGGTGCCGGCCAATGGTCGGGCACGGTGCCAACGGTGGCGGCCGCATCCGGGGTCGATTCGGCCACGCTCGGTTTGGCGTTCACGATATTCACCGCCGCCTACATTCTGTCGATGACATTCGGCGGGGCGGCGCTGGCGCGGCTGCCGACGCGGCCGCTGCTGATCGTCGGCAATGTCGCCTCGGCCCTCGCCGTATCGTCCTTCGTTCTGTCGACGAGCCCGGTCGCGCTGTTCGTCTCGCTCATCGGCATCGGCGTCGCCATGGGCTTTCTCGATCTCGCCATGAATGCCGAGGGCGCCCAGGTGGAAGTAGAATCCGGCCGGCCGATGCTGGCGCGGCTGCATGGGTCGGCCTCGGCCGGCAGTGCGCTCGGAGCGATCGTCGGCAGCGTGCTGGCGCTAACCGTCGGCACCTGGGCATCGGTGATCGTCTGTTTTGTGGCACACGCCGGCGCCATTGTCGTCGTCTACCGGCTGACACCGCAGCGGGCCGTGCGCTCCAGGGCGGAGCGCCAGGCGAGCGGCAACTTCCCGGGCTCCACCACACTGATCATCCTCGGCATCGTGTTCGGCATCGGCGTGGCGGGCGAATCGGCAGCCGGCATGTGGTCGGCCCGGCTCCTCGACGAACAGGCGCCACAACTGGCCGTCATCGCCGGCATCGGCATCTCGTTCTTCGCCGGTTGTCAGGCGCTGGTGCGGTTTTCCGGCGATCGGCTGCGGCGGTCATTCGGCGACCGCACGCTGATCGGCGCCTGTCTGACGGTAGCGGCCATCGGCTTTGCCATCACCGGCCAGTCGAGCAGTTTCCTGATGAGCGTCGTTGGCTTTGCGCTGGTCGGCTTTGGCTCGGCGCTGACCGTGCCCTGCGTCTTTGCCCTGTCGGTGGCGGCTTCTCCCCGGCACGGCGGAGCGGCGATCTCCTACATCGCCGCCGTGGCGGGTCTGCCGCGTATCCTCACGCCCTGGGCCTTCGGCCTCATTGCCGCACAATTCTCGACCGGGACGGCCTTCGGCTTGATCGCCGTCGCGTTGGTCGTTGCCGTCGTCCTCAGCCAGATCCGAGGGCATCGGACGGCGGTCGAGCGCCGATAGGGCGTTCGATCGGCCCAGGCCTGGCCGGCGACAGTGGAGGCTTGATTCCGCCGCGCGGTCGTGGCCAAGTCGCGGCCGTTTCCCGATCCGCCGTTTCCGGACCCCGTCCATGGCTCGCGCCAGCGTCCCGACCGATAGTGCCCCCGAAGTCGACCGGTTGGACGGATTCGCCCTGCCGCGCGAACAGGTGCGGCTCTACGGTCATGCAGCCGCCGAGGCAGCGCTCCTCGACGCCTACCGCTCGCACCGTATCCACCACGCCTGGATCTTCGGTGGGCCGAAAGGCTCCGGCAAGGCGACGCTCGCCTTCCGCTTCGCCCGCTTCGTGCTCGCGCATCCCGACCCCGGTGCGCCCGACGTCGCCGCGGCGGGCGATCTTTCCGTCGAGGACGCCCATCCCGCCGCCCGGCGCATTGCTGCCGGGTCGCATGCCGATCTCCTGCATCTCAGGCGTCCGTGGGACGACAAGGCCAAGCGCTTCAAGACCGAGTTACCGGTCGACGAAGTCCGCCGCACCGTCGGCTTCTTCGGCTCGACGGCGGGGGAGGGCGGCTGGCGCATCGCCATCGTCGACCCGGCCGACGACATGAACGGCAATGCCGCCAATGCGCTTCTGAAGATCCTCGAGGAGCCGCCGCCCCGCTCGCTGTTCCTGATCGTTTCGCACCAGCCGGGCAGGTTGTTGCCCACCATCCGGTCCCGCTGCCGGACCCTGTCGCTCGACCCGCTGTCAGCGGAGGATGTCGCTCACGCCCTCGCCGACTTCGGCGTCACGCAGGAGCATCCGGCCCGGGCGGTCGCCGCGGCCTCTGCCCTGTCCGAGGGCAGCATCCGCCGGGCGGCGCTGATGCTGGAATTGAACGGCGTGGCGCTCTACGAGCAGATCCGGTCGCTCACCCGCGACCTGCCGAAGCTCGACCTCAGGGCCGGCCATGCGCTGGCCGACCAGCTGACGCAGCGTGGGCAGGACGATCTATGGGACTTGGGGCTGGAATTCCTCATAAGGGTGACGACGGAGCGCGCACATGATGCCCTCGGTCGCAATCTGGCGGGGGCGGCGCGCTGGGCCGAGCTGTCGGCCGAGATCGAATCGCGTGCGGCGACGGCCGATGCGCTCAATCTCGACCGCAAGGCGCTGGTCCTGTCGATCCTGCGCGCCCTTGTCGACACCGCCCGCAATTCGCTATAGCAACCAAGCTGGACGCAGCATCCCGATCGGAGGCTGCGGCGCTGCCTGGAGCATCCTGCGTTCGGCCGGGATCGGCTGACGCAGATAAGATGTTCTAGAGTCAAAACGATGGAGCGCTTTATGTGTGCCCAATTGGGCGTACGGCGCTCCAGGCCCAGGACCTGTCCCAAGATTGTCCGCATGCGCGTGACTACCGTGCGGCGACGAGGCTATCGCCGACGCCGCAGAGGATGAACCGATGACTGCCCCGAAATTCTTCGTCACCACGGCGATCGATTACCCGAATGGCCGGCCGCATGTCGGCCACGCCTATGAGAAGATCGCGACGGATGCGCTCGCCCGCTTCAAGCGGCTCGACGGCTACGACGTGCATTTCCTCACCGGCACCGACGAGCACGGGCTGAAGATGCTGCAGACTGCCGGGCGCGAAGGTTTGTCGGCACAGGCGCTGGCCGATCGCAATGCCGCGGTGTTTCAGGAGATGGATGCGCTTCTCGGCGTTTCCTACGACGACTTCATCCGCACCACCGAGCAGCGCCACCATCTGTCCGTGCAGGAGATCTGGCGGCGGATGCTCAAAGCCGGCGACATCTATCGGGCCAAATATGCCGGCTGGTATTCGGTCAGGGACGAGGCCTATTACACCGAGAGCGAGACCGAGGTCGTCGACGGCGAGCGCCGGACGATCGGCACCCAGACGCCGGTCACCTGGACGGAGGAAGACAGCTTCTTCTTCAAGCTATCCGCCTATCAGGACCGGCTTCTCGCCCATTACGAAGCCAACCCCGACTTCATCGGTCCACGCGAGCGCAAGAACGAGGTGATCTCGTTCGTCAAGGGCGGTCTCGACGACCTCTCCATCAGCCGCACCACGTTCGACTGGGGCATCCCGGTGCCGGACGTGCCGGGCCACGTGATGTACGTGTGGATCGACGCGCTGACCAACTACATCACCGGGGCCGGCTTCCCGGACGAGGCTTCGGAGACGTACAAAAGGTACTGGCCTGCCGATCTGCACATCATCGGCAAGGACATCGTGCGATTCCACGCGGTCTATTGGCCGGCCTTCCTGATGTCGGCCGGATTGCCGTTGCCCAAACGTGTCTTTGCCCACGGCTTTATCTTCAACAAGGGCGAGAAGATGTCGAAGTCGGTCGGCAACGTGGTCGACCCGTTCTCGCTCGCCAAGGCCTATGGCGTCGACCAGATGCGCTTCTTCTTCCTGCGCGAGATCCCGTTCGGCCAGGATGGCTCCTACAGCCACGAGGCGATCGTGGCGCGCTCGAACGCCGATCTCGCCAACGACCTCGGCAATCTGGCGCAGCGCTCCTTATCGATGATCGCCAAGAACCTCGCCGGCATCGTGCCGGCGCCGGGGCCGCTGGCGCCTGAGGACGAGGCGCTCCTCGCCCAAGCGGATGCATTGCTGGCGACGTCGCGCGCCGCCTACGACGTGCAGGAGATCAACAAGTCCCTGGAAGCGATCTGGGCGGTCGTCGCCGAGGCCAACCGCTACTTCACGGCACAGGCGCCCTGGGCCTTGCGGAAGACCGATCCGAAACGGATGGAAACGGTGCTCTGGGTGACGGCGGAGATCCTCAGGATCGTCGGCATCCTCGTCCAGCCGGCGATCCCGACCTCGGCTGAGGCGCTGCTGTCGGCACTGGGGCAGGGGGAGGGCGCGGCGCACACGTTCGCTGCGCTCGGCAACCGGATCGCCGCGGGAACCCAGTTGCCGGCGCCGACGCCGATCTTCCCGAAATACGTCGAACCGGAGGAAGGGGCGGGCGGGTGAACCCATCCCCTCGCCGGCTGCGCCATTCCGCACGCGTCCTCGTTCTCGATCCAGTCGGCGCGGTGCTGTTGATCCGCTTTGCGATGCCGGATGGGCGGCGGTTCTGGGCGCTGCCGGGCGGCGAGATCGAGCCGGGTGAAAGCCCGCGCGCGGCCGCTCGGCGCGAACTCTATGAGGAAGCTGGCCTGGAGCTCGCCTTGAGCGCCGATCCGGTCGACCGGGTTCGCGACGTGATGACGCTCTACGACGGCGAAGTGGTCGATGCCGAGGAGACGATCTTCCTCGCGCATGCCAGCGACCGCCGGGCGTCGTTTGCCGCCTCGACCGAGATCGAGCTGAGTGTGCTCAAAGAGCATCGCTGGTGGTCGCTCGGCGAATTGCGCCTGACGGCCGAAACGGTCTATCCGATGAACCTCGCCGAGCTGCTGGCCTCCCTGACGGGGCAGGCGGCCGAGCCAAGCCCGAGACTCCCCTAGGCCCCATGACCCTCGTCGACAGCCACTGCCATCTCGACTTCCCCGATTTCGCCCCCGAGCTTGTTGCCGTGGTGGCCCGCGCCCATGCCGCCGGCATTGCCCGCATGGTGACGATTTCGACGCGCGTCAAACGCTTCGACGAGATCCGCGCCATCGCGGAACGCTTTCCCGAAGTCTACTGCTCGGTCGGCACCCACTGCCTGCACGCGGCCGAGGAGCCGGATACCTCGGTCGACGAACTCTGCCGGCTGGCCGAGCACGAAAAATGCGTGGCGATCGGCGAGGTCGGCCTCGACTACCACTACGACTATTCGCCGCGCGACGTGATGGAGCGGGGCTTCCGCACGCACATTGCCGCGGCGCGGATCACCCAATTGCCCCTCGTCATCCATGCCCGCGAGGCGGACGACGACGTGGCGGCGATCCTCGAAGAAGAGATGGCGCAGGGCGCGTTCCCCTTCATCCTGCACTGCTTCACCTCGAGCGCCGACCTCGCCCGACGGGCGTTGGCGCTCGGCGGCTATATCTCGTTTTCCGGCATCCTGACTTTCAAGACGGCGGCGGAGATCCGCGCGGTCGCGGCCGAAGTGCCAGAGGACCGGCTGCTCGTCGAGACGGACGCGCCCTACCTGGCGCCGCTGCCGTTTCGGGGCAAGCGCAATGAGCCGGCCTTCGTCGTCAAGACCAACGCCCATCTGGCTGAGGCCCGTGGCGTCAGCCCTGAGCATATTGCCGCTGCGACGACCGCCAACTTCCACCGGCTGTTCACCAAGGTGCCGCCATTGCCCGCGTCGGCGAGCGGGAGCCACGTATGAGCGGGGCGGGCAAGAATACCATCACCTTCCGCGTCCTCGGGTGCGGATCCTCGCCGGGCGTGCCGCGCATCGGCAACGACTGGGGCAGATGCGATCCGAAAAACCCGAAGAACCGGCGTCGGCGGGCCTCGCTGTTGATCACGCGGGCATCGGCGCATGGACTCACCCGGGTGCTGATCGATAGCGGTCCGGACGTCCGCGAGCAGATGCTCGATGCTGAGGTCGACTGGGTCGATGCCGTGTTCTACACCCACCCGCATGCCGACCACATCCACGGTATCGACGATCTCAGGTCGTTCGTCTTGAACCGCAGGCGCATGGTCGACGTTTATGCCGACCAGACGACTTCGGATCGACTGCGCGACGCCTTCGGCTATTGCTTCGTCACCCCGCCGGGCTCGAGCTATCCACCGATGCTCGTCGACCACCGGCTGGTGCCCGGCAAGCCGGCGACCGTCGACGGTCCCGGCGGGCCGATCACGCTGGTTCCTTACGAGCAGCAACACGGCGACATCGTCTCGCTCGGCTTCCGCATCGGCAACGTCGCCTATTCGCCCGACGTCAGCGACTTCAATGAAGCCGCGCTGCCACACCTCGAGGACCTCGATCTGTGGATCCTCGACGCCTTGCGCGAAAAGCCGCATCCCAGCCATTTCTCGCTCGCCGAGGCGCTTGAATGGATTGGCCGCATGCAGCCCAGGCGCGCCATCCTCACCCATATGCACATCGATCTCGACTATGAGGCGGTCCGGGCCAGCGTGCCTGCTGGGGTCGAACCTGCCTACGACGGCATGGAGATCGCGTTCGAGGTGTGACGGCGACGTGCCACCCCTGCGGCGGATGTGCAGCGCCGCCAGCAAATGCCCGTTCTGACAAAAGCTTCCAGGCTCACGATCCCCCGGACGGACCCGATCGCGGGTACACTTCCGGAAATGAAGCTGAGTCGGGAGCCGATTGGTGCCGTCGTCCGAGCAAGATCCGCATAGCGTCGCCCTGCCGGCCGGCCCGGGGCTCGATCCCGCCGATTGGTCGGGGCTGAGAGCCGAGGCTCACCGCATGCTCGACGACATGCTCGACCATATCGCCACACTTGCCGAGCGCCCCTTGTGGCAGCCGGCACCGGCCGAGGTCAGGGCGCGGTTCGAGGCGCCGTTGCCGCTCGCCCCGACGCCGCTCGGCGACGTGCACGCCGATTTCCTCGCCGATATCCTGCCCTACGGTAGCGGCAATGGCCACCCCGGCTTCATGGGCTGGGTGCAGGGCGGCGGCACGGCGGCCGGCATGCTCGGCGAGATGCTGGCCGCAGGGCTCAATTCCAACCTCGGCGGCCGCGATCACGTCCCCTTGGATGTGGAACGCCAGATCGGCCGCTGGATGCGCGACATCTTCGGGTTTCCGGCCGCTGCCGACGGACTGTTCCTGACCGGCGCCAGCCAAGCGAATTTCTGCGCATTGCTGGCTGCCCGCACACGGGCGCTCGGGGGCGACGTACGCCGCAAGGGCCTGCCGGCGCGGCTGCGGCTCACCGCCTATGCCAGCCGGGAAGCGCATGGCTGCATTCCGCGCGCTATGGACATGGCCGGGCTCGGCTCCGGCCAGTTGCGGCAGATCCCGACGGACGACGATCGCCGCATCGATCTCGACGCGCTCAGGGCCGCCATCATCGTCGACCGAGCCGAAGGGCACCTGCCGTTCCTGCTGATCGGCAGTGCCGGCACCGTCAATACCGGTGCCATCGACGATCTCGACGCGCTTGCCGATATCGCCACCGAATTCGGCCTGCACTACCACGTCGACGGTGCGCTCGGCGCCCTCGGGGTCCTGTCGCCCGAACTGAAGCCGCTGTTCCATGGCATCGAACGGGCCGACAGCCTCGCATTCGACTTTCACAAATGGGCGCAAGTCCCTTACGATGCAGGATTTCTGCTGGTTGCCGATGGCTCCTGGCTGCGCGCCGCCTTCTCCTCTGACGCAGCCTATCTGACCCGCGCCGATGCTGGGCTCGCCGGTGGCGACTGGTGGCCTTGCGACATCGGGCCGGACCTGTCGCGCGGCTTCAGGGCTCTTAAGACTTGGTTTACCATAAGAACCTACGGTCTCGACCAACTGGGGAGCGCCATGGTCGGGACGTGTCGCCTTGCGAAGCTGCTGGCGGATCGGGTCGATGCCGAGCCGGTACTGACGCGGCTGGCACCGGTGGCGTTGAACGTCGTCTGCTTCTCCTATGGCAACGCACCGACCGAAGCGGGAGTGGCGCCGCGCCATTCGCTGAACGGGCGCATCGTCGAGCGGCTGCACCTGGAAGGCTCCGTGGCGCCGTCGCTGACGCTCGTCGACGGAAGGCCGGCGATCCGCGCGGCAATCGTCAATCACCGCACGCGGGCCGACGACATCGACCGGCTGGTCGCCGGTGTGCTGCGCGTCGGTCGCGAGGAAGCGGGGAGGGCACTGGCATGATCCTGCTTCCGGCTCACGCACAGGCCCCGAGCCTCGGCATGGCGGCGATCCTCAGGCGCCAGTTCGAGATGATCGACAATCAGCCGCTGATCGGCGAACTGATCGGCCGCATCGACCGCGATCCGACTGATGCGACAGCGCTTTACGATATTTCGCTCATTCGGCTCGCCGCTGGCTTCGTCGAGGAGGCGCTGGACTTGCAGCGCCAGGCGGTCGAGGTGCAGCGTGACTTTCGCATCGTGCACGGAACGGGGCAGGGGCTGAAGTTGCTGGCCTTCGTTACACCCGGCGACTTCATGGCCAACACGCCGGTCGATTTCCTGCTGGTCGGCTCCGATGTCGAACTCTGGCTGCACTATGTCGATGCCGAGACCGCCGACCTTGCCGATCTGCCCAAGCATGACGTCGCTCTCGTCGCCGTCGCCGAAAGCCCGGCAAATGCACCGGTGCTGGCCCGATTGAAAGACCTGCTTGCCGGTTGGTCTGGCCCGATCCTCAACAATCGCCCGGAGGTGATCGCCGGGCTGACGCGTGACGGCGTCGCGGCGATGCTGGCCGATGTGCCGTCGGTCCTGGCGCCGAAAACGGTGCGGGTTGCCCGAGCCGGGCTCGAGCGCGTGGCGGCGGGGCAGGGCGACCTCCCCTCGATCGCCGGAGGCATCGACTTTCCTGCCATCATCCGGCCCATCGGTACACACGCCGGCGGCGGCATGGAGCGGATCGGCGATCGCGCCGAATTGGCGGCCTATCTCGCCGCGCAGCCGGGCGAAGCGCTGTTCCTCGCCCCGTTCATCGACTATCGCGGCGCCGACGGGCTCTACACCAAGCATCGCATCGTACTCATCGACGGCAAGCCTTACCCCAGTCACATGGCATTGTCGGAGCACTGGATGGTGCACTACCTCTCCGCCGGCATGCTGGAAAATGCCGAGAAACGCGCAGTCGAAGAGCTCTGGATGCGCGACTTCGACACCGACTTCGCCCGGCGGCACTCTGCCGCCTTCGCCGCGCTTCACGCCAAGGTCGGGCTCGACTACTTCGGTATCGATTCGGCCGAAACCGTCGACGGCCGGCTGATTGTGTTCGAACTCGACGTCGCCATGGTCGTGCACGACATGGATAGCGCCGAAATCTACCCCTACAAGAAGCCGGCCATGCGCCGACTGTTCGATGCCTTCCTCGCCATGCTGGCGCAGCGAACCGCTGCGCGGCCGAACCCTCCGGCAGCTGTCGGGGCGGGCGAGGGCGAAGTTGAGACCCGATTGCTGGAGGCGCGCTGATGGCCGTCGATGCGACCGATTTCGAACGCGCGCTCGTGTCCGGCGGTGACGACCGGATCGCGCTTGATGCGGCGACCGGACTGAACATGTACGGCTATGGCGCCAGCCCGCGGGCGCAGGATCTGGCCTTCGGCTCCTCGACCGGTTCGAGCATTTCGCCCGAGGCCTATGCCGCCGTGTCGGCGGCCTGGTCGGGCAGGGACGCGGGCGAAGGGGAGGCGGCCTATCGGCTCTACGCCGCCGAAATGGCTTCGGTGCGCGAGCGGCTGGCGCGTGCCGTCGGCGTGTCGGGCGAGGCTGACATCATCTTCGCCGCCTCCGGCACCGACGTACATCTGATCGCCACCCTCCTCTACCGCGGGCTCGATTCCCGGCCGCTGACCACGATCGTCGTGCCGTCGAGTGAAACCGGCAGCGGCGTCGGGCTGGCGACGGCAGCGAAACACTTCTCCAAGGATCTCGCCGGCGGCGGCAAGGCCGAGAAGGGCGCCGCGCTGAGCCCGGGCGACAGTTCCGGCAGCGTCGCCATCGCGGTACGCGATACGGCCGGCGGATTGCGGCCAGAAGCTGAGGTCGCCGACGACATCGACCGCTCCATTGCGTCGGCGGTCGCGGCAGGCGGCCGCGCGCTCCTCATCGTCACCGACGTGTCGAAAACCGGCCTGATCGTTCCGGGGATCGCGACGGCCTTGGCCATGAAGGGCAAATGGGGCACCGATCTGGAACTGTTCATCGATGCCTGCCAATGGCGGCTGGCGCCGGAGACGTTGCGCGCCTATCTGGCGCACGGGCTGCCTGTCGCGGTGACCGGGTCTAAGTTCCTGGCCGGACCGATCTTTTCCGGCGCGCTTCTGGTGCCGCGCGCCTCAGTGCCGCGGTTTGCCGGCCTCGACCTGCCGGCCGCGGTGGCCGGCTATTCGTCGAAGGCCGATTGGCCGGAAGCCTGGACTCTC
>JARLIT010000019.1 GCA_031291575.1 Ancalomicrobiaceae bacterium
AAAAAGGCGGGTCAGATCGGGCGAGCGGGAAAGCGCCAGGGCCAGCGCGTGTTCGCGGCCGCCGGACCCGATCAACAGCACGTTCATGGCTCGCTCCTTCTCCTCGCCGATCGCCCGAGGCGATAGAGGCGGAGCCGGGCCGGGTCAAGGCATTTACCCTGCAAACCGTTGCCAGCGCGGCGGGCCGCAGGTGCAAAGCGGCAAAATCCTGGTAGAAACAACTACGCCTGCCGACCCGCCAGCCGAGCGTGTCCGTGTCCGTCCACTTCCTCCCGAGGGAAAGCGCGATGATCCCTGAAGTCCGTCTGACCGTCCTATTGGCCGCCCTGGCGATCGCCGCGAGCCCCGCGGCGGCCGCGACCATCACCCGCGTGCCGTCGCAACTGTCCGGCTTCGAGTTCCTCGTCATCTCCGGCGCCATCACCCAGGACGACGGTCCGGCGTTTGTCGACAAGATCGCCAGCGTCAAGTCCGGCGCCGTGGTGCTCGACAGCCAGGGCGGCGCGACGGTCACGGCGATCGAGATCGGCAAGACCATCCGGCAGAAGGGCTTCGCCACCATCGTGCCCGACGACACGCTATGTGCGTCGGCCTGCGCGCTCATATGGCTGGCGGGTGGGCCAAGGGTGGCGAGCGGTACCGCCCATGTCGGCTTCCACGCGGCTTACGTCGAGAAGAATGGCGCCCTGGTCGAGAGCGGTGCCGGCAACGCCCTCGTCGGTGCCTATCTGAACGGGCTCGGGCTGTCGCAGAAGGCGATCGTGTTCGTCACCTCCGCGCCGCCGGAAGGCATCGAATGGCTCAATCAGAAGAATGCCGGCACCGTCGAGATCGCCTTCACCGACATGGGAGCGACCAACAATCCGCTGCGCGACATGATGCCGGAAAAGCTGATGGCGCAGATGACCGAGGATGAACCCTATGATCCGGAAAGCGCCACGACCAAGTTCTACGCCGCGCTGACCCGGGCCGACGGCAACGGCGCCGCCGCTTTCGTCATCCCGGAAAAACGCGGCATGGGTCCGTTCGACGAACGCAACATCGCCTCGTTCTTCGGTTCGATGCGCGAGCACCTGCACGTCACCGCGCTCTCCCGCCTCGACAAGGATACCGTGAAGGTCGACTATTCCTACCTCTATGCCAACGGCAGGCGCTGCAGCGCACATGCCACCGTGTCGACCACCTATGAGTTCGGCCGCACGCTGATCAAGGGCATCCGCGCCAATTGCTGAGCCCCGCGGAATGTGCCGATCAGGCGTGGCCCGGCAGGTGTCGATCGGGGCACCGCCCGGAAATACAGGACAATCGACCGCATGTCCGATGCCCATCCCACCGATATCGTCGCCGATGCCGTCAGGGGGCATTGGGTCGACCGCCTTCTGCCAGTGTCCTGGCGCCCCTACGCGCGGCTGATGCGTCTCGAACGGCCGATCGGCTGGTGGCTGCTGTTATGGCCTTGCTGGTGGTCGACGGCACTGGCGGCGATCGCCGGCCACAGCGCCATTCCGAACCCCTGGCATCTCGCCCTGTTCCTCGTCGGCGCCATCGTCATGCGCGGGGCGGGCTGCACCTACAACGACATCGTCGATCGCGACATCGACGATGCGGTCGCCCGCACCCGTTCGCGGCCGATCCCATCGGGCCAGGTGAGCGTCGGCCAAGCCAAACTGTTCATGCTGGCGCTGGCCCTGGTCGGGCTCCTGGTGGTGCTTGCCTTCAACTGGTTCACCGTCGGCCTCGGCATCGCCTCGCTCGCCATCGTCGCCGTCTATCCGTTCATGAAGCGGGTGACCGACTGGCCGCAGTTCGTGCTCGGCCTCGCCTTCTCTTGGGGGGCGCTGATGGGTTGGGCCGCCAGCTTCGGCCGGCTCGACCCGTCAGCCTACCTGCTCTATGCCGGCGCCATCCTGTGGACGATCGGCTACGACACGATCTATGCCCACCAGGACAAGGAGGACGACGTCCTCGTCGGCGTGCGTTCGACGGCGCGCCTGTTCGGCAGCCGCACCAAGCCGGCGCTCGTCATTCTCTATGCTGGGGCTCTGGTGATGATCGGTCTGGCGTGCGCCATGGCGGGCGCTGGCATTGCCGCCTATCTTGGCCTTGCGGCTGCGGCCGGGCACATGGGCTGGCAGATCTGGCGGCTCGATATCGACGACGGCGACCGCTGCCTGCAATTGTTCCGGTCGAACCGGGAGACGGGCTGGCTCGTTTTCGCTGGGCTGGTGGCGGATGCGGCGATTGCGGCGCTGACGCGATAAGGGGGCCCCGAGGCCCCCTGACACTTATTCCCAGCTGGTGATTTCGCGTTCGATGACTTGCACCGGCTGGTCGGTCGGCTCGCCCATGCGCCGACGCAACAGGAACCGCGGGCGGCGTTTCGACAGCACCGAGCGGCGGCGACGCGGGAGTATGGAACCGATGGTAAGCGAGCCGATGTGGTCCTCGACAGCGCGGTAGCTGCCATCGACATCGACGGTCAACAGCGGCAGGCCGAGCACGCGGCCCCAGGCGCGCCAGTCGGCGACGACCTCGTCCATGTCGCGCGCTACCGTCAGCGGCAGCGACAGGCTGGGATCCTGATGCAGGAGTTCGATGACGATGGTGACATCGTCCGCCTCGCTGACCATGCGCACCGCCACACCTTCGAAGATGCTGATTGGCATGCGCATCGCCATCGGGATCCCCGAGGGCAGGCGGCGGCAGACCACTGCCTGGGCCCGGTCGAGCACGACGGCGGCGATGTCGGCCTCGCCCGGCTGCCCGGTATGGTATTTGAAGCATTGCGGCAGCGCCATTGGATCAACGCGGACGTTGATCTTCGGCTGAACGGTTGGTTCCGTCCGCTGGCGCATGTCTTGAGCTGTCTGACGTCCCACGAAAGCCTCCAGGCCGGCAATTCTTAGCCGTTTTCCTGTCCTGACTTCACCCTAGTCTTGAAATGTCGGGGTCCGATTAAAAGGCCTGGTTAAAGAACTACTTTCGGTAACAGCGTTACCAGAGTCTCAAGCAAATCTTTCCGATTGGTGATCTTTAATCGATCGTTACGCTCGTCTCGCCGCACGTCTCCGCTTGCGACGAAGGAGAGCCGATTTACCCTTGGCAACGCCCGGCGGCACGCTTAAGTCGGAGTGCGGAATCGCTGCCATTTGCCGGGACACGCTCATGACCGAAATTCTCGACCAGTCGCTTCTCGCCGAGCATGCGGCGGCGCTCGTCGCGGCAGCGCGCCGGGCGGGGGCGGATGCGGCGGATGCCGTGGCGATCCGCGGCGTGTCGCTGTCGATCGGTGTCAGGCTCGGCAAGGTCGAGAGCACGGAGCGGGCCGAGGGCGACAATTTCGGTCTGCGCGTCTTTCTCGGCCAGCGGCACGCGTCGGTGACGGCCAACGCGCTGGGCAATCCGGACGAACTCGCCAGCCGCGCCATCGCCATGGCAAGGGTGGCGCCCGAAGACCGGTTCGCCGGGCTCGCGCCGGCCGACCGGCTGGCCAAGGCCATCCCCGATCTCGACCTGCTCGACACCTCGACGCCCGGAACCGCGGAACTGACAGAGCGGGCGCTTTCGGCCGAAGCCGCGGCATTGGCGGTGCCGGGGGTTGCCAATTCGGGCGGCGCATCGGCCGGCTGGTCGCTGGGCGGGTTGGTGCTCGCCACCAGCCACGGCTTTTCCGGCTCCTACCTGGTGTCGCGGCATTCCGTCTCGACAACCGCGGTCGCCGGCTCCGGCACGGCGATGGAGCGCGACTGGGAGGTCAGCTACCGCAATCACGCCGAGGATCTGGACAGCCCCGAGACCGTTGGCCGCAGCGCTGGCGAACGCGCGGTCAGGCGGCTCAATCCACGCAAGGTACCGAGCGGTCCGGCGACCGTCATCTATGATCCGCGTGCGGCAGGCGACTTGGTCGGCCATCTGGCCGGCGCCATCTCCGGTACGGCGATCGCACGCAAGACCTCGTTCCTGAAGGACCGCCTGGGCACCCGGGTGTTTGCCCCCGGCATCGTCATTCGCGACGATCCCGGCCGGTGGCGCGGGCAGGCATCGCGCCCCTTCGACGGCGAAGGCGTGCTCGGCGAGCCGTTGAACCTCATTGACGACGGGATGCTGACCACCTGGATCCTCGACAGCGCCACAGCGCGCGAACTGGGCTTCGCCACCAACGGTCGGGCCGGGCGCGGAGTCGGCTCGCCGCATCCGGGCACCACCAATCTCGCCCTGCTGCCGGGCCGGACGTCCCGCGCCGACATGATCGGCGCCATCACCTCCGGGCTCTACATCACCGACATGATCGGTTCGGGCGTCAACGGGATAACCGGCGACTACAGCCGCGGCTGTTCGGGATTCTGGATCGAGAATGGCGAATTGACCTTCCCGGTCAGCGAAATCACCGTTGCCGGCAACCTGAAGGACATGTTCCTGAGACTGACACCCGCAGACGACCTCACCTATCGGTACGGTACCAATGCGCCGACCGTGTTGATCGAGGGACTGACCATTGCCGGCGACTAAGTCCTCCCCAATTCCGGTCGGCGTGGAGGAACTCGGCGCCGACGTGGTACTCCTGGCGGAAGCCGTGGTGGCAGCGGGAACGCTCGCCCTCACCTTCTACGGCAATCAACCGCAGGCCTGGACCAAGCACGGCAATTCGCCGGTGACCGAAGCCGACATCGCCGCCGACCGGCTGTTGAAGGCGATGCTGATGGCGGCGCGCCCCGACTACGGCTGGCTATCGGAAGAGACCACCGATACCGACGAACGGCTCGACCGCACCCGCCTGTTCGTCGTCGACCCGATCGACGGCACGCGCGCCTTCATTGCTGGCGATCCGCGCTGGACCGTGTCGGCGGCGGTGATCGAGGGCGAGCGGCCGATTGCCGCTGCGCTCTACCAGCCGGTGACCGCGGACCTGATGCTCGCTGGCGTCGGCAAGGGCGCCCGGCGTGCCTCCGGCCGCATGGAAGTGGGCCTGCGGACCGAACTCATCGGTGCCCTGCTCTCCGGTCCGAAGCGGCTTGCCGGTGCGGAGGCGGCACTCATGGCCCGCGGCGCACACGTCGAACCCTACGTCCCATCGCTGGCGCTCCGCATCGCGCAGGTCGCCGACGGGCGCGTCGATGCGACGTTCGCCTCCGACAAGGCGAACGACTGGGACCTGGCGGCGGCCGACCTGATCCTGGTGGAAGCCGGCGGGCAGATCGTCGATGCCGATGGCAATCCGCCGGTCTACAATCGGCCGAACCCGCGGCACCCGCCGCTCACCGCCGCCGGACCGGGTCTGATCGACCTGTGTCGCGATCTCCTGGGCACGTTTATTGCTCCACACGCGCCGCGGGGACGGGGCTCGCCGCGCGACGCCTGACCGGCCGACGGACTACCGCTCCCCCCGCACGTTCGAGATCCTGATGGAGAGGCAATCAATGACGAAGGCGCCCAAAGACAAGCAACTGCTGCACGTGGTGTTCGGCGGCGAACTGGTCGATCTGCACGGCACCACCTTCAAGGATCTGTCGAAGCTCGATTTCGTCGGCATGTACCCGAGCTATGCCGCGGCGCACGTCGCCTGGAAGGCCAAGGCGCAGGCGACGGTCGACAACGCGCACATGCGCTATTTCATCGTCCACCTGCATCGCCTGCTCGACCCGGATCATCCGGAAAAGACCGACTGAGGGTTCCCCCCGACCTCGGCTGCCGACGCGCAGCGCAGGGCGCTGGCGAGGCGGCGGCGCCGATCGCCCCGATGCCGAATTCCACGGCAGAACGCCTGCCGCCAAGGCGGATGCGCCGCCTCTGCCCAATCGTGGCAGCCGAAGCGCCTGAAGGGCCTGCGGCCGGGTCGCTGAGGCGCTGGCCCGGTCCGGCGCGGTCCGTTTTCGCGGTTTCCGATCAAGTTTGCCGTCGACAATGTCCGGTGACGGCGCCTGCGGGGGTTTCGCCGACGCCTGTGCCGCGCTATGACACGTCTCGCACGGGCTCGACCGACGTTCACCGGCAGAAACCTCGAGTGAATGAGTAAAACGGCCACTGGAATGACGAGCGCGCTGGCACAAGGAGCGATCACCGCCTACCGCAGCTGTGGTCGCCTGATCTCGCCAGCGGCCGGCTTCCTCCTCGAAGCCCGTGCCAAACGAGGCAAGGAAGACCGTGCGCGCCGCGACGAGCGCTTCGGCCGTGCCTCGGCGGTCAGGCCCGATGGTTCGCTCGTCTGGGTGCATGCGGCGAGCGTCGGCGAGACGATGTCGGTTCTGCCGATCGTGCGCTGGCTGACGCGCGGCGGCCATTCGGTGGTGCTGACCACCGGCACGGTGACGTCGGCGACGATCGCCGCGACGCGGCTGCCGAAAGGCGCCGTGCACCAATATGTGCCGCTCGATCTGGCGCCCTATGTGGCACGCTTTCTCGACCATTGGCGGCCACAGCTCGCGCTCTTCGTCGAATCCGAAATCTGGCCGGCGACCGTTATCGAACTCGACCGGCGCGGCGTGCCGCAGATCCTCGTCAATGGCCGCCTGTCGGAGCGCTCGGCGCGGCGCTGGCAACGCGTCGGCAGTCTGGCGCGGGCGCTGTTCGGCCGGCTGACCATGGTGATCGCCCAGAGCGCGCTCGATGCCGAGCGCTTTCAGCGTCTTGGCGCGGGCCGCATCGAGGCCGTCGGCAACATCAAGCTCGACTGCGAACCGCTTTCCGCCGATGCCGCCGAATTGGAGCAGTTGAGGGCAATGATCGGTGCCCGTCCGGTGTTCCTGGCGGCCAGCACCCACCAGGGCGAAGAGGCGATCGTCGCCGAGGCGACGTCACGTCTCGCCGCGCAACTGCCTGAGCTTCTGACCATCATCGTGCCGCGCCACCCCAATCGCCGCGACGACATCGTCGGCGAATTGGCGCGCTTACGGATCGAGCCGGCGGTTCGCTCGAGGGGAGACCCGATCGGGCCGGAAACCCGGCTCTATCTCGCCGATACGCTCGGTGAACTCGGCCTGTTCTACCGGCTGGCGAGCGTCGCTCTCGTCGGCGGCTCGCTGGTGCCGATCGGCGGCCACAATCCGATCGAGGCGGCGCAGCTCGATTGCGCCATCCTGCACGGACCGCATATCGCCAATGCCGCCGACATTTTCGCCGCGCTCGACGGGGCTGGCGCCGCCCGTCCGGTCGCCGATGCGGACGAACTTGCGGCTGCGGTCGCGGACCTCGTCTCGGACGGGCAGGCGGCCGGGCGCATGGCAGCACTCGGCGCGGCTCTCATCGAGCAGTCGCGCGGCGCACTCGAGAAGACCGAGCGGCTGATCGAGCCGCAGCTCGGTACTTCCGTCGGGCCAACATCAGACCGTGAGGCCCGATGATGCGCGCGCCGCGGTTCTGGGCGCATGACGGCCTGAGCAGCCGGTTGCTGACGCCCATTGCCAGCCTCTACGGCCGGATTGCCGCTGGGCGCATGCGTCAGGCGCCACGCTATCGCGCCGAGGTGCCGGTGATCGTCGTCGGCAACTACGTTGCCGGCGGTGCAGGCAAGACGCCGACCGCAATCGCGCTGGCCCGGCTCGCCATTTCGCTTGGCTATTCGCCGGTCGTGCTGCTCAGGGGCTACGGCGGCGAACGGCGCGCTCCGTCGCTGGTCGATCCGCAGGCCGACCGAGCCGACGATGTCGGTGACGAGGCGCTGATGATCGCCCGCTCCGGCGTGCCCGCGGTCAGTGCGCGCAACCGTCGCGCCGGCGCCGATCTGGCGGTCGCCTGCGGCGCCGACCTCATCATTCTCGACGACGGCTTGCAGAGCCCGGCACTCGCCAAGGATCTTCGGATCGCCGTCGTCGACGCCGTCTACGGCATCGGCAACGGCAAGGTCATGCCGGCCGGCCCACTCAGGGCACCGCTTGCCGTGCAGATCGAGGCGACCGACGCGCTCCTCGTGGTGTCGAACGGCGCGCCCGGACACGGCGCCGATCGGCTGGAGCAGGCGATCGCAGGGAGCGGCAAGCCGGTCATCCGGGCGGACATCGTCGCCGACGACACATTCCGGCCGGACCGGCCGGTCATCGCCTTCGCTGGTATCGGCCGTCCGGAAAAACTCGCCGAGAGTCTCACGGCTGCCGGCATCGAGGTCGCCGACCTCGTCGGATTTCCCGATCACTACCGTTACCGTGACGAAGACGCGCGCCAGCTCCTGGCCAGGGCGCAGGCGGCCGGGTTGCCACTCGTCACCACCGCCAAGGACATGGTGCGGATCGCCGACGCAATCTCGGCTCCGCTGGCCGATCTGGCGACGGCAGCCCAAGTCTTCGAGGTGCGGTTGACCTTTGGGGCGCCCGAAGCGGTCAAGGCGCTGATTGCGGCGCATCTGCCGCCGCCGCGCCGCTGAAACGCGCCAGGGCGCTAGGCGCGCCCGTGGTCCCGCAAAGTGGGACCGCACAGCCGCGCTTTCCCTCAGCTGCCGTCGGCGAGCCGCTCGCGGTACCGGCTGAGCGAGGCGCTGGCGTCGATATAGGCCTCCTGAAAGGCGACGCTCCAGTACTTCAGTTCGTCGATCTGGATCGGTAGGCCAGTCACGGCGCAGCGCACGAACTGTCCCGCGTTGACGACCTGGAATTCGCCGTCGAGGTAACGCAACCGCGCCTCGCCGCCCGATTTTGGCGATTCATACCGATTCATCATGTCGCGAACGCATGTCCGTCTGCGCCTGCCCGCGGCCGCGGTTCCGCCGGACGCAGCGACGGGGGCCAAGAGGTGGTACTTTACCCGCGCGCGCCGCCGGTTTGAAGAGGCGGAAGGCCATTCTATCGCCAATTTGTCCCGAAGCCCGATGATCTCGTCCGAGCCGTGGTGGTTGCGTCGCGGTTCGACCGACGGATGCAGACGCCATGCTGTCGGCCCAGGCGGTCGACCGATCCCGCGACGAGCGCTGTCGTTGCGGCAAAAGCCGGCATCTCCCCGCGACTTAGCGGATCGATCGGATGGACGGGCCGTCAGCATGATTGGCCCGCGCTCCCATCGGCTTCGGCGCTACCGCCCGCCACTTCATGCGAACGAATGTGCCCGCACCGACCGGCTGGAGCCGAGAGTGCGCGTGCGGGGCCCGTGAAACGAAGAAGGCGGTGCCCGCCTTCTGCGCGACACCGCCTTTCATGGAGCCCAGTCCGTCGACCGGCAAGCGCCAGTCGGGACCTAAATCCGATACACCCGGTCCATGCGGAACGCGTTCACTAAAGCCGCTTGAGACCCGAGCCCATCAGCCCTTGGCGACGACAGGAGTCGGAGCCGGAGCCTTGGCACAACCGGCGACCGTGAGGCCACCGAGAGCGACGATAGCGATGATGGCAACGCGAAGAATCTGCATGGAGTCGTTCTCCCCCAGAAAGGTTCAAGACGAGGGGGAAGATAGCATGCTCCGAGATGGACCAATCGCTGACTGGTTGCCGAAGGGCCGACGGGCGTTTCCCGGGCATGTCTTTTTGGTCTGGGATGTTGCTTGACGGCAACAAATCCGCCAGCAAGACACCCCAACGGCGGTGTCTTGTCTCGCCCTGGAGCCGAACCGGCGGGGACCAAGGCCACCGAAATGGCTCTGACAGCGAATCACTCCGCCGCCAGCGGCAGATCCTTGGGCGGCTTCGCCGCCCCGCCAGGGCCGGTCTCGCCAGCATGAGCGGCCGGCGGCGGGGTCCGTTCGGGGTTGCCCGGCACGACCGTCAGCCGCGACGAACCGCGGTGTAGATCCTCGGCCGTACGCGGCGCGGCGGCGGCGACCTGCGGCGACACCGGCGCGACCGTATGGTCGGCTGCCAAGGCCTCCGGATGGCGGTCGTCGAGCGGAACGTCCTCGTCGTGCGCATGGCCGTAGCCATGCCCGTGCATCCGCTCGTCCTCTTCCGCCGCCTCTTCCTCGCTGACCACATGGCGGCCCTTGGTCAGGGGCGACAGGATCAGGAAGATGGAAGGCGTCATATACAGCGTGATCAGCTGCGATACGGCGAGACCGCCGACGACGGCGATGCCGAGCGGCTGGCGCAACTCGGCGCCGGCCCCCAAACCGAGCGCAATCGGCAGCGTGCCGAGCACCGCGCAGGCCGACGTCATCATGATCGGACGGAAGCGCAAGAGGCAGGCCTGTTCCACCGCCTCGCGCGCCGTCATCCCCTGCCCCTGCCGTTCGACGGCGAAGTCGACGATCATGATGGCGTTCTTCTTCACGATGCCGATCAGCATGATCATGCCGATCATGGCAATGACCGACAGGTCGAAGTTGTAGTACTTCAGCGCCCACAGCGCTCCGATGCCGGCCGACGGCAGACCCGACAGAATGGTCAGCGGGTGGATGAAGCTCTCGTAGAGAATGCCGAGCACGATATAGATGACCAGCACGGCGGCGAAGATCAGCATGCCCTGGCCGGCAACAGCATCCTGGAAGATCTGCGCCGTGCCGGTGTAGCCCGACGTCACGTTCGTCGGCAGATTGACGTCGCGCTCGATCGCCGAAATGGCGGAGACGGCGTCGGACAGCGCCATGCCCGGCTGCAGGTTGAAGGAAATGGTCACCGCCGGCAGCTGCGCCTTATGGCTGACGAGAAGCTGCGTCGGCTTCTCCACCACCTTGGCGACCGTATCGAGCGGCACCGAGACGCCGGAGGCGGTCTTCACCGACAGGCGGCGCAGACCCTCGGGGTTCTGGGCGTATTTGTCGCCGGCGATGAGGATGACCTGATACGAGGCCGCCTCGGTGAAGATGGTCGAGACCTGCCGTGTTCCGAAGGCCGAATAGAGCTGGTCGCGGATCTGGTCGACGTTCAGACCGAGGGCGGCAGCGCGGTCTCGGTCGATCTCGATGAATGCCTGGCGGCCCTTGGTCTGCAGATCAGAGGAGACGTCGAGAAGGCCCGGCGTTTGCCGCATGCGGGCTTCCATGATCGGCGCGACGCGCTTCAGATCATCGAAATTGATGCCCGTCAGTGTGTACTGCCACTGCGCCTTGGAGGCGCCGACCGAGATATTGATATTCTGGATGGCCTGGAAGTAGGTCTGCACACCGGGTACAGCAGACGTGGCGGCGCGCAGCCGCTTGATGATCTGGTCGGCACTCGCCGCACGTTCGGCCTTCGGCTTCAGGTTGATGAACAGGAAGCCGGTCGTCTGGTTGGAACCAGGACCGCCGCCGCCGGCGACCGACATCACGTCCGTCACGTCCGGATCGGCGCGCACGATGGCGTCGATCTGCTTCTGCCGTTCGACCATGGCGGCAAACGACGTGTCGTCGGGCCCTTGTGTGCGGGCGATCAGACTGCCGGTGTCCTCCTGCGGGAAGAAGCCCTTCGGAATTTCGATGAACGTCTGAATCGTGATGTAGATCGACGCTATCGTCGCCAGCAGCACCAGCCACTTGAAGTTCAGGACGAATTTCAGTGACCACTTGTAGAAGAAGGTCAGTGCCGAGAACAGGCCATCGAACACCTGGATGAGGGCGTTCGGCTTCTCGTGCACGACCTCCTCGGACAGGATCCGGCTTGCCAGCATCGGCGTCAGCGTCAGCGCGACGACGCCCGAGATCAGGATCGCCATCGCCATGGTGACGCCAAACTCGAAGAACATCCGCCCGACGACGCCGCCCATGAACAGCACCGGAATGAACACCGCCACGAGCGAGATCGTCATCGATATGATGGTGAAACTCACCTCCTTGGCACCGTCGAACGCCGCGTGCATGGGCGTTTTGCCCATTTCGACATGTCGGACGATGTTTTCCAGCATGACGATGGCGTCGTCGACGACGAAGCCGACGGCGAGCGTCGCAGCCAGGAGCGAAATATTGTCGATCGAGAAGCCGAACAGATACATGCCGGCGCAGGCGCCGACCAGCGACACCGGTAGCGCCAGTGCCGGGATGACGGTGGCGCGCGCCGATTTCAAGAACAGGTAGATGACGCCAATGACCAGCGCCAGCGACAGCGCCAGCGTGAACAGCACGTCGTCGATCGAATTGCGGATCGAGATCGAGCGGTCGTTCAGGACCTGCACCTTGACCGACGGCGGCAACTCGGCGATCAGGCGCGGCAGGGCGGCCCGAATGCGATCCACGACTTCGACCGTATTGGCGTCTGGCTGGCGCTGGATGGCAATCGGAATGCCGCGCACGCCATTGACCCAGCCGGACACCTGATCGTTTTCGACACTGTCGACTGCGGTCGCGACGTCGCTGACCCTGACCGGCTGGCCGTTCTGATAGCTGACGACGACCGGCATGAAACCGGCCGCGCGGTTGATCTGGCCGGTGGCATCGAGCAGCTGGGTGCGCTGCGGCCCGTTCATCTGCCCGACCGGCGTCGAAGAGTTGGCGTTGGCGAGCGCGGTCTTCAAGTCGTTGATGGTCAGATTGCGCGCGGCGAGCGCGTCGAGGTCGGCCTTGACGCGCACAGCGTATTTCTGCGCGCCGTAGACGTTGACCTGGGCGACGCCGGGCAGGGTCGACAGATTCTGCGCCAAGTTGATCTCGGCGTAATCGTCGACGGTCGACAGCGGCAGCGTGTCGGACGTCACGCCGATGAAGAGGACGGGCTGATCCGCCGGATTGACTTTCCGGAAACTCGGAGGCTCCAGCATCTGCGGCGGCAAATGCCGCGTTGCGGTGCCGATGGCAGCCTGAACGTCTAGGGCGGCGCCGTCGATGTTGCGGTTCAGATCGAACAGCAGCGTGACGTTGGTGGCACCGGGCGTCGAGACCGACGTCATCGAGGAGACGCCGGCAATCCCGGAGAACTGCTTCTCCAGCACCGAGGCGACCGTCGAGGCCATCGTCTCGGGGCTCGCGCCGGGCAGCGAGGCCGAAACGGAAATGGTCGGGAAGTCGACCCGCGGCACAGCCGCCACCGGCAGCTGCTTGTAGCCGAAGATTCCGGCCGAGAGGAATGCCGCCATCACCAGGATGGTAGCGACCGGGCGCTGGATGAACGGGGCCGAAATCGACATGACGTCAGGAGCCTGTCTGCTGCTTTGGCGCGGGAACTACGCCGGACTGGCTGGGGGCGGCGGGGGCACGAACCTCGACGCGGGAATTCTGCAACAACCGAGCCTGACCATCGACGACCACCTTCTCGCCCGGCTTCAGTCCTTGGCTGATGACGGCGCGACCATCGACCGTGCGGTCGCGCACCACGGGGCGCAGGTCGACCGTATTGTCGGGCTTGATGACGAAGGCATAGTTGCCGCTCTGACCGATCAGCACGGCGGCCTCGGGCACGGTCACGGCGTTGTCGTCGACTTTCACGATGACGCGGACATCGACGAACTGACCGGGGATCAAGCGCTCGGCATCGTTGTCGACGACCGCCTTGACCATCAACGTGCCGGCGGAGGCGTCGATCTGGTTCTCGGTGAAGGCGATCTTGCCGGGCAGCAACGGACCGTTCGACCCGGGAATGTGGATGCTCACATCGAGCGGGCGCTGGCCGAGCGCCTCGCGCAAGGGGGCGACGTTGCCTTGAGGAACGGCGAAGGCGACATAGACCGGCGTGGTCTGATTGATCGTCGCGAGCAGCGTCGCATCGGCGGCGCGGATCGAAGCGCCCGGCTTATAGGGAAGCGAACCGACACGCCCGTCGACCGGACTGCGAATCTCGTAATAGCTCAGCTGAACTTTCAGGTTCTCCAGCGCCGCCTTGTCGGCACCGAGCGTGGCCACGGCCGTGTCGGCCGCAGCCTTGGCGGTGTCGAGATCCTTCTTCGACAGGAACGACGAATTGCTGAGCGGAGTGACGCGTTCGAGTTCGGCCGCGGTCTGCGCCACCAGCGCCTGATCTTTGACGGTCACCGCCTCTGCCTGGCGGATCTGCGCCTCGATGGCGCGCGAATCGAGTTTGAAGATCAGCTGACCGGCCTTGACCTTGTCGCCCTCCTTGACCGCGATCTCGGCCATCTGACTGTCGAGACGCACTTTGACGGGGATCGAGGCGACGGCCTGGACGGTGCCGAGGAGGTCGAGCACCACCGGCACGTTCTCGCGGCGGACATCGGTCGCCAGCACAGCGATGGCGGGCACCGCCGGAGCGTCGGGTTTGGCGGCAGGAGGCGGCGCCGCGGCAGCCGCCTGGGTCGCGGCCGGCGGCTGATTGCGATCCGCCGGAGCGGCGGCGGCCTTCGTCGGCTCGGTCGACGGCAACGGAATGGGAAGGACGAAGGGGGCCTTCTTGGCAAGATCGACGACGATCGTCGCCCCTTGATCGAGCCTTGTGCGCGCAACCTCGACGATGCCCGCGGGCACGCCGAGACGATTGGCTTCGGTGAGGAGATCCGCCCGCCACAGGATCGCCGCATAGACGATTCCGCCGAAGATGGCGACGTAGACCACCAACTTGATCACCGCCACGACGAAATTGACAACAGCGCGCACGAGCTTCTCACCTCTCATCTGGGCCTGATGCGATATTGGCGACCGCTCGTCGAGGCGACGAGCGGCACTTGCGCCCACCGCTTCTCCTAGCACAGACAACCTGACCAAAAGCTTCCCGGCAGATTACGCGCAAGAACATTCTGGTCACGATTACGATATCTTACCGCGATGCAGCATAGCAGATACCCGTCAATGCACCGCTCAGGCGGTGAATGGCGAAGCGAGCCTCGCTAAGCCTATTCGGAATTTCCCTAAGTTTCTGGACAATTGCGCAGGCCGACAGTCGAACGCAAGCAATCCATTCGTTCAGGTCGTCGATACCAGACAATGTTCTACCCTCCGCGCGCCCCTGTCGGAGGCGTTCGCGCGGGCCTTCGTTCTAGCCACCAGTCTGTGGCGGTCATATGTCAGTTGGGACGGTCAGGCCGCCTCGGTGCCGCCGATGGTGACCGCATCGATCCTGAGCGTCGGCTGACCGACGCCGACCGGCACGCCCTGGCCTGCCTTGCCGCAGGTGCCGACGCCTGGATCGAGCTTCAGGTCGTTGCCGATCATCTTGACGCGCTTCAAGGCTTCCGGACCATTGCCGATCAGCATGGCGCCCTTGACCGGCCGGCCGATGCGGCCGTTCTCGATGCGATAGGCTTCGGTGCACTCAAACACGAACTTGCCCGAGGTGATGTCGACCTGGCCGCCGCCGAAATTGACGGCATAGATGCCGTCCTTGACCGAGGCCAGGATTTCACCCGGCTCATGGCTGCCCGGGCGCATGTAGGTGTTGGTCATGCGCGGCATGGGCACATGGGCGAACGACTGACGGCGACCGTTGCCGGTCGGCGCCATGCCCATCAATCGGGCGTTCTGGCGGTCCTGCATGTAGCCGACGAGGACGCCATCCTCGATCAGCGTGGTGACCGAGGTCGGCGTGCCCTCGTCGTCGACGGTCAGCGAACCGCGGCGCAGGGCGAGCGTGCCATCATCGACAACGGTGACGCCCTCGGCCGCCACCCGCTGACCCAACAGCCCGGCGAAGGCCGAGGTCTTCTTGCGGTTGAAGTCGCCTTCGAGGCCGTGGCCGATCGCCTCGTGCAGGAGGATGCCCGGCCAGCCGGGGCCGAGCACGACGTCGAAGGTTCCGGCCGGTGCCGGCACGGCATCAAGGTTGACCAGCGCCTGCCTGAGCGCCTCGCCGGCATCGGCCCGCCAGGCATCGAGCGAGATGAAGCGGTCGAAGGCCTCGCGCCCGCCGGAGCCGACGGAGCCGGATTCCTGCCGATCGCCAATCCCTGCGACGACGGAAATGCCGAAGCGGACGAGCGGGCGCACATCGCGGACGCGGTGACCGTCCGCCCGGAGAATTTCCACCACCTGCCAGCTGGCGCCGAGCGAGACCGACACCTGACGAACACGTTCGTCGAGTCCGCGGGCATAGGCATCGATGTCGGAGAGAAGCTTCACCTTCTCCTCGAAGGTCGGCAGTCCCAGTGGATTGACATCGTCGTAGAGCCGGACGTTGGTCCGGCTCGGAGCGCTGGCATAGGTCCCAGCCTGGCCGGAGCCGACCGAGCGCACCGCCTCGGCCGCGCACTTCAGCGCAGGTTCCGAAATCTCGCCGGAATGGGCGTAGCCGACCAGTTCGCCGGCGACAGCCCTGAGCCCGAACCCTTGCGACGTATCGAAACTCGCCGACTTCAGTCGGCCGTTATCGAACACCAGCGATTCGGACTGGCGGTATTCGAGGAAGAGTTCGCCGTCGTCGGATCCCGCGAGGGCTTCGGCCGTGATGGAGCGTGCAACATCCGGATCGAGGCCGGTGGAAGCGAAGAGGTCGTCAGCGGCGTCGGTCATGGGGCTCTCGGGGGCTCGCGGCGGGAAATAAACGGCGGCATCATCCCATATAGGCGACGCGGCCGGCGGCACCATGGGCGGTCACCCGGAACAGCGTTCGCGGGTTACGGCAATTTCTCGAAGCCATCGCCGAAGCCGGCCAGCGCGATCGGGATGCCGATGCCTTCCTCCGGCGTCTGGAACACGATGAAGGTGGCGTTCTTGCCGGTCTTCAACTGGTCGAGCAGCTTGTCGTCGAGGACGGCCTCGGCGACACAGCCGTTCGGTAGGCAGCGCACGAACGGCGTGCGGCCGACGTCGGCGGTGTCGATCTTGAGACCGAGACCGGACGGCAACAGCACACCCAAAGGCGCCAGCACGCGCAGGATGCGCTGCTTCTTGTCGGCGGTCCGCAGCACGATAACGGAGAGGCCGACGTTCGGCCGGTCGTCGGCGGTGACGTTCTGGATCAGCGCGCACTGCTCGGATTTTGCCCCGGGCGGCGTATCGCAGCGCACCTGCCAGTCGCCGTACTGGCCTTTTACCATGCCTTGCGCCAGCACGCCGCCGGCCGCGACGACCCCGAGCGTCAGGCCCGCCGCCAGGATCGCGACGAACAGGCCGATCAGCCGGCGGACTACCGCCGTTCCCCCCTCGCGCGCGATCAACTTCGTCAGCACACTGTTCAAGGCCTCTCTCCTGGCTTCACGGCGCAGATCGTCTCGCAGCAGCAGCCTCGCGGCATCGCGCTGGCACCCGGCAGCCCCGACGTCCGGCGGCCCGGCGGGCACTTCATCCGCCGCGGGCGACGCCTGTCCGATTCGGAGACTTCGGCTAGGTGCCTTTTAGAGCAAAATTGCGCCCGATGGCATCTCGGCATCGAACGGAGGGGAGAATCGGCTCCGATTCGTCCGGCACGGCGAGAAAGCCGGCCAATGCGCCGGGCGAATGGCGGCTCTGCGATCGCAGCTGAGCCGGAGGTCGATTTGTGGGCCCCCGGGGGCAGCGCACGACATCCCGGACATTCTGTCGCACCCCCGACTTTCGGGTCAAAGCTCGCCAGAAAAGGGCTGCGATCTACGTATTATTTTGTATTATGTTCGTCCGGTTTCGGCAGGTTCGGCGCCGCAAGCCACCGGCATCAGCGCATGTTCCCGTTCAAGTCCGCAGCGAGCGGACCCGCTCCGGACGTCGGCGATGCACAAGAATGCATCGAAATTCGCCCTGCAAACCCGTTGCGGGCGGTCGCTGGCTGTGCTTTTTTCAGTCTGCCTTGATCACGATCAAGTTTTGACGCTTTCATGGCTGCCGTGCGGTCTTCGCATATGCGAAGGGCCCGGGGGCCGTGTGGGCGCGCTATATCGCGATCTACGCGCCGCTGGCCGAATGCCGGGGCAACAACAAGTGAGGGAGTGGCCGGACACGCGTCCGACCGGGCGGCGAGGCCCGGATGCGCGTGACGCCGGGAGCGCCATCGACCCGGACGGAAACGGCAGTTTCCAGCCGGGATCTCGATCAGGCGCTCCATTGCAGTGGATCTGGCAGGAACCGCGCGTTCGGAGGCTTGCGCCGAACCGCCCGAGGTCCTGCCCCGGGGGCGAAGGAGCGGAACACGTGATCCCGATTGAGAAGGGCAGAAACGGTACTCGAGCGAAGGCTGGCCGCCGTGCGCCCCGCCCGCTCGCGTCCCTTGGGACTGGCTTCATGGCGGTGATGGCGGCGGTCGTCGCCGCGGTGCTCCCGACGGCGGCAGCCGCCGAACAGATCGTGCCCTGGCAGATCGGGCTGCAGCCGGCGAACAGCGTGGTGATGCGCGATATCCACACATTCGCCAATCTCACCTTCTGGATCGTCGGCCTCATCGTTCTGTTCGTGATGGGGCTGCTCCTCTACGTCATGGTGAAGTTCAACGCCAAGACGAACCCAGTGCCGTCCAAGGTGTCGCACAACACGACGATCGAAGTGCTGTGGACGGTGGTGCCGATCCTGATTCTCGTCATCATCGCCGTGCCGTCGCTGCGCCTCCTCTACGAAGAGCTGGAGATCCCGCCCTCGGATGTGACGGTGAAGGCGATCGGCTCGAACTGGAAGTGGACGTACGAGTATTCGGACCTGCTCGACGCGCATAAGGACCCGGTGTCCTTCGCCTCCAACGTGCTCGAGGACAAGAACCGCAAGGATCCGGTCAAGCAGCCGCGGCTTTTGTCCGCCGACTACAATCTCGTCGTTCCCGTCGGCAAGGTCGTGCACGTGCTGGTGACCGCCGACGCCGTCTCCAACATCCACTCCTTCGCCGTGCCGGCCTTCGGCATCAAGGTCGACGCCATGCCCGGCCGGCTGAACGAAACCTGGTTCAAGGCCGACAACACCGGCATGTACTACGGCCAGTGCTCGGAACTGTGCGGGCAGAACCACGCTTACATGCCAATCGCCGTGCAGGTGGTGACCGAGGCCCAGTACAAGGCCTGGTCCGAGGCGGCCAAGGTGAACCTCGACGACGCCTACAAGACGCTCGCCGCGGCGGTCGACACCGAACAGGCGGGACCGAAGCTGGCGGCGCGCTGAGGCGCTGCGGTCAGCGGCGCGGACGCGCCGTCACGGGAAATCGGCGGCGCCACGGCGCCGCGGCACTGGCAAACCATCGCGCAGGGCGGGTCAGGCGAGCGGCCGGCAGCAACAGCCGACGGCGCCGACCACCGCAAGGACAGAACGCAAGGAGCAGACCACGATGGCGCATACAGCTGCCGATGCGGGGCACCACGGCATCCCGACCGGGCTTCGCCGTTACCTCTTCTCGACGAACCATAAAGACATCGGCACCCTCTACCTGATCTTCGCCATGTTCTCCGGCGTGATCGGCGGAACCTTCTCGGTCCTGATCCGCATGGAGTTGCAGTCGCCCGGGCTGCAAATCTTCTCCAATCCGCATACGTTCAACACGCTGGTCACCGCGCACGGACTCCTCATGATCTTCTTCATGGTCATGCCGGCGCTGATCGGCGGCTTCGCCAACTGGTTTGTGCCGATCATGATCGGCGCGCCGGACATGGCGTTCCCGCGCATGAACAACATTTCCTTCTGGCTGTTGCCGCCGGCGCTCCTCCTCCTTGTCCTGTCGATGTTCGTGGAAGGGCCGACCGGCTCCTACGGCGTCGGCGGCGGCTGGACGATCTATCCGCCGTTGTCGACCTCTGGCCAGACCGGTCCGGCGATGGATTTCGCCATCCTGGCGCTGCATCTGGCCGGCGCCTCGTCGATCCTCGGAGCCATCAACTTCATCACCACGATCTTCAACATGCGCGCGCCGGGCATGACGCTGCACAAGATGCCGCTGTTCGCCTGGGCGGTGCTGGTGACGGCGTTCCTGTTGCTGTTGTCGCTGCCCGTGCTCGCCGGCGGCATCACCATGCTTCTGACCGACCGCAACTTCGGCACGGGCTTCTTCGATCCGTCGAAGGGCGGCGACCCGATCCTGTTCCAGCATCTGTTCTGGTTCTTCGGCCATCCGGAGGTCTACATCCTGATCCTTCCGGGCTTCGGCATCGTCAGCCACGTCATCTCGACGTTCTCGCACAAGCCGATCTTCGGCTACCTCGGCATGGCCTACGCCATGGTCGCCATCGGCGTCGTCGGCTTCGTGGTGTGGGCGCACCACATGTACACGGTCGGCATGAACGTCGACACGCAGGCCTATTTCGTCGCAGCCACCATGGTCATAGCGGTGCCGACGGGGGTGAAGATCTTCTCCTGGATCGCCACCATGTGGGGCGGCTCCATCGAGTTCAAGACGCCGATGATCTTCGCCATCGGCTTCATCTTCCTCTTCACCATCGGCGGCGTCACTGGCGTGCAACTGTCGAACGCCGGCTTCGACCGGGTGCTGCACGATACTTATTTCGTGGTGGCGCACTTCCACTACGTGCTGTCGCTCGGCGCCGTGTTCTCGATCTTCGCCGGCTGGTACTACTGGTTCCCGAAGATGTCGGGCTACATGTACTCCGAGACCATCGGCAAGCTGCACTTCTGGGTGTCGTTCATCGGCGTCAACCTGATCTTCTTCCCGCAGCACTTCCTCGGCCTTGCCGGCATGCCGCGCCGCTACGTCGACTATCCCGACGTATTCGCCGGCTGGAACTTCGTCTCCTCGATCGGATCCTACATCTCGACCGTTGGCGTGCTGATCTTCTTCTACGGCATCTACGACACCTATCGCCGCAAGCAGCCGGCCGGCAACAACCCGTGGGGCGAAGGCGCCACGACGCTCGAGTGGACGCTGACCTCGCCGCCGCCCTTCCACCAGTTCGAGACGCTGCCGGTGATCTCCGGCGACAGCCACTGACCGTTTGGTGGGGCGGAGGACGGCCGCCCCGCCGCCCAAGATGTATGGCAAATCCGACGATTTGGTCGTCATTGCGAGGAGCGTCAGCGACGAAGCAATCCAGACCTTCCGCTGTGGTTTTCTGGATTGCTTCGCTTCGCTCGCAATGACGGCCCCGAACGGAGCCGAGCCTCAGCGCCTGCAGGCGCTCATCAGGAGACCGAATGACCGACGTATCGAGAGCAGATGGCACGATCCACATTTCCACCGCAGGGCCGGGCGATTTCATTGCCCTGTTGAAGCCGCGGGTGATGTCGCTCGTCGTCTTCACCGCGCTCGTCGGCATGGTGGTGGCTCCCTCGGTCACCCATCCGGTGCTGAAGGCGGTGGCGCTTCTGGCCATCGCCGTCGGCGCCGGGGCCGCCGGGGCGCTCAACATGTGGTACGACGCCGATATCGACAGGCTGATGCGCCGCACCGCGTCGCGTCCGATCCCGTCGGGGAGGGTCTCTCCCGGCGAGGCGCTTGCCTTCGGCCTCGTCCTCTCGACCGGATCCGTGCTTCTGCTCGGTCTCGCCGTCAACTGGCTGTCGGCCGGGCTGCTCGGCTTCACCATCCTGTTCTATGTCGGCATCTATACGATGTGGCTGAAGCGGCGGACGCCGCAGAACATCGTCATCGGCGGCGCGGCGGGCGCCTTTCCGCCGATGATCGGCTGGGCGGCGATGACCAATTCGGTCAGCCTCGAGGCGATCGTCCTATTCCTCATCATCTTCATGTGGACGCCGCCGCACTTTTGGGCCCTGGCGCTGTTGAAGTCGGAGGATTACGCGCGGGCCGGCATACCGATGCTGCCGGTCGTGGCCGGCGAAACGACCACCCGCACCCAGATCCTGGTCTACTCCGTAGTTCTCGCCCCGCTCGGCGTCGTGCCTCTCCTCATCGGCCTTGGCGGACCGGTCTACGGCGCCGTCTCGATCCTGATGGGTGTCGCCTTCGTCGGTCTGGCGCTGACCGTCAAGCTGGCACGTGACCAGACGGCGCTGCGGCTTTCGTGCCGCCGGCTGTTCGCCTTCTCGATCCTCTACCTCTTCGCCCTGTTCGCCACGCTCCTCGGCGAACGCATCGTCCATCTTCTGATCGGAGCCTGACGCAATGGCCGAACATACGCGCCCCACCGGCGACGGCATCCGACTGACGGACTTGGAAGTGAGGCGTCGCAGCCAGCGCAACTTCGCCCTGGCGCTCAGCCTCGCCGGACTCGTCGGCCTCTTTTACGTGATGACGCTGGTCAAGCTCGGCGCCGGTGCTGGGATCCCCCATTGAGGCACCGCCACATGCGATTTCCCGGGATCAAGTCGGCCGAGATGCAGCGCCACCTCGTCGTCGCCGCCGGCGCCGGCGTGCTCGCGCTCGCCACGCTCGGCTTATCGTTTGCCGCGGTGCCGTTCTACACGTGGTTCTGCAAGACGACCGGTTACGGCGGCACCACCCAGGTGGCGGTTTCCGCCCCGGTCCGGCAAATCGACCGCACCTTCGAGATCCGCTTCGACGCCAACCTGTCGCCGGGCCTGCCGTGGCGCTTCCACCCCGACCAGCCGACCATCACGGTGCATGGCGGCGAGGTGGCGACCGTCAACTTCCATCTTGAAAACCTGTCCGATCGGCCGACCGCCGGGCAGGCGGTCTACAACGTCGCACCCGACGTCGCCGGCGGCTACTTCAACAAGATCGTCTGCTTCTGCTTCTCCGAGCAGAAGCTGGCTCCGCACGAGGTCGCCGACGTGCCGGTCACCTTCTTCGTCGATCCGGACATCGACGCCGACCGCGACACACGTTCACTGACCTCGATCACGCTGTCCTACACGTTCTTCCCCGCAGGGGATTCGACCCGGCCCCTGGCGGCAGGACCCGACAATTCAACACCGAAGCTTTGAACGCCGGCGGCAGAAAAGGCCCAGCACGGGGGAACTCCATGGCTGACGCACATACCAAGCACCACGACTACCACCTCGTCGATCCCAGCCCCTGGCCGCTCGTCGCCTCCGTCGGCGCCTTCCTCACCGCGATCGGCGCCATTGGCCTGTTCCGCTGGAAGAACGGCGATCACGCGGTCATCGCCGGCCTCGTCGACCTCGCTGGCGCCGGGCCCTGGCTGTTCCTCCTCGGCCTCGCCATCATCCTGTTCACTTTCTACGGCTGGTGGTCCGACGTCATCAAGGAGGCGCACGAGGGCTATCATACCCGCGTAGTGTCGCTGCACTTGCGCTACGGCATGATCATGTTCATCGCCTCGGAGGTGATGTTCTTCGTCGCCTGGTTCTGGGCCTTCTTCAACTTCTCGCTGTTCCCGCATGAGGCGATCCAGTACACGCGCACCGAGTTCCTTGGTAACCAGTGGCCGCCGGTCGGCATCGAGACGCTCAGCCCGTGGCATCTGCCGCTGGTCAACACGCTGATCCTGTTGCTTTCCGGCACGACGGTGACCTGGGCGCACCATGCGCTGCTGCACAACGACCGCGACGGTCTGAAGAAGGGGCTTCTCGCCACCATCGTGCTCGGCCTCTGCTTCACCTCGTTCCAGGCGTACGAGTATTCGGAAGCGCACTTCCACTTCGCCGGTCACATCTACGGTTCGACCTTCTTCATGGCGACCGGCTTCCACGGCTTCCACGTCATCGTCGGCACCATCTTCCTGACCATCTGCCTGATCCGGGCGGCGCGTGGCGACTTCACGCCGCAGCAGCACTTCGGCTTCGAGGCGGCGGCCTGGTACTGGCACTTCGTCGACGTGGTCTGGCTGTTCCTGTTCACCGCCATCTACATCTGGGGCTCCTCGGGCGGCCATCCGGCGGGGTGAGCGGCGACGGCCTGAGGCCGACAAAACGCTCCAGTGGAGCGTTTTGAGCCGCGAACGCCGCGAGCTTGGGCGAGCGGCCGGGCGACAGCGGCCTGCCGGGCAAGCTTCACGGCAGCGGCCGCGTACGGCTGACTGGCCGCAATCCGGATCGTCGCGCGCATCTGCAATTGGCCAGGGTAAAACGCTCCGGCCAATCGCTATTTCGGACGGACGGCGTTTTGCGGTATATGGTCGTCGCGCCCGCCCTGCGGATGCCGTCTTCCGGAACCAAACTGCATGACATCCCAGCCTGCCCCGGTGCCGTTAAGGACCCTGATGTCGCCCGCAGAGAAACCTCCGAGCCCGCCGGCCAATTCCAACGTGCCGCCGATCGTCGCCGGCGCGCTCGGCCGCTGCCCGCGATGCGGCGGGGGCAAGCTGTTCTCCGGCTATCTGCATCTGGCGCCGCGGTGCGAGGCCTGCGGCCTCGACTACGGCTTCATCGATGCCGGCGATGGCCCCGCAGTGTTCGTCATCCTCATCGTCGGCTTCATCGTCATGGCGGCGGCGCTCGTCACCGAGGTCAAACTGCATCCGCCGATCTGGCTGCACATGACGCTGTGGCTGCCGCTCGTCGTCGTGCTTGCCCTCGGCCTGATCCGACCGTTGAAGGGCATCCTCATCGCCCTGCAGTTTGCGCACAAGGCGCGCGAGGGGCGGCTCGACAAGGACCAGCCGCAGTGAGGTCCACGGTGGCCGGCAGCCGCGGGCGCCGTGGTCTGTTCCTCTTGACCGCCACCACGATCGCCGTCATTGCCGTTCTCGTCTCGCTTGGCAACTGGCAGGTCCGGCGACTTTCCTGGAAGACGGCGCTGATCGCCACCGTCAACGCGCGCATCGTCAAAGCGCCAGAGCCGCTGCCGCCGATCGGCGAGTGGCAGAGCCTCGATCCGGAAGCCACGGACTATGCTCCTGTCAGGCTCACCGGGCATTTTCTCGGCTCCCGCGAATTCCACGTCTTCGCCAATCTC
>JARLIT010000144.1 GCA_031291575.1 Ancalomicrobiaceae bacterium
ACCGCTGCCATGTGCTCGACGAGTGGTTCAGAATCCTGCGTCCCGGCGGCCGGCTGGCCATCTCCGACGTCTACCGCCGCGCCGGCGAGCCCGACGAGGTCGCGGTGTCCGGCGATCTGGCGCCGTTCGCCTCCTGGCGGCGCATCGCCTTCGACCTCGCCGCAGCCGGCTTCAGCATCCAATGGTTCGAGGACCGGTCGGACGTCCTGGCCAATTGGGTGGCGCGCTTCGTTTTCGCCCAAGGTTCGCTCGAAGCCCTGTGGGGCGGCGCCTGCGGACTGACGATGGCAAGCGTGAGGGCTGCCCGTCCCGGCTACTACGTCGCGCTTGCCGATCGCCCGGCAGAGCGTTCCACCGCCCGCGGATCAGCGGAGACACCGACATGACCTCGATCGACACCTCGTTTCGTATCGCTGAGCTGCTGGCCTCGGGGCTCAAATGCAGCCACGTGCTGATGCTTTTGGCGCTGGAAGCGCGCGGCGAAAGCGATCCGCGGCTGGTCAAGGCGATGTCCGGGCTGGCGCTCGGCCTGGGCCAGGGCTTCAACTGCGGCTGCCTGACGGCGGGTTGCGCGGTCATCGGGCTCTATGCCGGGCGGGCCGATGCGGCCGACGACGAGGATCCCCGCTGCGCCGCCGCCATCGACGACTTTTCCGGCTGGTTCCATGCCATGGCCAAGGACGCCTGGGGCGGCATCGACTGCGCCGACATCATGCAGTTCGACGAGGCATTGCAGGCGCAGCGCTGTCCGACGCTGATCGCTAGCGTTTGGGACCGGCTGGAAGCGACGCTTGCCGACCACGGCATCGATCCCGCCCTTTCCGACGCCGCAGAGGAGGCGTGAGGCGATGGCGACACTCGGCCCCCCGGCGCGCCGATCCGATGCCTCCCGCCCGCAGGTGGCCGCGATCGTACTGGCCGCCGGGCTCTCCAGCCGCATGCAGGCGTTCAAGCCGCTGCTGCCGTTCGGCGAACGGACCGTCATCGAGCACGTGGTGGCGACACTGCAAGCTGGCGGCGTCGAGGAAATCCGCGTCGTCACCGGCCACCGCGCGGCCGAACTGGCGCCAGTCATCTCCAGGCTCGGCGTCGCCGCCGTGCACAATCCGGACTTCGAGCGCGGCATGTACACAAGCGTCCGGGCCGGGATCGCCAGCCTGCCGGCCGATGCCTCCGGCGCGTTGCTGTTGCCGGTCGATATTCCGCTCGTGCGCTCCGCAACGATCGCCGCCCTGATCGACGCGGCGATCGATACGGGCGCCACCATCGTGCATCCGACGTTTGCCGGCACCCGCGGCCACCCGCCGATCCTCGCCCGCCGGCTGTTCCGCGACATCGTCGCGGGCGACGGCGAGGGCGGCCTGAAGCGGCTGATCGCCGGCCATTACCAGGATGCCGTCGACCTGCCCGTCATCGACCGTGGCATCCTCCTCGATATGGACACGCAGGCCGACTATGCTCGGCTTGCCCACGCGCTTGCCCACCGCGGCGTGCCGGACGACGCGGAGTGCGGCGCGATGCTCGATGCCGCGATGACGCCGCCCCGGGTGCGCCGGCATGCCCGCGCGGTCGCCGACCTCGCCGTCGCGCTTGCCCAACGGCTGACCGCAGCCGGGCATCTGCTCGACATCGACCTCGTCGCCGCCGGTGCGCTGTTGCACGACATTGCCAAGGGCCATCCACGCCACGCCGAACTCGGCGGCGAGCTCATTCGCCGCCTCGGCTTTGCCGATGTCGCCGCCGTCGTCGAGCGCCACATGGACTTACAGCTCGAGTCCAATCCCGCAGGCGAACCGCTCGTCGACGAGCGGGCGATCGTCTTCCTCGCCGACAAGCTCGTCGCCGACGATGCCCGGGTGACGCTCGACCAGCGGTTTGCCGCCGGCCTCGGCCGTCATGCCGGCAACCCGGCGGCGCTTGCCGGCGTCGCCAGACGCAAGGCCGAGGCGGAAGCCGTGCTCAGCGCTGTCGAAGCCATCATCAGCCTGCCCGACGCCGGTGGATGGCCCGGCCCGCAGTCGGCCCGCCGGCTTGGCGACGACGACAGGCTCCCGGATCCGAGAGGGACACCATGACCTGCTCCCCCCCCCGCATCCGGCTCGGCGTCACGGAAAGCGTCTGCCCGGTATGTCTGAAGACGATTGCCGCCGAGCATGTTACCGACGGCGACACCGTCTTCCTCGCCAAATCCTGCCCTGAGCACGGGTCGTTCGCGACCCCCGTCTGGCGCGGGGTCGCCAGTTGGATCACCTGGGGGCGGGCGCCGCGCAACCTTGCCCGGCCGGTATCGACCGCAACCGAGGTCCGGCACGGCTGCCCCACGGACTGCGGCTTGTGTCCGGACCACCGCCAGCAGAGCTGCTGTGTGCTCCTGGAGGTCACCTCGCGCTGCAACATCGCCTGTCCGGTGTGCTTCGCCGCAGCCGAGACCCATGGGGAGGATGCCTCGCTCGACGAGATCGACGGCTGGCTCGATCAGCTGGCGCTGGGCGGCCTCAACGTCCACATCCAGCTGTCAGGCGGCGAACCGACGATGCGCGACGATCTCGCCGGGATTGTCGCCCGCATCCGTGCGCGCGGCTTCGACTTCGTGCAGCTGAACACCAACGGCATCCGCATCGCCCGCGAGCCGGACTATCTCCAGGCCCTCGTCGCGGCCGGGCTCGATTGCGTCTTCCTGCAGTTCGACGGGGTCGACGATGGCGTCTACGAGCGCTTGCGCGGCGCCAAACTGATGCGGCTGAAGGAACAGGCGATCGCCAATTGCGGTGCCGCCGGCATCGGCTGCGTGCTGGTGCCGACCGTCGTGCCAGGCGTCAACGATCGCGACACCGGCCCGATCATCGACTTCGCCGTCGCCCATATGCCGGCGGTCAGGGCCGTACACTTCCAGCCGGTGTCGTGGTTCGGCCGCTATCCCGAAGCAGCGGCCGAGTTGCCGCGCATCACTCTGCCGGAAATCATCGAAGCCATCATCGCGCATGAAGCCGGCGCCGTCGCCTGGACCGACTTCCGCCCCGGCTCGGCCGAGAACCCCTATTGCTCGTTCTCCGGCCGTTTCCGCGTCGACGCCAGCGGCCACCTGCACCCGCATGGCGCCGCGCCGTCGTGCTGCGGCACCCCGGTCGAGGCCATGCCTGCCACGAAAGCGGTCAAGAGCAGTTGCTGCAGCGGCGGCGTTCAGGACCACGCCGTGCCGGCGAGCGTCTCGGCTTCCTCCTGCTGCGGTTCCCCGGCTGCGCTCGCACCCACCGCGACCAGCAATTGCTGCGGCTCCCCGGGCCCGAGCCCCGACGTCGACCGCGCCCGCCGCGCCGTCGCCAGCCAGTGGCGAGCACCGGAGACGGACGGCCATGGCACCGGACCTTTCGACGGACCCGGTCCGCTCGATGCCTTCGACCGGTTCCTGCAAGACCAGGAGCGCGTCCTCGGCCTCTCCGCCATGGCTTTCCAGGACGCCTGGACGCTCGATCTCGACCGGCTCCGGCAGTGCCACGTCCACGTCGTCTCGCCCGATCGCCGCGTCGTGCCGTTCTGCGCCTGGAACCTCACCAACCGCGACGGGCAGCCGATGCACCGCTCGACGCGCGAGCACGCGCCCGCCCATCCATGACGATGGGAGCCGACGAAGCCTGCATCTGACGGCGGCCCCTATCAGACGCCGGCCCGGATGCGGCTCCCATCCGCATCGAACAGGTAGAGCGCCGCCGGATCGAAGCGAACGGTGATCGCATCGCCGGGCTTGTGGGTCCGCCCCTCCTTCATCTCGACGACGATCGCCGTACCGGCGTCCTTGCGGGCATAGAGGAATGTGGTGCCGCCCAGGTGCTCGACGATGTCGATGGTGAGATCGAAGGCGGCTGAGCCGTTAGCTGAAAACTGTTCCGGGCGGATGCCGACGGTGACGGCGCGGCCTTCGTCGAGCCGAGGGGTCCCGTCGGGCAGAACGACGAGCGTATCGCCGAGGTCGGGCAGGCGCAGCGCGGTGCGGCCGGCAGCGGTGATCACGGCAACGGCCGGCAGCAGGTTCATCTTCGGCGAACCGATGAAGCCGGCGACGAACAGATTGGCCGGATCGTCGTAGAGGTCCAAGGGCGACCCCACCTGCTCGACGACACCGGCTCTGAGCACGACGATGCGGTCGGCGAGCGTCATCGCTTCCACCTGGTCGTGGGTGACGTAGATGGTGGTGACCCGGAGCCTCCTGTGCAGCTTGGCGATCTCGATGCGCATGTGCACGCGCAATTCGGCATCGAGGTTCGATAGGGGCTCGTCGAACAGGAACACCTTCGGCTGGCGCACGATTGCCCGGCCGATGGCGACGCGCTGACGCTGGCCGCCGGACAGCGCCTTGGGCTTGCGCGCCAGCAGCGGCTCCAGATTGAGGATGCGCGCCGCGGCCAGCACCCGCTCGCGGATCTCGGCCTTGGGCATGCCGGCGAACTTCAGGGCGAACCCCATATTCTCTTCGACCGTCATATGCGGATAGAGGGCATAGGACTGGAACACCATGGCAAGCCCGCGGTGCGACGGGTCGACGTCGTTCATCCGTTCGCCGCCGATGATGAGCTCGCCCGAGGTGATTTCTTCGAGCCCGGCAATGAGGCGCAGAAGCGTCGACTTGCCGCAGCCGGACGGGCCGACGAAGACGATGAATTCGCGCGCCTTCACATCGAGATTGACCTTCTTCAGGATCTCGACGGCACCGAAGGATTTTGACACATCGACGAGTTTGAGGTCGCTCATGGTCGAATAGCTCCGGGTCAGCGAGCCGCCAGGTCGATCGACTGCGGTTCGAACCGCGGGCAGGTGACGGCAAGCCGGATCGCTCCCGGCACCCCGGTCGTCTCCAGCCAGAAGCCGGTCGTCCCGCCCTTCAAGGGAATGCGGTTCGGGCCGATGAGGCGCGCCGGTCCGTCGACCTCGACATCGATGCTCTCCTCGAAGAACGGCAGGATGTTGCCGGCCTGATCGCGGACGCGGACGATGACGCGAGTGCTGTCGCGCCCCTCAGCCACGAGCTCAAACCGGTCCGGGGCGATCTCGAGCGTGGTCGGCAGCGGATCGGCGACCAGCCGCAGCCGGGCCACCTCCCTGCCGCCGACATAGCCGACGATTTCGCCATCGAGCCAGCGCATGCCCCAATGGCCGAGTTCGGCCTGACTGAAATGGCGATGGTCGAATACGGCAGGGGCATGCGGCAGGTGCGGAAAGGTCTCGCGGTCCGGGCCGACGCGCTTCGACAGATCGCCGTACCTGAGTTCGACCTCGTCGCAATTGGTCAACACGATCAACGGCAGCACGCCGCCGATGTTGCGCTCGCCGCGCGCCCAATAGGTGACCGGCTTCAGGATGATTTCGTCGGACGGGTCGGTCTGGCTGGCATAGGCGTAGGCGGCAAACTTCGGCTCGCGGAACATGTCGGTGACGCCGTGATGGCAGATGCGGTCGCCCGAGCCGAAATCCCTGTGGGTGTTGTAGTCAAAGAAGCACCAGCCGATGGCGCCGGAGATGTTGGGATCGCCATAGGCGGCGTTCAGCACCAGCAGGTGGCGCATCACGTGCTCGGCCTGACGCTGTTCGGGGTCGCCGCGCTTGGTCGGAAACATGTGGCCGTTGAATTCGGTGACCATGTAGGGGACGTGATGCTTCAACCCGGTCGTCTCGCGCTGATCGCGCAAGGCCGTGCGCGCCCGGTTTGCCCCCGGCAATTCCTCGTTGCCGAGGATGAAGTCGTTCTGCGTAAAGACATCTTCGAGGAACTCGCTTTCGGTGATGTAGCGCACGCCGGCGGTCTGCCGGGTCGGGTCGAGCGCGCGGGCAAGCCGGTTGGTCTCGGCGTAGAAATCGTGGAAATCAGCGGATTCGTTGATGCGGACACCCCACAGCACGATCGAGGGATGGTTCCAGTCGCGCTTGACCATGGCTTCGACGTTGTCGATCGCGTTGGCCTGCCAGGCCGTATCGCCGACATGCTGCCAGCCGGGAAGTTCCTCGAACACCAGGAGGCCGAGCCGGTCGCAGGCATCCAGAAAGTACGGCGATTGCGGATAATGCGACGTGCGGGTGAGATTGACCTTCAGGACCGTCTTCAACAGCTCGGCGTCGCGCTCCTGTGCCGCTCGCCCCATGGCATAGCCGACGTAAGGGAAGCATTGGTGGCGGTTGAGGCCACGGATCTTGACTTTCCGGCCATTGAGCTTGAAGCCCTCGGGCGTGAACCGTGCGGTGCGGAAACCGAAGGTCGAGGCAAGCGCGTCCTGTCCGGCCGGTCCGTCGAGCGCGACCGTCACCGAATAGAGAATCGGGCTGTCAATGTCCCACAGCTTCAGCCCAGCGAGTCCGGAAAAGTCGAGGCGCGTGCTCCCGCCTGCAACCGCGGCGGAGGTACGGGCAATCACCTTGCCCACCGCATCGCTCAAGCTCGCCGTCAGCGTTCCCGCCAGCACTGCCCCCGCCGGATTGGCAAGGTCGACGCGGATCGAGACCGACTTCGCATCCGCCAACTCGTTCGCCGTCTCGATCTTCAGGCGAGCAATCGACACCGGCGCAGTGACCTTCAACCAGACGTCGCGATAGATCCCGGCATAGGTGAGATAGTCGATGGCGCCGCCGAACGGCGGGATCGCCGGATTTTCCGAGCCGTCGATCTTGACGCTGAGAATGTTGTCGCCGGGGCGCAAGTGCCCGGTCAGTCGCGCTTCGAACGGCGTGTAGCCGTCGCTATGTCGGTCGATCTCGACGCCGTTCAAATAGACGACCGCATCGGCCATGGCGCCGTCGAACACCACCGCAACCTCGCGACCCTCGAACCGGGGTTCCCAGGCGATGACGCGACTGTAGGTGAAGGCGCGTTGATACGACGTCTCGTCGAAATAGGAGAACGGCAGATCGACGGCGTTGTGCGGCAGGCTGACTGTGCTGACCTGCGGCCCGTCGAGGCGTTGGGCAACGGCCGCCGGATCGAATCCGGGCCGGAAGCTCCAGCCGTCGTTGAGAGCGGAAATCTCACGCATAAGTCTCATCCTATTTGATCGAGCCCAGCATGCCCTGCACGAATTGGCGCTGCATAGTGAAGAAGACGACGAGGGTCGGAAGGGTCGCCAGAAGCGCCCCGACCATGACGACGCCGTAGTCGGGGTAATAGGCCGAGGCGAGCGAGGAGATGACCAGGGTGATGGTCTTCATCTCGTTGGTCTGCAACACGACCAACGGCCAGAGATAGTTGTTCCAGGTGGCCATGAAGACGATGATGAAGGCCGCCGCGTAGGTAGACCGCATGGTCGGAATGTAGATGTAGAGGAAGATCTGCCATTCCTTCAGCCCGTCGACGCGCGCCGCGTCGCGCAACTCGGATGGAAAGGCCTTCGTCGCCTGACGGAAGTAGAAGATGACGAAACCGGACGCCACGGTCGGCAGGATGATGGCGATGTGGGTGTTGATCAGCCCCAGCTTCCCCATGATCATGAACAACGGGATCATCAGCACCGCGAACGGGATCATGATGGTGAAGAGCAGGCCGGCGTAGAGCGAATCACGCGTCGGCGAGCGAAAGATCTCGAAGCCGTATCCGGCGAACGACGACACGATCAGCGTCAAGGCGGTCCCGAACAGCGAGATCTTGGCCGAATTCCAGAAGATCAGCGGAGCGTTGGCCTGGACGAAGAACTTCGCCGTGTTGTCCAGGAAGGCGTGGCCGAGGCTGAGGTGTCCGAGGATGATGTCGCCGGTGGTATTGGTCATGCCGACGACCATCCACAGGAACGGGAACACCGACAGGAACACCATGGCGCCGAGGAAGCCGTAGACGCCGACGCGGTTGAGGAGGCGCAGAGGGCTCATCAGTCGCGCTCCCTCGCCACATAGAACTGCGCGAACGACAAGAACGCCACCAGGATGACGATGACGTAGGAGACGGTGGCGGCGTAGCCGAAGTTCGGCATGAAGCGGAAGGTCAGGTTGTAGATGTAGACCGACAGGGTCAGCACGCTGTTGCCCGGCCCGGCCGTGCCGGCGGACGTATCGGAGGCGACGATGTTGCGCGCCTCGTCGAATAGTTGCAGCGTGCCGATGGTCGAGGTGACCGTGGTGAACAGGATCACTGGCTTCAACATCGGCACCGTCAGGCGGAAGAAGCGGGCGATCGAAGGCACGCCGTCGATGCGCGCCACCTCATAGATCGACCGGTCGATGTTCTGCAGGGCGGCGAGATAGAAGATCATGTTGTAGCCGGTCCAGCGCCAGGTGATCGCGACGATCAGCAGCACGCGCGCCCAGAACGGATCCGACATCCAGGGAATCGGCCCGGAAATCGCGCCCATCGCCTCGAGCGCGCGGTTGACCACGCCGTCGTCGACGAACATCGACTTGAACAGCACCGAATAGACCACCAGCGACATCACGCACGGCAGGAAGATGAAGGTACGGATGACGCCGCGGAATTTCAGTTTCGGATCATCCAGCAGCACGGCGGTGAACAGCGCCAGCGCCAGCATGATCGGGACCTGGATGACGAAGAACAGGATCGTGTTGGTTAGCGCCAACTGGAAGACCGGATCCTCGGTCAGCCGTACGATATTAGTCAGGCCACCGAAGTGCATCACCAAACCGCGGCCGGTCTGGAACGACATCCACAACGACCAGACGATCGGATAGACCATGAACGCCGCGATCAACGCGAGCGACGGCGCAACGAAAAACCATCCGTTGACGTCGTAATACCGTCTGAGAGCGGTACGCGCTGGCATGGATCGGTTGGCTCCGGTTTCGCAGCAAGTTTGGGCGTCAGTGACATTGCCGCCTTGCCGGGTGGCATGCAGGCGCACGTCCGGCCGACAAGGGTCTCCGCCTGTCCGCGTCACAGACTGCCGAAGCGGGCGGCTCGGACGCAAAAAGTGGGGCGAAATCCGGCCGCACGGTCATTCGGCCACCGCTGTCGCGGTCAGGCGCCGAGAGGCACACGGCTGCGGCCGCCGACCCGCAAGACTGCCAAGATTTCGCCAGTTGGCCGGAGCGACGGTCACGTCGCCCCGGCATCACGCGGAAGGTTTACTGGATCTGCGTCTTGGCCTGGGCGGCGATGGCCTTGATGGCGTCGTCGACCGAGCCCTTGCCGAGCTTGGGCAACTGCACGGCGACGGCGGCGTCGACTTCATTGGTAAAGATGCCGTAGTTGACCGAGGGCACCTGTGCGAGCCAAGTCGTGAAGTTCTGCCAGATCTTCTCGCCGCCGAAGAAGGCGTCCGGAGCATCGTAGGCTTTGCCGGCGCGCGCGGCCAGAAGCGAGCCGACGGCGCCGCGGTCCTGCAGGATCGTCTGGTAGAAGTCGAGATCCTTGGCATAGATCGCATTGAGGAAGTCGGCGGCTTCCGTCTTCACCTTGGAGGCGTTCAACACGTACCACGATGAGCCGCCGAGGTTGGAAGCTGCGACCGCACCCGGCACATTGAGGAGCGGGATCGGAGCGACGCCCCACTTGCCGGCCTGATCCTTCTGCGCCTTGATCGTGCCGGTAATCCACACGCCGGTAATGACGGAGGCGACGTCGCCTGAGGTGAACTTGGCGACCCAGTCGTTCCAGCCGGTTGCCGGTTTGTAGATGCCAGCCTGAATCATCTTCTGTTGTGCTTCGAGCGCGGCTTTCAGCGCTGCGTTGCCCTCGATGTCGAGCTTGCCGTCCTTGGTGAAGTACCACTTGCCGGCAGACTGGATCAGCACCCGGGTGAGGGCTCCGTCCGAGAAATCAAAACCGATCATCTTCTTGCCGGTCTTGGCTTCGACGGCCTTGCCGATCTCGATGTACTTGTCCCACGTCAAGTTCTGCATGTCGGCCGGCTTGTAACCGGCGGCTTCGAGGTAGTCCTTGCGGTAGTACAGGCCGGCAACCCCGGTGTCGAACGGCATGCCGTAGACCTTGCCGTCGAGCGTCATCAATTCGACCTTGTAGGGGGCAAAGGCCTTGTAGTCGACGATGCCGGATAGGGGCATGAAGGCGCCCGGGAACGACTGCAGGTACTTCTGCGCGCCATAATCTTCGATGAGCACGATATCGGGGACCGAATCAGCGACGCCCGAGGACAGGCCTGCTTGCAGCTTCTGTTCGACATCGGACTTGGAGAAGTCGACGATCGAGATGGTCACATCCGGATGCACCTTGGTATAGCGGTCACCGGCTTCCTTCATGATCGCGACGTTGAAATTGGGGTCCCAGCACCAGACGGTGATGGTCTTGGCCTCGGCCATGGCAGCCGTCAGCAGCGTTCCGGCAAAGACCGTCGCGGCGAGCGCCGATTTCCAGCTAGCGCGTTCGAAAGACAGCATAGTTTCCTCCCGTGGGTGGCGGCGCGGCTCGTGTCCGCATCCTTCCGGAACCGAGTATTCACCAGGAGGGCGCGCCGCACAAGATTATTTAGTAAATTTTTACTGCCGGACTTCGCCGTCGTTGCCGGGCCGGTCCGTTCGGCATAGATTGGAAAAATCAGCGGGCCGCCCCTTGCGATCGCTTCGGCAAGTATGATCCAAGGTGCCAGTCGTATGTGCCGCTGACGCGAGGCGTTGTCAGTCGCCGCTCCGTGCCGCCGAGGAGGGCCAGCCGGGAGCCCTATGGTCACCATCAAGGAAATCGCCCGTTCCGTCGGCGTCTCTTCAGCAACCGTCTCCCGCGTCCTCAACTACGATGCGACGCTGTCGATTTCGGCGGTCAAGCGGCAGGCCATCATCGAGGCGGCAGAAGCGCTGAACTATCTGACGCCGCGCCACCGCAACCGCGCCGGCAACGGCTTGGCGCCGAGCCCGACCGGCGTGACGCGGGTCGCGCTCGTGCACTCGCTGACCCCGGTGCAGGAACTGGCAGATCCCTACTACGTCGGTGTCCGCCTTGGCATCGAGCATCGCTCCCAGTCGCTGAAGCTCGACTGCGTAAAGATCTGCCTCGGCGACGGCATCGCGGATCCCTCGCTTCTGGCCGGAGTCGCCGGCATCATCGCCGTCGGCACGCATGTCCCGCCGGAGGTCGCTTTCCTGCAGCGGATGACGCGCAACCTCGTGTTCGCCGATGTCTTCCCAACCGGGGAGATTCTCGACGGAGTGGAGAGCGATCTGCCGTCGGCGATGCGCCATCTGCTCGATGCGCTGTATGAACTGGGGTATCGCCGCATCGCTTTCGTCGGCGGCTGGGATACGAGAAGCGGTCGGGTCGAGCCCTACGGCGAACGGCGCTGTGCCACCTTTCTCGCCTGGATGACCGAGAAGGGTCTCGCCGATCCGGCGCTTTGTCGCGTCGGCCGTATGCGTTTCGAGGATGGCTATACGTTGATGGGCCAGATCCTGGATGAGGGTGTCGCGCCCGAAGTCGTTGTCACCGCCAACGACAACATGGCCATCGGTGCCTACCGTGCCATCCAGGAGCGCGGCCTGCGCATCCCCAGGGATATCGGCGTCGTCGGGTTCAACGACATCCCGGCAGCGCAGTTCCTGTCGCCGCCGCTGACCACGATCAAGATTCACGCCGAGCGTATCGGCGAGATCGCCGTCGACCTGGTCAACGAGTTGATCCTCGGCCGCGACTTTGCCAAGCGGGTGATGATCTCGACCGACCTCATCTGGCGCGACAGCTGTCGCCGGCCCGACGAGACGGCGCCGGCTGACGCGATCCGCGCGGGTTGATGTGCGCCGGCAAGCGACCCGGACAGTCCGGAATCTTCCTCGAAAAATGACCGGTGTTTGAACCTTCGCCCTCGCGATTTGCGGGAGGTGACCGAGCTCCGCGACGTCATCGGCGTCGGCCTTACCAACCTTCTCGGCGGCACCGATCCGGCCGCGGAGATGAAGCGGGCGACCGCCGAATTCCGCCGGAGCTGGAGTGGTCGGAAGCCGGCTAACCAGTCGCGGGCAGATCTTCTGGCGTGTGGCCGTGCCGATCGCCGTGCCGGGGATCGTCGTCTCCTCCATTCTCGCGGTGATCTTCTCCTGGAACAACTTCGTCTTCTGCGTGGTGCTGCCGGACGCACGACGCGAACGCTGCCCGTCGCCGTCTACAACATGCTGTCGTTCTAGCAGGTGAGCTGGGGACCGCTTTCCGCGGCAACGCTCCGGCGATCAGCGCCAGCGCGTCGCCATGGGACGGGCGATCGTGTGCAATCCGAAGGTCTTCCTGTTCGACGAGCCGCTGTCCAACCTCGACGCCAAGTTGCGCGTGCAGATGCGCAGCGAGATCAAGGACCTGCATCGTCGGCTCGGTACCACCATCGTCTACGTCACGCACGACCAGATCGAGGTGCACGGGGTCGAGCCGACCGGATCCGAAGTGACGGTCAACGGGCGCATCGGCAGCCAGCAGCTGTTCTGCCTGTTTCGGCAGCGCCTCGACGCCGCTCCCGGCGATGCAATACGCATGGGGTTCGCCGCCGACCACGTCCATCTGTTCGACGCGACGACGGGCGCCGGTCTGTAGATATCTGCGCCGCGGCGCAGTCTGTCGCGGCAGCGGCGAAACCGGATCCGGTGACCGGATCATCCGCGAAGGTCCCGAAGGATCGGTGGCAGGCTTGGTCCGCACCACCACCGACGGCCGTGTTGGCGTCGCGTCACCCGGCGGCGAGCTTGTCCTCGGTCCGCGTGTCGAAATCCGAAGCGTCGTGCCGTTCGCGCAACTGCTCGGCCGGAGCGCCGTTCATCCGATTGACGATGCGGCCACGTCGCACCGCGGGGCGCGCGAAGATCTCGTCGGCCCAGCGCACGACGTTGCGATAGCTGGTCACATCGAGGAACTCGCCCCCCTCGTAGAGCCAGCCCTTCACCAACCCGCCGTACCACGGCCACACAGCGATATCGGCGATCGAATAGGCATCACCAGCGAGATACTGCGTCTCCGCCAGGCGCCGATCGAGCACGTCGAGCTGACGCTTCGTCTCCATCGCGAAGCGATCGATGGCGTATTCGATCTTCATCGGCGCGTACGCGTAGAAATGGCCGAAGCCGCCGCCGAGGTAGGGAGCGCTGCCCATCTGCCAGAATAGCCAGGAGAATGTCTCCGCCCGCTCGGCCGGATCCGTCGGCAGAAACGCGCCGAATTTCTCGGCGAGATAGGTGAGGATGGACCCGGATTCGAATACGCGGATAGGCTTCTTGCCGCTCACATCGAGCAGCGCCGGGATCTTGGAATTGGGGTTGACGGCGACGAAACCGGAGCCGAACTGATCCCCGTCGCCGATCTTGATCAGCCAGGCATCATATTCCGCGCCGGAATGGCCCAAGGCCAGCAGTTCTTCGAGCAGGATCGTCACCTTCTGGCCGTTCGGCGTGCCAAGGGAGTAGAGCTGCAGCGGATGGCGTCCGACCGGCAATTCCTTGTCGTGGGTCGGTCCGGCAATCGGCCGGTTGGTATTGGCAAAACGGCCACCGTTCGCTTTGGTCCAGGTCCAGACCTTCGGCGGCGTGTATTCGGTTGTCTCAGACACGGGGATCTCCTTGAATTTGACCGATGTCGATACTCCGGCTGCACCTTTACCACGGTCTACGCAGCTGCGTGGAGGTCGTCCGGGACCGATCACCGGACTGTGCGCACCCGATCGGGGAGAAACTCCCGGGCATCTGCTCTGCAACTGCCCATGACCATCTGTCCATCAGGCCGTGGCGCCAGCCTCCCGCTCCGGAACGGAATCCGGACAGGTATGCGATTGAAATAATAACATGATTTTGGAAGTCGGCGCGCTCCAGGCGGCGCCCAACTTTCGCTTCGTTGATAAACGGCGTTCGTCACCGCAAATCGGACCGACCGCTTCGTCAGAACAGCTCGATGGCGAGCTCTTGGGAGACCAGAGAGCGTGGTTTCGACGGCCCCTCCACCGCAACCGACCGCCGCAATTCGGCAAGATCTGGCAGATCCGAGCCGTCGTCCCGTCGTATATTCGTCTCCAGATCGGCGATGTGCTTGCGGGCGACATCGAAGATCCGATCGAGATGCTCCAATCTTTGGCGCGTCACGTCTTGGAATTGGACCGATCCGGCAAGATTGATCAGATGGTCGGACACCCGACTATTCTGCAACTCGACCTGCGCAAGGGTCGCCTGTTGCGACGACAGAATACTTTGCATGCTCTTGGCGAGCCGGCCAATCTCGGTTCCGATGACTTCGAGGTCCGTCCGCTCCGCTTCGGCGTTATTGCCGACGAGCTGTTCCATGTCCGACCGAACGGTGCTGCGCAGCAACTCGAGTTGACCGCCAACGTCAGCGGCGAGGTCGTCGGACACCCTCGCCAGGCGCTTGACCTCGGCGGCGACGACCGCAAAGCCGGCCCCGAATTCTCCAGCGCGCGACGCCTCGATCGCCGCGTTCAGCGCCAACAGGTTCGTCTGCCGCGCGATATCGCGAACCCCCTTGATCGCCAGGAACAGCTTCTCCGAGATCCGCTCGACTTCACCGAGTTGGGCGAAACCCTCCTCTATCTCGACATCACGGCGCGCCACAAAGTCGGCGATCAGTTTGGTGTTTGCCTCGATCTGCCTGTCTGCCTGATGCACGATCTGTTCGACTTGGCTTCCCGAACTCGTCCCCCGCAGATAGTCGAGCAACTCGGCCAAGGTGCCGTCCACATCGCGCAGCCGCTCGATGATCGCTCGCGCCGCCGCTTCCGATTCATCGGCCACCGATCCGGTGTCACGCGACGCGCGGGTCAGCAGGGACTCATACACGGTCAAGTGCTCGACGAATTGCAACGACAGGCCCTGTTGACTGGAGGAAGGCGCGGTCCTCACATCGGCCGCTCCCCCGGACGTAGCCGGCAACGGGCTCGCGTCGGCTATTGGAGCTTGCTGCTCCCCGCCACGCCGCGCGCGCACCATGCCGAGGGCCAATCCAACACCGGTTGCGATCGATGCCACCATGGTGAGGAGCACTGTGGTCGGAATCGGCACACCACACACGACGGCGACAGCGGCGACCGGCAAGGCCACGACTGCGACGCTCATCCAGCCGGATCGCAGCCTTTGCAGGGGCGTGGGAGGCAGCATGATCACAGTCCCGGTACGAGTTGCCCGACCAGCTTGACCAAGCTGGCGCTGTCGACCGGCTTGACGATCCAACCCGTGGCTCCCGCAGATTTTGCTTCGTTCCGCCGGTCCTGCTGCGATTCCGTCGTCAGCATCAGGATCGGCGTGAACTGCATGCCCGGTACCTTCCGCGCGCTGCGGATCAACTCGATGCCGTTCATCGCCCCCATGTTCAGGTCGGTGATCATCAGCCGCGGATTGAGTCCGGACTTCAACTTCGCCAGCGCTTCCTCACCGCTCACTGCCTTTTCGACCTTAAGCCCTGTGCGCGACAGAATACCGTCGATGCTGAGCAGCATCGTCGGCGAGTCGTCGACGATCAAAACGGTTCCGGCCATGTCAACCTCCAAGGTTCGAGTGGCCCATTGGCCGTGAAGTGGACCTGGGAAGCTCCCAGATGTGCGAAACATCGTCAGCAAGGTCGCTGTAATCCGAGGCGCCCCGGCTATTCGGGGCAAAAGCCCGGATCGGTTCGCCCGCGGCGAAGGCTTCGGCAAGACTGATGTCCATACGGATGCCGCCGACGACACGATGCGCTCCGAATTCCGCTGCCACGGCCTCAAGAACGCGACGTTGGTGGCCGATCCGAGGATTGACCATCACCGGCACGATGCCGAGCAGCCGCAGATCCGGTTTGATCATCGACGCCACGCGAAAGAAGAGGCGCGAGAACTGCTGGATGCCCTCAGCTGAAAGCGCGTGCGGCACCATCGGAACCAGCGCTCCGTCGGCGGCCGCCAGGGCATTGATCAAGAGGGACCCGATCGAGGGCGGCGTATCGAGAATGACGACGTCGAAACGTTCGGCGATCGAGGGCAGGCGCAACTGGCGATCGAGGGCATAGACGCCCTGATCGGCCGATCCGCCCTCGAAACTCGGATCGGCCGGTGCAACCGCAACATTTTCGACCTCCGTGTCGCGGATCGCTTCACGCAAGTCGAAGTCCGGTCGGGTGAATACGGCATGGACCGCCGGCGCGCGCGAGCCTGCACGGATGCCGAAGCCGAGCCCGGCGTGCCCCTGGCTGTCGAGATCGATCAACAGAATCCGCAGCCCGCGCGCCGCCCACTCGGCGGCAAGGTTGACGGCCGTGGTGGTCTTGCCACATCCGCCCTTGCGATTGCAGATGGCTACGACCTTCATCGGGCCACCTCGCCGACGATCCGTTGCACGACGGCGGCCAGCGCGCGTCCCTCGGGCAACGTGGCAATCTCGGGCCGCGCGGAGGCAAGCACCTGCAACAGCGCCGCGTGCATGCTCAGGCATCGGTCGAGATGGACGATGGGCAGCGGCGACGTCTTGAAACAGTCGACAAGTGCCAGGGCCTCCTCGACCAGACAGTGGCCTTCGAACCGAACGATCCCCTCCTCGAATGCAAGCGGCATCACAAGAACTCCTTCAGATCGAGAACCAGCAGCACACGCCCGTCGCCCAGCAACGTCGTCCCGGCAAAACCGCGCAGACCCGCCACAATGCCCTCGAGCGGCTTCAGTACGACATCCATGCCGACCCTGAATTCATCGATCACCAATCCCACCAGGCGCCCGTCGACGCGGCAGACGAGCACCGCCTCCGCCTCGTCTGGCGAATGCGGCCGCGCCGCGGCCTTCAACAGCGTCGACATCCGGACGAGGGGGATCAATTGCTCGCGCAGGACGAACACCTCGGCCTGTTTGACGGTGTGGATCCGGTCGGCAGCAACCCGAACGGTCTCGACGATGAGATCCATCGGCACGCCGTAAAGCCCGCCGGCGGCCTCGACCAGCATCACTCGCGTCACCGCCATGCTGAGGGGCAGCATCAAGCGGGTCTGCGATCCCTCCCCGACCCGCGACGTCATGGTGACGCGACCGCCGAGCTTCTCCACCACGGTGCGCACGACGTCCATGCCGACGCCGCGCCCGGAGAGATCGGAGACTTCGGCAGCCGTCGAGAACCCCGGACGGAAGACCAGATTGATCGCTTCCTGGTCGGACAGCGCGTTGGCCTCGCCTCGATTGATGACGCCCTTTGCGACCGCGACGTCGCGAATCCGGGTCGGATCGATGCCGCGGCCATCATCCCCAACTTCGATCACCACCTGATCCGCTTCCTGATAGGCACGCAGCGTGATCGTCGCCCGCGGCGGCTTTCCGGCAGCCAACCGCTGCGCCGGAAGTTCCACGCCGTGATCGAGCGAATTGCGGACGATGTGCAACAAGGGATCGCCCAGAGCCTCGATGATCGTCTTGTCGGCAGCTGTGTCGCCGCCCTCGATGGCAAGATCGATCTCCTTCTCCAGCTTTCTGGAAACATCCCGGACCACGCGATGAAATCGATCGAAGACATCGCTGACGGGAAGCATGCGGACCTGCATGATCGCCGACTGCATTTCCTGCGAAAGCCGGTCAATTACCGCATATTTGTCCTTCAGCTCGCGCCCCAATTCGCGGCATTTGTAAACATCCTCGGCGCGCTTGGCCAGGAACGACAGGCTGTTCTTCGATACGACCAACTCGCCAATGAGATTCATCAACAGGTCGATTTTGGCCTGATCGACCTTGAGAAGCTTGGCCGCCCCCCGCCCGCCGTCAACGTGGTCCAGCCCGCCGTTGCTGGCGATAGCGACCGGCACCATCTCGGCGATCCCGTCACGCGCTTCTCGGTTGCTCCCATCCGATGGAGCAGCAGTCGCTCGCATGCTCTCTTGGGCAAGAGCCGCATCGAGGCGATCGAGAACGACGCTCAAGGGCGAGAAGGACTGGCTCGACAACGCCGATTCGATCGCCACTGCGATTGCGGCATCCATGTTGCCGTGGTGCAGCGACTGCGCCAGTCGGCCGAGCGCCCCAGCGGCGGTGCGCAGTTTATCTTCGTCAAAAGCCTGTCCGTCGAGGCCGCGCTTCTGAACCGCAAGAATGTCTCTCGCCAACGTCAACGCGCGGGCCGGCGGCACTTTGCGATCGGGCAACGCCGCATCGGGCGGGGGATCGACGAATACGCCGGAGCGTGTCGCATCGATGAGCGCGGCGATCAGGTCAGGCGCAGGTGTCGATCGCTCGAGAAGGGCGTCGAGCCACCGCAGCGCCGACGCGGCAGCCAGATCCGGCGCCACCAGTTCCAACATCGTGCGGATCCGCGGCCGAATTCCGAGGAGATCGCCGGCAGTCAGCAGCAAATGCGCCTGCTCGCGGAAGTCGCCCCAGACCGGCGCGTCGCTCGTCGCGCCCGAGACCATGATCAGATCGCTCGGTCGTAGCGCGGCGACGACAACGTGCTCGAGTTCATAGCGCAGATGATGCTCGATCTCCTTCGGCGAGCCAGCGGCCAGCATCACGAAGGACAAATTGCTCAAGTATGGATCAAGATCCATCGGCGGGGGAAACGGTGAGACCGGCTCCACGGCGAGGCTCAGAAGGCCGGGAGCATTGAGCATCAGGTTGAGCGGATCGGTGCCGTTGAAGAAGCAGTCCTCGGCAGGTCGATAGTGCACCAGGACGCCCCCCCGCTCGGCGATCCGACTGAAGGCCTCCAATCGCTCGCCTTCCGAAAACAGGCAGAGCCATTCGCGGCGCCGGTCCGCATCGGCAGCCGAGGCAGCTGCCGGCTCCTGTGGCGGTGCGATCGCCGACTGATCGACAGCGCTGAAATAGCTGCGCAGCGATTTCGCCATCGAACTCGAAATCCCGTCGGCATCCTCCGAAAGACGTTCCGAGTCCTCCATTTGATCGATCCAGATGCCGACCTGGTCGAGTGTTGCCAACAATTGGTCGACCAGGTTCGAATCGAGGATCAACTGCTCGACCCGGATGGCGCCGAGCAGATCTTCCGCGACATGAACCAACCGCGTCAGGGCGGGCACGTCGAACAGTCCGGAGGATCCCTTCAAGGTGTGAACCGCCCGGAAGACCTCGTTGACGGCATCCGCATCCGATGGCGATTTCTCGAGCCTCAACAGACCGGATGACGACGACGCGATCAATTCCCGCGCCTCTGGAATGAACCGCGCCAGGAGGGGATTGGTCATGACGCCGTCCCCGTCAGCATCTGGGTTACCAGCGTGAGGTCGGTCGGGTCGGCCGGTTTCACGAGGTAATAGTTGGCACCTGCAGAATAGGCGCGGGCAGCGTCCGCCGCGCTGGCTTCGGTACTGATGGTCAGCACCGGCAGGGCGGACAGATCCGGATTGCGGCGCAATTCCTCGGTCATCGCGTAGCCGTCCATCTTCGGCATGTTGACGTCGACGATGGCCATGTCGAAGCGATGCAACATGACCTGCTCCAGACCTTCCAGGCCGTTGCTCGCCTCTTCGACGTGGAAGCCGGCAGGCTCAAGAACGCTTCGATAGAACATCCGCGTCGTCAGGCTGTCGTCGACCACCAGAATGCGTTTCATTTCCCCCACTCCCCCGGTCAGGCAGTTTCGGCCTGAGTGCATCAGTCCGATCGAAACATGCCCCCGCTATGACACCTTCTGATAGACGATCGTGTCACCGAACTTCCGTGGCTTGAACAGCGACGAAATTTTGCTCATGCTTTCCGCGTGACCAAGACAGATAAACCCCCCTGGTCTCAGACACTCATACATCAGATCAACAGACTCTCTTCTCGAAGTGTCATCAAAATAGATGAGGAGATTGCGGCAGAATATGACATCGATCGATCTGTATTTAGACATACTGAGGGGATCTACGGCATTGCAAGCCGAGAACTGGATCGATTGCCGGATCTCGTCGCGCAGCTGGAATTGATCCGAGCTGATCTTGCTGAAGTACTTCCGACGCAAGCCCGGCGACAGACGATGCAGCGAGCGCTCGGCGTAGGTTCCCTCGATCGCCGTGGCGATGACCCGTGAATCGATGTCGGAAGCACTGATCTCAATGGCGAAGTCGTCCGAGCGCGCCCAGTTTTCCAGAATGTGGATGGCGATCGAATAGGGCTCCTCGCCCGTCGAGCACGGCAGCGACCAAATCCTGACCGTCGCTCCCCGGTCGCGCCCCTTGACGATTTCCGGCAACATTCCCCTGACCAAAGCATCGAACTGGTAGTCTTCCCTGAGGAAATACGTCTCGTTGACGGTCAGTTCGTTGACGAGTTGCTGCCATTCGGCGCCCGAGAGTTCGAAGCGCAGCAGCGAGAAGTACTCGCGGAAGCTGGTGGAGCCGATCCTCTCCATACAATCGGTCAGGCGCCGCTCGACAAAGTAAGCCTTCTTCTCTGTGAACAAGATGCCTGTCTTGTGATAGAAATACTCGCAGAACTTCGCATATTCGTCGGATGTTATGATCACTTCTGGCTGGCCGATCCGGCGTGTGTTCGTGATCATGCCGAACCTCTTATGCGTCGAATGAGCGACTTTGCGACGAATTGGACATTCGGTACTGCTGGGAAACGCTTGACAAACGCCCTCAGCGGATCGAACAGCACGTCGTCATCAAGATCTGCCAGACCGTCCAGGGCAGCCAGGCAAACGTTGACGTTGTCGTCCTGAAGCAGGACGCGCACCAGCAGCGCCGGCACCTCGGGATGGCGCAACTCGTTGAGCACATCGACCGCAAAGATCCGCACATCACTGTCAGCATCCCCAAGCAGCCGCTCGAGCGTCGGCAGCGCCACGTCGGGCATGACTTGCAGCGCCTCTATTACGGCACTGCGCAGGGCGACGTTTTCGCTGCGCAGGAATTCCGCCAGTCGTTCCACGACGTCCGGCGACTTCAACCGGATCAGCGAAGTCAGAAGCGCGGTCCGTACACTCGTGACCTGCTCGATCTCCAGGCGACGGCACAACCCGGCGATCCCCGACCGCGCTCCCCGCAGGGCGCGCGCCGCGCGGCTGCGCACGCCGGGATCGGCATCGTTCAACTCGCTTTCCAGCCGGGTTTCGTCGCAGGTCTCTTCGACTGCATCGACGGCGACGGCCGGGGGCCTAACGAGCATGGCGATGCCCTCCAGTGTCGATGGCTTCGATGACCAGCCAGGACGTCAGCTGATCGGCTATCTTCTCTGCCGGCAGCACGACGGAGGCTCCACCGCGGCGGATCAGTTCGTGCGGCATGCCGAAGACGATGGATGTGTCTTCGTCCTGGGCTATGGTCAGCCCGCCGCGCTGCTTCAGCGTCGCCATCTCAGCGGCTCCGTCGTCGCCCATTCCGGTCAGTTCGACCCCGATCAACCGATTGACTGGAACCAGGTCCAGCGCGCTTCGAACCAGCCGGGCCACACTGGGGTGCCAGAGATGTTCGCTGCTGCTCGGCACCGGCGTCGCCGAATATCCGGACCCGCGACGGGTCACGACAAGATCCGCGTCGCCCTTGGCAACATAGATGGTGCCAGGTTCGATCGGCGCCTGTCGGCTGACTTCGACGACGGGAACGCGGCACATGTCGTTCAGGCGCCGGGCGAAGACCCCCGTGAATGACCCGGGCATGTGCTGGGCGATCAGTACTGACCACGGGAAATGTGCCGGCAGCCGCGGCAGGATTTCGTCAAGCGTGCCGGGCCCGCCGGTCGACACGCCGATCAGCACGAGGCCAGGCAATCCGCGAGGCGCGTTCGCCGGCGGCTTTTCCGCCGCCGAGTGCCCCTTGTCGGCAATTCGCTGCTGTTCGGCCGCAAGTCTCGTCTTGAGACCTGTGCTGCGCCTGACGCGCGATGTCGCCGCCGATCGGATCTTGGCGATCAGGTCGCGCTGGATCTGATCCATGGAGAGCGAGATCGTTCCGCCCGGTTTCTGGATGAAATCGACCGCTCCCAGACTGAGCGCCTGCAAGGTCGCCTCGGCCCCCCGTTCGGTGAGCGAGGAAACCATCACGACCGGTTTGGGATCGGTCGCCATGATGCGCGACAGGCAGGTGATGCCGTCCATCTCCGGCATGTTGATGTCGAGGGTGACGACATCGAACGGGTCGATCGCCAACGCCGCCAGCGCCTCCACGCCGTTGCGGACAGCGCGCGTCTCGAAGCCTCCGGCCTCTTCCAGAAGCGAGGAGAGGTGTTTCCGCATCAGGGCGGAATCGTCCACGATCAGAACCTTGATCATCCGCGAACCCTCACTGAGCTGCTCGTTTGCTGGAAGTTGGTGACCACCGCAGCGCCGTTGCTCAACTTGGCTTCTCGTCGATCTGCTGGGCCTCCTCGACGTTGAGGAGCTGCACCACGTCCAACAGCAGGATGAGCCGTTTCTCGCTTTCGAGGTTGGCGACCCGTCGGATGATGCGCTGCTGCTCGCCCGACAGGCTCGGCGCCGGGCCGATGGCAGCCGTCGGGATCCGTCGAACCTCGGAAACGAAGTCGACGATGAAGCCGGTGCGCACGCCATGGACCGTGAACACCATGATCCTCTGACGATCGTTGCGCTCGATCGGCGCCAGGCCGAAGCGGCGCCGCTGATCGACGACCGGCAGCACGACGCCGCGCAGATTGACCACGCCCTCAATGAAGTCCGGCGTCCGCGGGATCCGGGTCAGTTCGGCGGGAACCCGCACGATCTCCTGCACCGCATCGATCGGGACGCCGTATTCCTCGCCCATCAGCCGGAACAGCACGAACTGCTCGTCGTCAGCAAGATCGCCAGCCGCGGCGCGCTGGGTCTCCGCCTGATCGTCGCTCATCGGGTCGTCCTCCGAATGCGTCAGATGATCGAGTTCGCTCGAATCGAACATGTCCTCGGCGGAGAGCACGGAGACCAGACGACCGCCGTCCTGAAGTCGGCAGATCGCCGAGATGTCGCCCTTGGATCGTCCACCGGCGAGGAGCGGCGGCATCGGTTCGAGGAGACCGCGATTGACCCGCAGCACTTCCTTGACGCTGTCCATGACGACGCCGACCGACGATGCTCCGGCCTGACCGAGCGAGACCACGACGACCTTGTTGGCCTCCGTCAGTTCCATGTCCGGAAGCCCGAACATCGTGCGCAATGACACCAGCGGCAGCAGCCGATTGCGCAGCGTGATCACGCCGAGCACGTGGGCGGGCGAGTTCGGCACGGCGGTGATGGCGTCCGGCAGTTGCACGATCTCCTGCACGCGTTCGATCGGAAAGGCATATTCCTGCCCGGCCACTTCGAAGCTGACCAATTGGTCGTCGTCGACAATCGCGGCATCCTGGGTCGCCGACAGCAGCGCGCCCATTCCGGCCGCACCCGACGCCGTATGTTCCTGGACGGCCATGTGCTTGAATTCACGCTGAACGATCCGGCGTGAATCGAGGATCATGACGATTGTGCGGCCATCAGCATCGCGGATCATGCCTTCCAGGAAATCGGCATCGACCGTGGAGCGGATCGTATCGGATGGCTCGATACGATCACTTTCCACCGTCACCACGTTCGCCATCCGATCGACGACGAGACCGACCGGGCGACCGTGGTCGAGCACGACGACGCGCGTCGCATCGTCGTGCAGCACCGGCGGAAACCCGAATGCCTGTCTCAGGTTAATGATCGGCAGGACGACGCCGCGAAGGTTAGCGATGCCCTCCAGCGACGGCGGGCTGAGCGGAACCTTGACCACATCGGGGACGCGGATGATCTCCTGAACTTCGGCCAGGGGAACGGCGAAGCGCTCCCCTTCGATGTGGAAAATGACGAACTGCCGAGCGTCCGACGTGGCGGCAGGCGGTGCCGAGCCGGCCTTGTCGGGCGAGAACTCGGCTTCGAGGGTCTGTAAGGCTTTCGCAACGGCTGACATGACGCGTCACTTTCGTTCGGAGTGCAGATCGATCAGGCAGCCTGCAGTTCGTCGGCCAGCGACGCGACTTCCTCGATCGCCGCAGCGAGTTGCTCGGCGCCCTTTGCCTGTTCACGGGCGGCCACCGATGCCTCGCTCGAGGCACGCGTCGCCTGTTGCGAGGCCGATGCAATCTGCTCGACCCCGGTCTGCACTTCCTTGACGACCACCACGATCTCATCGGCATCGCCGAGAATACCCTGGTTGTCCGTGACGACCTCGGCCATGTCGCGCGCGATGATGTCGAGATTGGCCGAAATCCGCCGGTTCTTCTCCATTTCGACGCTGGCAGCCTCGGTGATCTCTAGGAGATCGCCGCGAACGGAGCCGATCATGTCCTGGATCGCCTTGACAGTGTCCTTGATGCGCTCGGCATTTTCGGCGGAATCGCGTGCCAAGTTACGGATGTCGGTGGACACGACCGCGAAGCCCTTGCCGAACTCCCCGGCCCGCGCCGCCTCGACCGAACCGTTCACCGCAAGCATGTTGGTCTGGATCGAAACCGTGGTGATGGCGTCGACGATCTTGTCGATGCGGCGGCTGACCTGTTCAAGGCCGGCGACCTGATCGCGGCTGGCGCGGCCGCTTTCGACCGACTTCTGCACGCCGAGGATCAGCGAATCGACGGCGGACTTGTTCTCAACCAGGATGCCGGCAATGGCCTTGCTCGTTTCGACCGATGCGCGCGCTTTCGCCTGCGAGACCTGCACGCCCTTCTCGATCTGATTGATGGCGGCTGCCGATTGCTGCGATGCTGCGCCCTGCTGCTGGGCCCCCTTGGTGATCTGGTCGAGCGCAGTCATGATCTGCGCGGAGGCGCGATTGATCTCCTCCACGGCGCTCGACAGTTCCTCGGCGGCGGAGGCGACTTCCTCGGCGCTCTTGCCGATATTGGTGCTGTTCTTCAGCTCTTCGGCCAGTTCGGCGAGTTCCTGCGAGGCCTGCTCGCTCTGCGATAGGGCCGCTGTCTGCTGCTCGATGGTCTTGCTGGCTTCCTCGCAGGCGGCGCCCTGCTCTTCCGCTGCCGCAGCAATCACTTCCGACCCCTTCTGCACTTCGCGGGCCGCGGTGTTCGATTCCTCGTTCGCCTTGGAAATGTCGCGGCAGCCGCCGATGACGATCGTCATGTCGCGGCGGATGATGTCCAGCTGGGCGATGACGTCCTTGCCCTTGACCACCTCGTCGCGCGCCGACGTCGCCGAGAGGCTGATGCCATCGGCGATGAGCTTCACTTCCTTCTGCACCTGGGCAATCAGATCCTGGATGTCGCGCGCCGACTTCTCGCTGGTTTCGGCAAGCGTGCGCACCTCGTCGGCGACGACGGCAAAGCCCTTGCCGTGCTGTCCGGCGCGAGCCGCTTCGATGGCGGCGTTGAGCGCCAACAGGTTGGTCTGATCGGCAATCCGGGCGACCGCCTTGACGATCTCGCCGATCGTCGCGGCCTGACGGTCCAGTTCCTGGACCATCTTGACCGAGGTCTCCTGGCGTTCCGAAGCCTTGACGATGGCCTCGATCGACGCGGCGACCTGTGCCGACACGTCGACGATCAGGCCGGAGAGGTTCTCGGTTCGGCCCAACGCGCGATCGGCGTTGTCCTTCGAGCGCTGAATCAGAGAGCCACCGTGGCCCACGGCCTTCAGCGACTGTTGTGCGGCGTTGGCGGCCTCTTCGGCCCCGACCGCGATCTGTTCGGCCGCCTTGCGAAGTTCTTCGACGGCAGCGGCCGCCTCGGCGATGCCGCTCGACAGTTCAGCAGTCGCCGACGCGATTCGCTCCGCCGCCTTTTGCTGGCGGGCGAAAGTGCGGGCCTTGCGCTTGTGGGCATCGGCCGTGAGGCGCGTGTCCCCCGAGGCGGCCGCATGACTGTCGCCAGCTTCATAAGTGTCGGTCGAATTCGACGAGAACTTCTTTGCAAGAGCCATTACTTCCCCCACTCGAATTTCGGTTGTGGCGCATTCGCTGCCGCGGTCGTGCGGGGAATGCGTCGGGATTGGATTGGGCAGTCACCGTTGTTGCGCGGCACTGAAAAACACGCTCAGAACGAAAGACGGTCGCCACTCGCCTCAACGAATGACGGGCAACGGCTCAGCGTGGACACATGTTTCGGAGGGTAAAGCGCTCCATCGCAGTCGAACGGAGGGTTGAGGATGAGCCGTTGCATGCCACAACTCTCGATTCGACGGCTATTCATTGCACTTCGACCAGATGGCAGGGCCGATTATTGGCGAAGCATGGCTATGCTCGACCAACATTCGATTCTGAGTGAAGTTCATTTGGGTTAATTTTCAATTAAGCTAAGCTATTGTCGCAGTTGTGCATGTGTTTGTACGTACACTTTGCAAACAAATACCAAAGAAATCGACTGATACGCTCACAATTGCTGAAATATCCGGTTCTATTTTCTGCACGACAACATAATGTTCATTTTAGAGCATTTACTGTTCACCCTCATTGGCGAATAGCCAGTTTATCACCCAAGTCCCACCCAAAGTGCTCATCGTATTAGTTATAGCAATGTAACATTGCATCAACTCGGGCAAATCAAAATCGAATGGATCATCACGGATATGTTTGAGTGAAAATACTGGTTTATCTTGATTATTTAGATTAATATGCCATTTTTGCGTTAGTTGACGTTCGGATACCCATTTGGCGTTTCGATCTGTGTCGAAATTCCAAGGAGACGGAATGAATACCTCAATCGACTCCCACATGATCGCAAGCCTGATCGGGCAGCGCGGCCTAGCTGGCTTTTGGCGATGGGATTTGCGGACCGATGCGGCCGAATGGTCGATCGGCATGTATCGCGTCCTCGGGCTCGATCCCTCGGAACC
>JARLIT010000145.1 GCA_031291575.1 Ancalomicrobiaceae bacterium
CGACGATGACGAGATCTGCGCGCCGGGCTGGGTGGCGGCGGTCGCCAACGGGCTGCGCCGTCTGCCGCACGACGTCTTGTTCGGCAAGGTGGTGCCGGATTTCGAGGCGCCGGAGCAGGCGAGCGACGCCGTCCGTCGGCTATTCTCGCGCGATCTTGCCGACGAAGCCGGCGGCGAACTCTATGCCTACGGGCCGGGCAAGCTCGACAGCATCGCGCTCGCCACCAACAATTCGATCTTCCGGCGGTCGACCGCACTGGTCGACGACGGCAGCGATCCCTTCGACCGGGTGTTCGGGCACGGCGGCGGCGAGGACTACGACCTGTTTTGCCGGTTGCAGCAGCGCGGCTGCCGCTTCGGCTGGCTGCCGGAGGCGGTCGTCAGCGAGCAGGTGCCGGAGGGGCGCTGCGATCCCAACTATCTGCGGCGTCGCTTCTACGCTGGAGGGCAGGCGTTCGCGACCGCGATCGCCCGCACGAGCGCCCGGCCAGGGCTGGCACGCGCCGTCATCCGGATGAAGGCGCTGGTGCAGGCGACGCTTCTGGCCGGTCTGGCACCCGTCGCCCTGCTGCGTGGCCGCCATGCAAGGCTCGACTACGGCTACCGGCTGGCCCGTGCGCTCGGCAAACTATCGTTCGGCTCGATCTATCCGCTCTATCGGCATGCCGGGCAACGCATACGGCAGTGAGCCTTCGGCACGCCTCGCGGGTCCCGTGGAAGCCGGATCGTCTCGGCGGCAAAGGAATTCAGGTGGTGCGGGCGGTCGGAATCGAACCGACACTCCTTTCGGAACTGGATTTTGAGTCCAGCGCGTCTACCAGTTTCACCACGCCCGCAAGCCTCCGGCCGCAGCCGGAGCGGGCGGAATATGATCGAGCGGCGCTTTGCCGTCAACGGTCGGCTTTGATCAATTCACGCAAGTGTTGATCCGGGGTGGCGCAGAGCGCTTGCCAAACGCGACGTCCTTGAGGCACATGCTCAGCGTCCCCGTCCACATGGGGCGACACAGGCTCCTTTCCCGAAAGCCCGTTCATGCTGAAGCGCCTCTACGATTGGACCTTTTCGCTTGCCTCCTCCAGAGCCGCCGAATGGTGGCTGGCCATAATTGCCTTCGTGGAAAGCTCGGTGTTCCTGATCCCGGCCGACGTTCTGTTCTTGCCGATGGCGATCGCCCGGCCTGAACGGGCCTACCGCTATGCGCTCATCGCAACGGTGGCCTCGGTTCTCGGCGGCATCGCCGGCTGGTACATCGGCTTCTACGCGTTCGAGGCGATCGCTCAGCCGATCCTGGTGTTCTACGACAAGCTTGCGGCCTTCGAGCAACTGAAGGCCGCCTGGGGCGATTCCGTTCTGCTTCTCCTCATCACCTCCGGCATCGCGCATCTTCCGCCGATCAAGGTGGTGACGATCCTGTCCGGCGTCGTCCACGTGAACCTGTGGCTATTCATCGCCTCGGCGATCGCAGCGCGCGGCGCGCGTTTCTTCGCGCTCGGCTGGGCCTTAAAGCGCTGGGGCGATTCCATCCGCCATTTCATCGAGCACCGGCTCGGCCTCGTCGCCGGGATCATTGCCGGAGTGATCATCCTCGCCTTTGCGGCGGTGAAGCTGGCCCATTAAGGCACTGCCGCCGCGCCGCATTCGAGGCGTAGCGTCGGTCGCGGAAAGTCGCCGCAATCTTGGCCTATGAGCCGACGTTTCCAAGAGAACAGAGTATCGCCGATGACGATCCCCTTCCTTTCCCGGCCGCTTCTCGCCCTTGCGCTCATCAATTGCGTCGCCGCCGTCGGCGCCATATCGGCCGCCTGGATCTTCCAGTGGATCGGCTACGAGCCCTGTCATCTCTGTCTCGACCAGCGCATCCCCTACTACATCGGCGTGCCGCTGATGCTGATTGCCATCGTCAGCGAAGTCCGCGAGGGACCGAAGTGGCTGGCGCGGGCGGCACTCGTCCTCGTGGCGGTCGCCTTCCTCTGCGGCGCGGTCATCGCCGTCTATCAGGCCGGGGCGCAATGGGGCTATTGGAAGCTGATCGAGGATTGCACTGCCGATACGAGTTTCGCCATGCCGACGCAGGCCGGCCAGTTGTTGGGCAATCTCGACAAGGCACATGTGGTCGACTGCACCAAGATCACCTGGAGCTTCCTCGGCCTGTCGTTCGCCGGCTGGAATGCCATCGTCTCGACCGGGCTGACGATTCTGTCGTTCTTCGGCGGTCTGTTGCTGCCGCGCAAGCTCGGCTGACGCCGGGTCCGTCGGTGTACAGAACCTGAGCCGGCGGGCGATCTGCCGGCCGGGCAAAGCAGCCATCCGCACGGCGCAGCTTGCACCGTGCCGGCCGTCATGCGAAAAAGTCCTTATGAAGACCGCGCCCGCCTTCCACGCGAATTGGAAAATTCGACTTAGCCCGCTTTAGGCGGGGAGTGGCGCTTTGCTCCCTTGTCCTCCGGCGGCTGGTCGCGCGCGAGGTGGGAGATCCCCAACCATCATGACCGATCGTCCGCCGCTTTCGATGAAAGAGACGATCGCATGTCTACGAGCGAAAGCGCGGCCGAACCGCTAACTTCTCTCAGCGCCGACGCGCCACCGGTTGCCGCGTCGACGGTGCCGCGTGCCGGCATCGGCTGGAACAGCCTGATCGGCTACCTGTTCGCCATCACCGGTGCGGTGCTGTTCTCGACCAAGGCGATCGCCATCAAGCTCGCCTACCAGCATCCGGTCGATGCCGAGACGCTGTTGGCCATCAGGATGGGATTGGCGCTGCCGATCTATCTGGCACTCGGCTCGATCGCGGTGTTGCGCAAGCGGGCGGGCGGGCAGCGGTTGCCGAGCGCACGCCGGTTCCTGGCGGCGGCTGGTTGCGGGCTGATCGGCTACTGGTTCGCCTCCTATACCGATTTCATCGGCCTCCTGTGGATCTCGGCCACCTTCGAGCGGCTGATCCTGATCACCTATCCGCTATTCGTCGTGATCATCGGCTGGCTGTTCTTCGGCGGGCGGCTCACCTGGGGCATCGTGCCCTCGCTGGTCTGCGCCTACGGTGGGCTTGCCCTGATCTTCGGAGCGCACGACGGCGGCGGCGGCACCAACGTCGCACTCGGCGCGGCGATGGTGCTGGCGGCGGCCGTCGCCTTCGCGCTCTACCAGCTCCTGGCCAAGCGCGAGATCGGCCGCATCGGCTCCGAACTGTTCACCGCGGCTGCCATGTCGGGCGCCTCCGCCGGCTCCCTCGTCGTCTTCTTCCTCACCCACAAGGTATCGGATCTGGCTGTGGCGAGAGAGATCCTGCCGCATGCGGCATTTCTCGCCATCGGCGCCACCATCGTGCCGTCGTATTTCCTCAATGCCGCGCTCGCCCGCATCTCGGCGGAAGCCAACGGCGCCATCGGCATGATCTCGCCGGTCGCCACCATCTTGCTCGCCGCGCTGTTCCTCGGCGAAAGCCTGTCAGTGCGCGAGATCGCCGGCACGGCGCTGGTCGTTTCCGGCGTCGCGTGGTTCGTGATGAGCGAAAAGAAAAAGGCCGCCGGATAGGGGCAGCCTTGTAAGGTCGGGGCGAAACATGCGGCTAATGATCGATCATTAGCCGGATTAGCAAGCCACCCGCTGGCCGGGAGCTGCCGTGCCGGCGAGCGCCTTCGATACGGCGGCGCGGATGTCGGCCAGCGTGAACGGCTTCAACACGACGTCGCGCACCAGCTGATCCAGTCCGTGCGCGCGCTCGCGCTGATCGGCGTAGCCGGTCATCAAGAGGATGGGCAGATCGGGATAGGTGCGCGCGGCGTTCAAGGCCAGCGCGATGCCGTCCATCACCGGCATCTTGATGTCGGAGAGGAGGAGCGCAAAGTCGCCCTTTTCCTGGTCCAGCACTTCGAGTGCGGCGGCACCATCCTCGGCGGCGATCACGCTGTGCCCGTCGAGCTCGAGCGCCCGCTTGACGAAGCTGCGTACGGAATCATCGTCTTCGGCCAATAGAATACGTGCCATTCTGCGCTCCCCGCAGCTCGTCTCCCACAGGCGGGAACCCACCGGGCATATTGCCCGCCTTCGTCCGTTCGCCCTGTCGTCGACCTGTCCAGTCTGCGCTCCGATCGATTTGGAGCGGCGTCCCATAACGCGGAGTCTCGACCTCCAACCGAGAAGATTTCCCTAACGCAAGCAAGCCGACGCCGGCATGGTGAGCCGAGCGTTAACGTCGGGAAAAGGACGTCACGCTACCACCCTATGCTGAAAGTGGCGGCGCGGCCAGCCCAGCCATCGGCCCTCGCCAAACCGGCGCGCCGAACCCGAAAGCGGGAACCGGGTCCGGGGCGATTCAGATGTTCAAACAAAAGGTGCGAGTGCCGGTCTGGTTCCGGCTGGTTGGCCGGCGTTCCGGTTCAGCCGAGGCCGCCGGCCTTCCTCACGAAGGCTGCGACTTCGGCGACGCCCTCACCCGTGCGGATGTTGGTGAAGATGAACGGCCGCTGACCCCGCATGCGCTTGGAATCGCGTTCCATCACCTCGAGTGAGGCGCCGACCATCGGCGCGAGGTCGATCTTGTTGATGACGAGGAGGTCGGAGCGGGTGATGCCTGGCCCGCCCTTCGACGGGATCTTCTCGCCAGCCGCCACGTCGATGACGTAGATGGTCAGGTCGGCGAGTTCCGGCGAGAAGGTGGCGGCGAGATTGTCGCCGCCCGATTCGATCAGGATCAGGTCCAGATCGGGGAAGCGGCCACGCATCTCGGCGATCGCGGCGAGATTTATGGAAGCGTCCTCACGGATTGCGGTGTGCGGGCAGCCGCCCGTCTCCACGCCCATGATGCGTTCGGGCGCCAGGGCGCCGGAGCGCACCAGATATTCGGCGTCCCACTTGGTATAGATGTCGTTGGTGATGGCGGCGAGGTCGAAGTCTTCGCGCAACAGCTTGCACAGGGCGTCCATCAGCGCGGTCTTGCCGGATCCGACGGGACCGCCGATGCCGACGCGCAACGGGCCGTTCGGCGATTTCGGACGGGCGGGGCGGGCGGCAACGGGTGCGTCGGTCATGATCTGAACAGTCTCGTGTACTGGGTTTCGTGGCGCATCGAGGCGATGTCGGCGCGGAACGACGCGCCGCCGATGTCGTCGAGGTCCGAGGCCATCGCCCAGTCGGCGAGGGCGAGCACGCGCGGCGCCAGCCGGGAGAGGATGCCGAGGCCTTCGGTCTGGCCGAGCGGCACGGCGCGCACCCCGGCCGAGATGATGTTGGCGGCAAAAGCCTGCAGATAGAGCGCCAGTGCCGGCCGGATCGCGATGCCGTGACAGCCGCAGGCAATCCCGACCGCCGTGGCGTAGGTCCAGGGCGGGGTTCCGAAGCGCGACCGGAGCTGCACCTCAAGGTGGAACCACTCCGGCGAGCCCCAAGTGTCCGAGATCGCCTTGGCGAAAGCGGCGCCCTGCGCTGCCGTCTCCAGCCGGCGCTCGCGCGTCGGTGAGAGCGCATCGGCCAGTTCGACGACGGCGGCGAGGGCGTCCACATCGACAGTCACCGCCGCGCGCCAGGCGTGGACAAACAGGATGGCGTCGTTGCGGCCGGCGCCGTGGTCGAGGATATCGGCGAGCCAGGCTTCGAGCGCGGCGGCTGAGGGCACAGAGCCGTCCTCGATCGCCCATTCCAGACCATGGCTGTAGGTGAAGCCGCCGACGGGGAAGGCCGGTGACAGCCAGATGGCGAGCTTCAATAGGCCGGCTTCGGGGATGGCTAGGTCAACGCTTGTCATGGTGCTCGCCATCGAATCCGGCCAGCCGGGGGCGGCATCGTCACGTCCTGCGGCGGGGCTCAGCGGGAGGTGCCCGGCTTGTCGTGGTGGTGGCCGTGATCGTGATCGTGCCCATCATGGTCGCCATCGAGCCCGTGCGAATGCTCGTGGTGATGGTCGCAGCCGCAGTCCGGACCGTGTTCATGGTGAGCATGCTCGTGGCCGCCCTCTTCGGCGTGCGCATGATCATGCTGATCGGCATCGGCGGCGTGGTCATGCCCGTGATCGTGCTCATCGCCGGAGTGGTGGTCCTGCCCGTGATCGTGGTGATGCCCGTGATCATGGTCATGATCGTGGCCGCAGCCGGGGCCGTGCACATGCTCCTTGGCGGCGCGGGCGGCTTTGCGTGCCTCTCGCCGGGCGATCGCCTCGGCCATCAGCCGAGCTTCCTCGTCGGCGGCGGGCGGCGTCACATCGGCAGCGTGGCCGTGCGGCGGGTGATCGTGCCCATGGTCATGCCCGTGTCCATGTCCGGCGTCCCGATCGTGGTCATGGTCGTGTCCGCGGACGGTGCCGTGGCCGTAGGCGCCGCCCTCCGGCTGGAACGGGGCGTCGACGAAACCAACCTCGGCGCCGAACCGTTTCACCATTTCGACGAGCACGTAGTCGTCGCGGATCCGCAGTGCCTTGCCGAGAAGCTGCGTCGGGGTGTGGCGATTGCCGAGATGCCAGGCGACGCGCAGGATAATGTCGGCATCGTCGGAGCGGAATTCGACCAGCCGTTCAGGTTTTGCCGCGACGACGACGAGCCTGCCTGGTTCCAGCTCGAAGGCATCGCCGGCTCGAAGCGTCGGCGTCTCTGCGAGATCGACGAGGAATTCGGTTCCCTTGGCGGCAACGAGCGCGCCACGGCGGCGGCGGCGGTCGTCGAAATCCAGTTCGACGCTGTCGATGACGTCTGCCGGGTCGTAGGAGCCGGACGAGAGGATGCGGGTCGATCGGATCATGGCGCCTTCCGCTGGCAGCGTATGGGTTTGCGGCGATGCGAGGGAGATCCCCCGGGCCGTGGCTCGGTCGTACCGGCCTGTCGCCGGAAAACCTGCCCCAATTCCGGACGCATTGCTAGTACCGGCGGCCGGCCGCCCCCTATGCGCGGAGCGGGCCGACCGGCGGTCAACCGGCTCTATGTAAGGATCGGTGGGCGACGATGCCAGAGCAGTCAGCCCGTTGCGGTCGGCGTGAATCCGGGATCGAGCAGACGTTCGAGTGTCACCGGGCAGGCGGACGGGAAACGCTCGAGGCTGAGGCCGGTCTCTTCCGCGAGATCGGCGCGAGCAGCCTCGTAGGCCTGCTGCAGCACGTCGGCAGCATGCAGCCTCAGCCGGTGCGACTGGTCGAAGCGGGCCAGCAGTCGGGCGCGTTCCGAGGTGATGACGGCGACGGTCGACAGAGACCGCCGTTCCGGCCTCACCTGCCATTTCATCAGCCGGTGCAGGATGAGCCGCAGCCGGCGGAAGATCTCGCCGCGTGCCTCGCGGCAGCGTTCCTCGAGCACTTCGGCGAGCGCGTGGCGATCGATGCCGGCCAGATCGCCGCGGCGCAATGCCTCGGCCTGACGCTCGTTCCAGGCGACGACGTCATGCCGTTCCACATTCCGCTCGCTGGCTTCGGGTGGCGGGTAGAGGTCCGGGCGCAGATCGGCGCGGGCGATGCCGGTTGCCAGCGCGATGTCGCGGATGCGATCGATCGGGATCTCTCGCCATTGATAGATCGCCTGGCGGGTCACGCCGATGCATTCGGCCAGCCGGGGCACGCCGCCGACCCGTTCCGCCGCCTGACGCACGATGTCGAGCATGCCCCCTCCGCCCCTCGATCAGCGGTTCTTGTTGTCCAGAATGGGAATCTGGTTGATCTTGAATTGCGTCTCGTCGACGGGGACGTTGGCGGCAAGACCGTAGATGGCGACCGACGTATCGTAGCCTTGCGAATCCGTGACCGTCCACTGCTTCAATTCATAGGTCTTGTTGGTGAAGACCAACGCCAGCCGGCCGTCGCCGACGACGGTCTTCTGTTCCACCACGACGGTGACGAGGTCGGGTTCGACCGAGACCCGGGTGACATTGGCTTCCGCGGTCAAGTCCAGCTGGTCGGCGAGCAGGAACTTCAACGGCGTCTGGCTGAGCGGATAGAGGTCCTGCGTCTGATTGCGGCGCTCCTTGACGACGACATCGCGGCCGTCGGCCACGACTTCCAGCGTCGAGGGGGCGGAATAGACGAAATGGATCTTGCCGGGCTTCGACAGATAGAAGTCGCCTTCGGTGCGCTGGCCTTCCGGACCGAACTGCACGAAGGAGCCGGTCAGCGTGCGGATGCCATTGAAATAGCGATTGATCCCGGCGAGCGCTTCCATCTGCACCGGCGACAGTCCGGACAGTTGCACCGCAGTGTCGGGCACCTGGACCGGGGCCTGCGCCAGCGGGGGGACGGGCGGCTTCGACAGCGGCGTCGGCAGCTTCGACTGGGGGGCTGCCGGCGAAGTCGACGGTGTGGTTTGGGCCGTCGTCGGCGCGGTCGTCTGAGCGTCGGCGGACGTTACGGCGAGAGGCCAGCCAAGGGCTGCGGCAAAAAGGACTACGGCCGTCGTCGGCGAGGCAGCCTTGCGGTTCGACATCGCGTTGCTCTCCTTCAGCGGCCGGAACCGGCGCGGCGAGACAACCCGTCCCGCGACCTCGATCGTTAGGCCGTCATGGTTAATCAATCGCCAACGGCGGAAAGCGAAATCTCTCCGGCCGGTGCGCGCGGCCCGGAGCCGCCGACCGCGGTGGCGGCTTGCCGGGATGAAGAGCATCGGATTGGGACGATTTTGCAGCCGGAGCGATTGGAATCCTGCCAAACGTCAAGCGGCCCGTCAGATCGCCGACGGGCCGCTCGCGCATGTGTCAAACCATCAAGCCTCAGTCGCAGACCCTGACGCGACGCTTCACCAGGACGCTGCGCCCATTCTGATCGTAATCGTAGACATTGCGATCGGCGTAATGGCAGTTGCCATCATCTTCGGTCACATAGTCGTCCGAGTAGACCGGCGCCGGATCGTCGTCCTGATAGGTGTAGCCAGGGTCAACCTCATAGGGAACGGGCACCGCCCAGATGCGCGGATGGTAGTGGTGGTGCCGATCGTACCAGCCGGAGTGCGGTCCGGGAGAGCGTTGGACGTAGTGCGGGCCGCGTGGACCGGGGTACGTCGGCACGAAGCCTGGACCCCTCGGCTGCACGCCGGAATATTGGCGAGGTTCTATCTTCTGGACCTGCACGTGAGGCGTGTTGAAACGAGGCGCGTTGGCCTGCGGACCGGGATGCTGAGGACCGGGGTGCGGATGCCCCCGTTGCTGCAGCCACAGATCGTTGGGGGCCGCGTCGGCGGGCGCGGTGACGGCAAGGCCCGAGGCGGCAAAAGCGATAGACATCGCGGCGATGATAAAAACGCGGCGCAACATGGGCGAATTCCTTCTCGAATTGCCGGCGCAGCTCCCTGAGGAGCCCGATTTCGTCAAAAGTTACGGGAGAATTTGGTTCGTTTGGTGGCGCAGCAGCTGGGCGGCGTTCAAGAGCACCGCTTCGGCTCAGCGCGGCCTGACCAGCCGGGCGGCGGCGAGTGTGCCAATGGGAGCCACGGCTCCGAGCCGCTGCGGCCGACTGAGCCGGCCTTGCCGACACCCTCAAGTGTGCCGGAGTCTTTCCTCCGGCGGCTTCTGCGGGCTGATCAAATCCGTGCAATGCGCCGGGCTTGCCTATCGTTCCACTCGGCCGGCATCCGGGCGGTCGGACACGGCGCGGCCGGAGAAGGCCGCGCCGCCAGACATCTATCAATCACAAACGCGCACCCGCTCGCGCACGCGATTCAGGTAGCCATGGTGCCAGTATTCGCGCACCCGAACTTCCCAATGGCAGTGATAATAGCGCGGCACGAAGGGTGCTACGACCCAGCCGCCATGGTACCAGTAGCCGGCCTCGGCCGGCGCAGTGCCCACGACCCCGGCCGTCGCAATAGCGGCCACGGCGGCAAGCGCCAGAACTGTCTTCTTCAACATTGATAATCCTTTCGTCTGGAAAGAGATGTTCCGAGTACAACGAAATCAGCAACGGGGCCTCCCCGACCCCGACTGCACGGCGCATACATTCTAGCGAGGATAAATGAATCCGTCCTTGCCAGAATGAATTAGCAATCTCCGGTGACGTTTAGTCGCAAATCCGCACCTGCTGGCGCACCCAACGCGGTCCGTCGTCGGTCCACACCCGGACCCGGCGCGTCGTCCAGTAGCAGTCAGATGGTGGCGGCCGGAAACCGTAGAAGAAGGGACCCGGTCCGGGACCCCAATAGGGGTGATGGTGCCA
>JARLIT010000146.1 GCA_031291575.1 Ancalomicrobiaceae bacterium
GCGTGCCGGCGGCGGCGCAGGCGATGCTGGCCGACGATCTGACGCTGGCATCGGTCGAGCACTTTGTCGGCAACATCGAAAACATGATCGGCACGGTCAAGGTGCCGGTCGGCGTGATCGGGCCGCTCAGGATCAACGGGGTTTTTGCGCTCGGCGACTATTTCGTGCCGTTGGCGACGACCGAGGCGGCGTTGGTCGCCTCCTATGCGCGTGGCGCCAATGCGGCCGGCAAGGCCGGCGGCATCAGCGTCGCCACGCTTGGCGAAGGCGTCTTGAGAACGCCAGCATTCCGTTTTGCCTCGATCGGCGATGCCGGCCTGTTCGTCAACTGGGTCGTGGGCCACGCCGACAGTCTGGTCGCGGCAGCTGAGACCACCACGCACCACGGCAAACTGCTGTCGATCGATCCGGTCATCGACGGCGAGATCGTCTTCCTGATGTGCCGCTACGACACCGGCGACGCGGCGGGTCAGAACATGGTGACGTTCGCCACCGACGCGCTCTGCCGAGAGGCGCTCGACGCCGCGCCGGTCAAGCCGAAGGCCTGGTTCCTCGAGGCCAATTTCTCCGGCGATAAAAAGGCGAGCTTCCTCGGCACCACGCTCGGGCGCGGCCGGCGCGTCACCGCCCAGGTCGAGGTTCCCGCTGCGATCGTCGAATCCGTCCTTGCCGTCTCCATCGACCAGATCCTCGAATACGGCCGCATCGCCAATCTCGGCGCCCTGATGAGCGGCCAAATCGGCGCACAGGCACATTTCGCCAATGGGCTTGCCGCGCTCTATCTGGCGACCGGCCAGGATGTTGCCTGCGTTGCCGAATCCGCCGTCGGCTTCACCCGCATGGAAGCGACCGAAACCGGCCTCCTGGTCACCGTCACGTTGCCCAATCTGATGCTCGGCACGGTCGGCGGTGGCACCGGGCTGCCGTCGCAGTCCGCCTGCCTCGACGTCCTGGGATTGAAGGGAGCGGGTAAGGCGGCGGCGCTCGCTGAGGTCGCCGCCGCGCTGTGCCTGTGTGGCGAACTGTCGCTGACGGCGGCCGTCGCCGGCGGACAGTTCGGTTCGGCGCACAAGCGCCTTGCCCGTGAGCGGAAGCCATGAGCCGGCTCGAGGCAAACACTGGATCCGTCCTGGCGCGGCTGTGGATCTATCAGGCCGAGCGATTCCCGCTTGCCCGCACGATCCCGCTGCTCGGCGCCTTTTCGGTGGCCTCCGTCAGCGCATCCGCCCGATTGGCCGGACGTCCGCTGCCCGACCTCGGCACCTATTTCGCCGCCTTCCTCATCGTCCTGGTGTTCTTCTGGCAATTGCGCGTCGCCGACGAGGTCAAGGATGCCGACACCGATCGCCGCTATCGGCCGGAGCGGCCCATCCCGCGCGGGCTCATCTCGCTGCGGCTGATCGTCTGGCTTGGCCTCGCGGCGAGCATCCCGGCCATTGCGGCGGCTTACGCGCTGTCGCCCTATGTCGTTGGGCTCGTCGCCGTCGTCTGGGGATGGCTCGCCCTGATGACAGTCGAGTTCTTCGCCCCCGCACTGCTGCATCGTTCGCCGCTCCTCTACCTTGTCTCGCATATGGCGATCATGCCGCTGATCGATCTGGTGCTCACGGGGTGCGAATGGGTGCCGCATGGGGCGATGCCTGTGGGGCTGTGGACCTTTCTGTGGATGAGCCTTTGCAACGGCTCGGTCGTCGAGTTCGGCCGCAAGATTTGGGCGCCGAACGAGGAGCGCGAGGGCGTCGAAACGTATTCGTCCGCCTGGGGGATCGACCGGTCGCTGCTTGCCCTCGCCCTCGCAACGCTCGGCGCCGCCATCGGCCTCGTCAGTTGCGGCCTCATTCTCGGCCGCCCGATTGCAACCGGGCTGATCGGCTTGCTGGTCCTGGTGCCTTTCGGCTTCACGCTTGCGCAGTTCCGGCGGATGCCCGACCGGCGCGGGCAGAAACGCATCGAGACATGGTCCGGCCTGTGGGTGCTGGCGTGCTATCTCGCCGCCGCCTTCGCGCCGTCGATCGGAGGCACGCCATGACCGGCATCCTCGACTGCCTGCAAGCTGTCGGAACGTCCGTTGCCGTTGTCGGCGGCAAGGCGTTTGCGCTCGCCGAGCTTGCCGCCGCCGGCTTCGATATTCCGCCCTTCGCCGTGGCAACGCCGGCCGCCTTCGACGGCGATGGCAGGCTGACCGCCGAAGCGCGCCATGCGCTTGCCGCCGCCGTGGCGCGGCTGCCCGGCAGCCGCTTTGCTGTGCGCTCGTCGGCGCGCGCCGAAGATGGCGCCGAGGACTCCCATGCCGGCCAGTTCCTGACCCTCCTCGATGTCGAGCGCAATGGCATCGCAACTGCCGCCGAACAGGTGTTCGCCTCGGGCGGCAGTGCCTCGGTTGTCGCCTATCGGGCGGCGCGCGGCCACGCCGATGTCGACATGCCCTCGGTCATCGTGCAGGCGATGGTGGAGGCGCGCGTTGCTGGCGTTGCGTTTGCCGCAGATCCGGTCAGCCGCCGGCGCGATCGCGTCGTTGTTTCGGCGGCGGTCGGCCTCGGCGATCGGCTGGTTGGCGGCGAAGTCGACGGCGAAACCTGGGTTTTGATGCGGCCCAACCTGGAAGCTGTCGAACGCCCCGATGCGGCCGAGGTCCTCAGCGAACCGGAGGCCCGACTCGTTGCCCGTCTGTGCCTGGCCGTCAGCGACCGGAAGGACGTGCCGCAGGATATCGAATGGGCTTTTGCTGCGGGCGCCGACAGGCCGACCCTGTTGCAGGCCCGCCCGATCACCACGCCGCTCTTACCCGCCGGACCATTCGAGACCCGGCTGACGGTCTTGGACAATTCCAATATCGTCGAGAGCTATCCGGGCCTCGTATCGCCGCTGACCTTCAGCTTCGCCAGCCAGGCCTATGCGCGGGTCTACCGCACCTTTCTCGAACTGATCGGCGTTTCCGATGCGGTGATCGCCAGCCACGCGGCCGAACTCGCCAATATGCTGACGCGCCTCGACGGCCGCATCTACTACAACCTCGGCAATTGGTACCGGCTATTGTCGCTGTTGCCGTTCTTCTCGTCCAATCGTCGCCACATGGAAACGATGATGGGCGTTGCCGCGCCGCTGCCTGAGGAGATCATGGCCGGCGTTGCGCCGACGACGGGTGTCTGGGCCGGCGCCCGCATGGTGGCACGGCTCGGGCTCGCGGCGCTGCGCCTCCCACGCATCAAGACCGGCTTCATGGCTCGCATCGGCGAAGCGGTGCCGCCGCGCCGCGACTGGGGCCGGCTCGGCGAGCGGCCACTGTCGGAACTGGCCGGCGAATACCGCCGCGTCGAGGCGGCGCTGCTCGATCGCTGGGACGCGCCGATCGTCAACGACTTCCTCTGCATGATGGCCTTTGGCGGCTCGCGCGCCCTCATCGAACGCTGGGCCGGCGCGGGGGGGCTGGCGCTGCACAACGACGTCATGATCGGCCAGGGCGATATCGTCTCGGCCGAACCGGCGCGCCTGATCCGCGCCATGGGCGACATCGTCCGGCAGAGCGACGGCGCGGCAGAGGCATTGGCCTCGGACGATACGGCAGCCATCGGCGCCTTTCGCGAGCTCAGCGAGAAGCTGCAAGCCTACATTGAGCGCTTCGGCGATCGGCGGATCGGCGAATTGAAGCTCGAGGCGCCGACGCTCGACGAGGATCCGAGCCCGCTTCTCCGCGCCGTAGCCGCCGCGGCCCATCGGCAGGGCAGGGCGCCGGACCGCCGCGACGCGAGGCAAGCGCTGTCGCAGCTGTTCGCCGGCCGACCGTTGCAGCGCCTGCTCGTCTCGCTGGCGCTCTCCTACACCAAGGCACGGGTGCGCGACCGCGAGAACCTGCGCTTCGAGCGGACCCGCATCTTCGGCTATGCCCGCCGGGTCGTCCGGGCGATGGGCGGCGCGCTCACCGCAACCGGCCTGATCGACCAGCCCGACGACGTCTTCCTGATGACCATCGAGGAGCTTCTGTCCGTTGCCGAGGGCAATGCCGTCACTGGCGATCTCAAGGATCTCGTCGCCTTGCGGCGCAGGGAATTCGAGGCCGCCGCACGCCTTACCGATCCGCCGGAGCGGATCCTGCTGCGCGGCTCCGTCGTCGATGCCGGCAGCCGGCTTGCCGGTTCGCGCTCCCCCACGAGCCGCGATGATGCGTCGGAGCGTCACGGCACCGCCTGTGGCGGCGGCACGGTAAAAGGCTTGGCCCGCGTCATTCGCAACCCGGCAGAAGAGCAGATCGAGGCGGGGGAAATCCTCGTTGCCCGCCATACTGATCCCGGCTGGATCTCGCATTTCGCCAATGCCGCCGCCGTTGTCGCCGAGCGCGGCAGCGTGTTGTCGCATTCGGCCATCGTGTCGCGCGAACTCGGCATCCCCTGCGTCGTCGCAGTCGGCAGCGCCTGCGACTGGATCGCGACCGGCGACCTGATCGAGGTCGACGGCAGCGGCGGTTGGGTAAGGAAACTTCGATGAGCACCATCGCCGAGCGCGCCCGGTTCGACGCCATCCGCTATGCGCAGGCCTGGGAAGATGCCGACGTGCTCATCGGCGCGCTGAAACCCGCTGCCGGACAGCGGCTGCTGGCGATTTGCGCCTCCGGCGACAACGCCCTGGCGCTGCTTCTGACCGATCCGAGGGAAGTGGTCGCCGCCGACCTGTCGCTCGCGCAGATCGCCTGCCTGAAGCTGCGGCTGGCAGCCTACCGGACCCTCCAACATGGCGAATTCCTGGAGCTGTTCGGCGCGCGTCCCTCGGCACGGCGCCAGCAGCTGCTCGATCGCGTGCTCGATATCTGCGACGCAGAAACGTCCGGCTTTTGGCGGGCGTTGTCGGCCAAGGTCGTCGAACTCGGCGCCGGCAATATCGGCAAATTCGAAAGCTATTTCCGCCTGTTCCGCCGCACGATTCTGCCGCTGATCCATTCGCGGGCGGTCATCGACGACGTCTTCGCCCCCCGCAATCGCGAGGAACGCGAGCGCTTTTTCGAGCAGCGCTGGAACAACGCTGGCTGGAGGCTCGCCACAAGCCTGTTCTTTTCCAAGACGGTGATGGGCTGGCTCGGGCGCGATCCCGCCTTCTTCGACCATGTCGAGGGCAGCGCCGGCGCCCACGTGCGGGCCAAGGTGCGCTTTGCTGCCGTCGATCAGGACCCCTGCTGTAATTCCTACATGCGCCACATATTGACCGGTGGCTACGGCGATGCGCTGCCGACGGCATGGCGGGCCGAGAGCTATGCGACGATCGGCGCCCGGCTCGACCGCATCACGGTGGCGGCCGGGCCGATCGACAGCGTCGCCGAAGGCCCATTCGACGGCTTCTATCTCTCCGACATCTTCGAATACATGTCGCCCGATGAAGCCGGCGCGGTCTACGCCCGCCTCCTGGCGCTCGCCGCGCCGCGAGCGCGTCTCGTCTACTGGAACATGATGGCGCCGCGCTCGGCCCCGCCCGCACTGGCCGACCGCGTCGAACGTCTCGGCGACCTCGAAGCGCGGCTGAAGCGCGAAGACAAGGCGTTCTTCTATTCCGATCTGGTGATCGAGGAGGTGCGACCGTGATCACGCAAATCGCCATAGCCGTCGCTTCGGTGCTTGCCCTGTTCGTCGTCACATGGGCGGCGCGCCGGCTCGGCAATGTGTTTGGTTTCGGCGCCGAGACGCGGCGAAAGCTGGTGCATGTCGGCGTCGGCCTGCATGCGCTGTTGCTGCCGTTCATCCTGACCCGCGACGGCTTCTTTGTCTTCGCCGGCCTTGCCTTGATCGCCCTGCTGGTACTGCGCCTGCCGCATCTGGCCAAGGGCGGCATCGGCGCCTCGTTGCATGGCGTCGAACGCCGCTCCTGGGGTGACATCCTGTTTCTTGCCGCCATGGTCGTGCTGTTTGCGCGTTCGGCCGGCAACCCGGCGCTCTACACCCTGCCGATCGCCGTGCTCACGTTGTCGGATGCCGCTGCCGCCCTGGTCGGCACCGAATATGGCCGCCGACGCTTCGGCCGCGATGACCGCATCAAGAGCATCGAGGGCAGTTCCGCCTTTTTCGTCGTGACCTGGATGATCGTGGTCTCCATCCTGATCGCTGCCACCGATACGCCGCGCGAAAACGTCATCTGGCTGGCAACCCTGGTCGCGGCGTTTGCCACCCATGTCGAGGCAGAGAGCTGGCGCGGCCTCGATAATCTGTTCGTGCCGGTCGGCATCCACGTGCTCCTGGTCAACTGGGGCGGAGCTGCCCCGATGGCGCTGGTTGCGGTTACGCTCGTGTGGCTGGCGATGCTGATTGCCGCCGACCATTTCGCCCCGCGGTTGGGCCTGACCGGACACGCCGGCCGCGCCGCAGCGGTGGCGTTGTTCCTGACGGCGCTCGCCGCGGATCCGATCAACACCGTGCTGCCGCTCGTCGCCTTCGCCATCTGCGTGATCTCGCGCAAGGGCCAAGCCTTGATGACGGCCGAGCCGATCCTCGATTTCGTCGCCGCGCTGGTGATCGTCGGGGTCGTCTGGCTGACCTTCGGCGCCACCTTCCACCTGAACGCCATCGGCTTCTATGTGGCGACCTTCGTTGCCATCGCCTCCGGCTACATGGTGCTCGCAGTGCGCGACCTCGATCTGGTTCTCCGCCTGCTAGTCGCCGTCGCCAGCGTTGCCGCGACCGGTATGCTGTTCCATCAGCTTTACGTGCCGATGACCGCCGGTATGGGCTGGACGCCGCACTTGCCCTTGGCCGTGATTGCCTGCCTCGGCGGCCTCCTGGCGGCAGGAGCCGTGGCCTTGCGGCCGGGCGGCTGGCTCTTCAACGCCCCGGGCCCGCGCCTTGCTGCGCTGGCGCTGGCGGTCCTGATCCCCAGCTACCTCTACGAGGCCTGCGCATGACGCCGATGCCGATCGTTCACCGGAATGCGCCGCCGTGGAAAGGACTGCGAACCGCAGCCATCGGCACCGGTGCCTTCGAAGATGCGGCGGAGGGAGCGGCCTTTCTACGCGCCACCTGCGAAGCCCTGCGCGAGGAAGGGTTTCAGGCCGTGCTCGGGCCGATGGACGGCTCGACATGGGGCAAGTACCGTTTGCCGATCTGGTCCGACGGCAGCCCCGCCTTTGCCATGGAACCGGTCTCTGGCCCGCACGACCTCGCCGCCTTCGAGGCGGCCGGCTTCAGCATCGCCGAGACCCACGTGTCGGCAACCGCCACGCCGGGGTCGCGTGGTTACGGCACGGCGGTCAACGATATCGACGTGTCCTGCTGGGCCGGATTGGATGGAGAAGCGTTACTGGCCGAAGCGCATGCGCTGGTGATGGCGGGGTTTCGCAGCACGCCGTTGTTCACGCCCCTGCCGTTGCAGGCCTTCGTTGCGGCCTATGCGCCGCTTCTCTCCCGCGCTGATCCGCGCTTGATTCTGCGGGCGCGGGACAGCCAGGGCGGAGCTGTCGGCCTCACGCTCGCCTTCCCCGATCCGTTCCGTGCCGGCGCCGTGGTGCTGAAAACCTATGTGGCGCTCGTCGCCGGCGTCGGCCGCATGATGGCCGACCGGGTGCATGAGCTGGCCAGCGATCTCGGCTATCGCGAGGTGATCCACGCACTGATGCGCGAGGGCATCGCCTCGGCTGCGCAGAGCCGGAAATTCGGCGGCGTGGTGTTTCGGCGCTATGCCCTGATGGGACGGTTGCTGTGAACCTGATCGACGATTTCCTCAAGCGCGCCGGCGAACATCCCGATCGCCTCGCTCTCATCGACCGATCCGGCAAGACCATCACCTATGGCGGGCTGGAAAGGCGTTCGGCCCGGCTGGCCGCGGCTTTCGCCGGGCGCGGCATCGGCAAGGGCGACCGTGTGCTCGTCGCAGTCTGGCCGGGCATCGCACTCTACGCCGGCCTCGCCGCGCTGTGGCGGCTCGGTGCGGTCGTGGAGTTTCCCGAGCCGGCCATGGGGATCGCCGGGTTTCGCCATGCCGCGAAGGTGACGACGCCGAAAGCGCTCCTGGCCGGTGTGGCCGTCCAGGCGCTCGCCATGGCGTGGCCAGAGACCCGCCGCATACCGATCGGTCTGTCACCGGCCCTCGACGCGGCGTCTGGAGGCCGTCTGGCCGAAGTTGCCGACGCTGATCCGGCCCTGATCTCGTTCACCAGCGGCAGCACCGGCGCGCCCAAAGCCATTGAGCGCTCGCACGGGCTGATGCGCGCCCAGCACACGGCGCTGGCGTCGATCGTCGCGCCACGCGAGTGCGGCGACATCGATCTCGTGGCCTTCCCGGCCTTCGTGCTGACCTGCCTCGGGCACGGCATTACCGCGGCGATGCCCGACTGGAACCTCAAACGTCACGACCGCGTTTCGCGTAGTGCGCTCCTCAAGCGGATCGCCTCCACGGGGGCGACGCGCCTCCTGGTGCCGCCGGTGATCGTGGCAACGCTGGCGGATGGTCGGCTGCCCGCGTCTGTGCATCGCGTCATGACCGGCGGCGGCCCGCTCTATCCCGATGTCGCCCGCCGGTTTCTGCACCATGCGCCCGGAGTCGGCCTCACCGTCGTCTACGGCTCGACCGAGGCCGAGCCGATCGCCTTCGCCGAGGTGGACGGCTTCGATGAGGCAACATGGAACGCGGCGGCCTCCGGCGGTGGCCTACCGGTCGGCCGTCCGGTACGCGAGGTCGATCTCAGGTTCGTCGACGGCGAGATCGTCGTTGCCGGGCCGCACGTCAATCGTGGCTATCTCGATCCGTCGCGCGATCGCGAGACCAAGATCATCGACGGCACAACCGTCTGGCACCGCACCGGCGATGCCGGCCGGCTCGATGCTGAGGACCGGCTGTGGCTCCTGGGGCGCCAGACCAGCGTCTCGGGTGGTCTGCGGCCGTTTGCCATCGAGACGGCGGCCAGGATGTGGCCCGGCGTCACGGCTGCGGCTTTTGCCGCGATCGATGACACGCCCGTGCTGTTTCTGGCCGGCGACGCATCGCGGATGGGAGATTGGCGAGATCGGGCACGCGCCTTCGGCGAGGTCGAAATCGTCCATCTGCCGGCGATTCCGATGGATCGCCGTCACCGGTCGAAAGTCGACGTCCGGCGCCTGCACAAGCTGTATGCACGAATTTGAAGCTGCCCGCAGCCGACGCGGCCACATAGCACAGTGCTGATCCCGTGTTCATCGGCCCGAACGCAGTCGTGGTTCCGGCGGGAAACGCCGTGAGCAGGCCCACGATTGACCAGCACTGGCCGATCGTAATCGCTAAGTAGAGGGCAGCCGCAAGGTCAATCTATGAAGGGTCGCGCAGTAATCGACGTTGCCCGGGCAGGGCGACGGTTCTATCAAAGGGTCGGTTTGGCTGCGGATCGGCTGATTTCGGCATCGAAGCGACAGGATCGCGGCCGATCGCGGCCTGTCGTCAGGTCTGCGTGGTTGTCCGATGCCGCGTCAGCCGTGTTTTGCAGTGCGGCGATTTCTGCGACGGCGGAGCGCACGATCGTCGACACTGTCAGCAGATCGTTGATGTGCATCTGCTTCTTGTACTCGGCGACCTCCCGAGCAACACGTGCGCATCTCAGCCTCGGTCTCCGCGTCTCGATTGCGCCAATCGCTGTTGCGCAGCACGTCTTGCTGGGACTCCGCCAGACTGCGCCGGCGACGGATCTCGCCATCGACCGGGCAGAGCTATTCGCTCTTCGTCCTCATCCGCCCGTCCTCGCGCCATGTTGTCTGGCGGCAGCGATGCCGGCGGCCGTTGATGGTCTTGATGGCGACTTAGGAGCTCATCTCACATATATAGTACAAAACGGAGATATCCGAATTGTTCCACCGACCGGAGACACATTTTCTGAATTCCGTGTTCCATTCTGCCACCCACAGATCTTTCCCACAGGTCGCAGGGAGTCAAGCGGCAGCGACCTCCTTGAGGAATTGCTCGACTGTCTTTCGCAGATCGCTGGAGTTTCCTGACACCTTGTTGGAAGCCTGCAGAACGTCAGTCGCGCATCGCGTCGTTTCGCGAACGCCGCGGGATACTTCGGTCATCGCCCGGACCACATCCTTGGCGCCGTTCGCCGTCTCCGTGACATTGTGGGCGATCTCTTTGGTCGCCAGGCCCTGTTGCTCGACGGCGACAGCGATCACGGTCGTGTGCTGATCGATATCATCCATGACCTGGGTAATCTGTCGGATGGCAGCCACGGCATCTCCGGTCGAAGACTGGATATTGGAAATCTGCTTCGAGATTTCTTCGGTTGCACGCGCTGTCTGCGACGCCAGCGACTTCACCTCGGCTGCCACCACCGCGAAGCCTCTGCCTGCCTCTCCGGCGCGTGCCGCTTCGATGGTCGCGTTGAGGGCGAGAAGATTGGTCTGTTCGGCGATCTCGGAAATCAATTGGACGACCGTGCCGATGCGGTTGACCGTTTCTGCGAGCCCGTCGATCTGCCGGTTCGTCGATGAGGCTGCTTCCGTGGCATGGCGGACAGTGTCCTTGGTCGTCGTAACCTGGCGGGAGATCTCGTAGATGGAGGCTGACAGCTCTTCCGTGGCAGACGCCACCGTTTCCACCGCCGCGGCTGCCTGCTCGGAAGCAGAAGCCGCACTGAATGCCTGTGATGCGGTCGTATCGGCGATGCCGTTCAGGGTGTTTGCCGTGCTGGTCAGCGTTCCTGCGGTCGTGGTGACTTCCACAAGCGACTGCGTCGCACCATCGCGGAACGCTCCGATGAGTTGGTCCACGTGTACTTGGCGGTCGCGTTGCTTCCGGTTTTCTTTCTCCTGTTCATCCCCAAGCTTGTTGCGCTCGATGATCGCGTCGCGGAAATAGGCGACCGCATGATGGATGGCGGCTATTTCCTTCAGTCCACCGGCAACGTTCAGAAAAATGTCGGTGTTGCCGGTCGCAAGCGTGCGCAATTCCTCGACCGCGACGGCCAATGGCCGCAGGATCGAACGGACGATCAGCAGTGACAGGACTGCGGCAGCGCCCAGCAGAGTGACGCAGATGCCGCCGAGGATCGCTGTCAGGCGGAATGTGCGGGCATCGAGATCGTCGACGTAAAGTCCGGCTCCGACGACATACCCCCACGGTTTGAGCAACTTGACGAAGGAGCGCTTCGGAAACAGTGTCTGGGGGTTCTCTCCGGGTTTCGACCACTGATAGCTGTAGGTCGCTTGGTCGCCGCCGGCTGCGGTGATCGCCGCATTCATGCCGACGAAAATCGCCGTTCCATCATTGCCTCGGTAGGACGACAGATCTTTACCATTCAGGTCGGGCGTCGTCGGATGCATGATCATTGTCGGGCGCAAGTCGTGCACCCAGAAGTATCCGGTTCCGTCGTAGCGCATCGCGCCCATGGCGGCGAGCGCTTGCGCCTTGGCGTCCGCCTCGGAGAGCTCGCCCTTGACGGCCCGCTTCTGGTAGTCGGCGAGAATGGAGTAGGCGCTGTCCACCAAGTTATGCAGACGCTGGTCCGTATCGGCGTAGAGGGTGGAGCGGAACTGAACGACCGAATAGATGGCGAGCAGAATGAACCCGATCACGAGCACGCCGATCATGGCGATGAGCCGACCCCGGATAGTGTGCATATCTCACTCCGATTCAACGCGCGCGTCTAGCTGACCAATCCATATGACGGCAACCAAAAATAGAACGTAAACAAATATAGATGTATGCATAAGTACAGATGCTTTCGATCCGATCGGCGAATGGATCAAGCTGTTGCCTGAAGACCGGTGCGGATTCTTCATAGCTATCCACTTTGCCGCGTTGCTGCCTCTGCCTGCTTCGACGTGTCGCGACAGGCCGTAACTTGTCGCGGCATGTCGCGCCACCTGAGCCCACGGCGCAATCTGCGTTACAAGTCTCCCAGACCTCCCTCCCGCCGTTCGTCGCTCCAATCGCGAGTTCCGATAGCCGGACGGAGGAGGGCACGGA
>JARLIT010000147.1 GCA_031291575.1 Ancalomicrobiaceae bacterium
AGCCGATAGACGCCGAGGTTGTAGCTCGCCGGATCATCGGCGCCGGGCGGCCGGGTGATGACGATCCCCCAGGTGATCAGAGGTCCGGCGTCGCCCGGCCAGCAGGTCTGCACCGGCAGCGCCGACAAATCCGGCGACACCGCCGGCCAGGGGGCGGCGTCGCGCCCGATCTTCGGGCGGGCGTTCAAGGCCGCGCGGGCGATCGGCAGCATGCCCGTCGCCTCACTGAGCGAGGCTGGCGGGCGCGGCGAGCGCAACGATGCCAGGAACTCGCCCAGGGCTTCGAGCCCGGCGACGTCGGCTCCGAGGCCGGCCGCCACCCGCTCGCGCGTACCGAACAGATTGGTGATCACCGGCATCGGCGAGCGGCCGGCGGCGGTCTCGGCCGCGTCGAAGCGCAGCACTGGGCCGCCCTCAGCGATGACGCGGCGGTGGATTTCGGTCGCCTCCAGCCGCATGTCGACGGGCTGAGCGATGCGCTTGACCTCGCCCTTTCGCTCGAGAAACGCAAGAAAGGCGGCGAGATCGCCGAAATGGGGGAGAAGACGACGGTACATGACAGGCCCTGTCCCTGCTGGTGAGGGCCGCCCACCCTGCGTCCGAAAAGCTCGCCCTTCCTTGCGGTAGATCACGACACGCCGGCCGCAAAGCTGCCAGATCAGAGGTGCCACATGCGGCCTCGGATCGCCCGCCGATCCGCTTCAGCCCGTTCGGACGACGCGGCCCCAGGCGCGGGACCGAAGCCTGGAGAAAGGGTCATGACCGATCATCAGCCGAAGGGCCTGCCGGCACCGTTGCGCTTTCTCGCCAAGCCGCTGCCTCTGCTGCCCGTCGGAACCATCCTGAGCCTTGCAGTCCGACGGCTGGCAGCACGCCGGCCGGGCGTGTTTGATCGCATCGGGCCGTATCGCACCTGCCGCTTCCGCATCGCACCTGTTGATCTCGACTTCGATTTCCTCCTGGTCCCGGATGGGACGAGGGCCCGCGTCGACACGATCCCGCGACGGGCACGGGTTGCCTCGGACGTCGAAATCGGCGGACCGCTCGTCGACCTCCTCGGCCTCCTCGACGGTACGCTTGATGGCGATGCCCTGTTCTTCACCCGCACCATCACGGTCCGCGGCCGCACCGATGCGGTGGTGGCGCTGAGGAACGCCATCGAGGACGCCGAACTGAAGCCGGCCGATCTGCTCGGCCTCACCGGGCGCCTCGGCACGACGGCCGATGCCGTCATTCTCAAGGCGATCGCGCTGTTGCGCCGGCTGGCAACGGAGCCGTCCGGGCGGGAATCCGCTGATCCGCCGGGCGGCTCGTCGCCGTCGATCACGCCTTTCGGGTCACGCTCATGAGCCTCGAACTCGTCTGTCCGGCCGGGACGCCATCCGCCCTTCGCGCCGCGGTCGAAGCGGGCGCCCATTCGGTCTATTGCGGCTTCCGCGACGAGACCAATGCGCGCAACTTCCCCGGGCTGAACTTCTCCCCCGACGAACTCGTCGATGGCATCCGTTTCGCCCACCGCCACGGCGCCAAAGTCCTGGTGGCCATCAACACCTTTGTCCGCGCCGGCCATCCGACGGCTTGGATCAAGGCGCTCGCCAACGCGGAAGGCGCTGGTGCCGACGCGGTGATCCTTGCCGACATCGCCCTTCTCGACCACGCCAAGCGCCATCATCCGAGCCTCAGGCTGCATCTCTCGGTGCAGGCGGCGGCCGCCACGCCGGAAGCGATCCAATTCTACGCCGAGGCATTCGACGTCAAACGCGTGGTGCTGCCGCGCGTGCTCTCCGTCGAGGAGATCGCCGCGCTCGCCAAGGAGATCACGGTCGAGACGGAAGCTTTCGTGTTCGGTGGCCTCTGCCCGATGGCGGAGGGTCGCTGCTCGCTGTCCTCCTACGCCACTGGTAAGTCGCCCAACCTGACCGGTGTCTGCTCGCCGCCCGAACACGTCACCTATACCGACGACGCCGAGGGCACGACGGCCAAGCTCGCCCGTTTCACCATCGAGCGCTTTGGCGCGGGCGAGCCGGCCGGCTATCCGACGCTGTGCAAGGGTCGCTTCATCGCCGAAGGCAAGACCGGCCATTGGTTCGAGGATCCGGTCAGTCTCAATGCCGCCGAGTTGATCCGCCCGCTGGCCAAGGCCGGCGTCACCGCCCTGAAGATCGAGGGCCGACAGCGCGGCAAGGGTTATGTCGCGGAAGTGGTGGCCGCCTTCCGCGCCGCGGTCGATGCCATTGCCGCCGGCCGCGACGATCCCGATACGGCGAAACGGCTTGCCGGGTTGACCGAAGGCGGCAAGCAGACTGCCGGCGCCTACAAGAAGACCTGGCGGTGAGCTGCGCTCAGACGTCGTTATCGGTCCCGGTCTCTGCCACGGTGTCATTCCGGCGAAAGCCGAAATCCAATGATGGTTCGACATTCTGGGAGACAACTGCAGCGATGCCGCCGATAGCGCCTGCGCGTGGCGCGCTGGATTGGATCCCGGCTTATGCCGGGATGACACCATGATGCGGGCAGTGCCCTGGAGCATGACCGCCGTACCTTGGGAGACCCTGAAGTGTCCGTCCGTCTGACCCTCGGCCCCGTCCTCTTCAACTGGTCGGCCGACCGGCTCACCGAGTTCTACGCCCATATCGCCGACGAGGCCGACATCGACCGCGTGCATCTGGGCGAGGTCGTCTGCGGCAAGCGCGCGCCATTCACCGACGCGATCTGGCCGGAGGTGATCGAGCGGCTGGAGGCCGCCGGCAAGGAGGTGGTGATCTCGCTCCTCGCCATGCCCTCCAATGTGCGCGAGCGCAAGATCGTCGCCGAACTGGCCGGCGAGGACCGCCTCGTCGAGATCAACGACGTGACGGGGTTGGCGCTGAGAAGCGGGCACCCATTCGTCGTCGGTCCTTTCGTCAATGTCTACAATGAAATGAGCGCGAAGTTCTTCGCCGAGCGCGGTGCCAAGACGCTCTGCCTGCCGGTCGAAGTCCCGATCGCCTCGGCGGTCGTCATCGCCGAGGCTGTGCCGCAAGCCGAGATCGAGATCTTCGCCTTCGGCCGCATGCCGCTTGCCGTCTCCGGGCGCTGCTATCACGCGCGGTTGGCCGGCCTGCACAAGGATTCCTGCCAGTTCGTCTGCGACCGCGATCCCGATGGTCTCGACGTCTCGACGCTTGCAGGGCAATCGTTCCTCGCCATCAACGGCATCGCCACCATGTCGCATGGGGTCGAGGCCTATTGCCCGCCGGCCTACGAACTGGAGACGAGCGGCATCCGCCGCCTGCGTCTGTCGCCGCAGACCTGCGACATGGCGAAAGTGGCCGGCGTCTACGGCGCGCTCGCCTCCGGCGCCATCGAACCGATCGAGGCGCGCGAACGGCTGGTCGCCATCGGCTTGCCTGGTCCGCTGGTCGACGGCTATGCCCGCGGGCTGGCCGGGGCGACACTCGCACAAACGGCATGATCCGGCTGTTCCAAAGCCACCGGCTCGCCTTCGTCCTTGCCGGACTGGTGGCGGTCCGGATGATGCTGCCGGGACTGTCGGATCTGTCCACCCATCCCGGCGATATCCTCTTCTGCTATTTCCCCATTCAGTTCCTCGGCGTCCTGTCGTCGGCGCTGCCGCGCTGGATCGAGCGACCGATCGTGCCATCATGGGGACCGGCCGTGCTGGTAACCGGCCACGCGGTCGCCTTCGCCGTCGGCCTCGCGGACCCCGCGATCGAGATCCATCTTCATGCCGGGCTGGCGCTCACCGCCGGCCTGCTGTTCTTCGCCAATGCCGTGGCGGCTCGTTCGACCCGTTCGCTCGATCCGCTCGCCTTCGTGCTGGCGCAGGGCGCCGTCGCGGTCGCCAGCCAGTTCGTCTCTGACGAGCGGCTGACGCGGGCCGGGCTGGCGCTGATCGTCCTGTTCTGCCTGGAAATGGAACGCCGCGTCGCACCCGCCTTCTGGCCGGTGGCGCGCGAGAAGCTCGGACGGCCGCCCCGCCCCGGACTGCCCGCCTCGCTGACGCTCGCCCAGCGGCTGGCCGCCCTCTTCGCCCTTGCCACCTTTGTGTTCGACCGCAATGCCGCCGTCCTCGCACTCGCCGCGGCGCTCCTCGGATATCTCTGGGTGCTGCTGCCCAGACCCTGGCAGGTCTGGCGCATCCACTCCCTGATGGCGCTTACCATCGGCATGCTGGGCTTGCGGACCGGCTTCCTCCTCCTCGCCCTGCACGATGCGGGCATCGCCGCCATCGACCTGCAGGCGATCGTGCACTCTTGGGCCGTCGGTGGACTGGCCCTGATGGCCATCGTGATCGCGACGAGCTTCGTCCGCCGCGCCGAGCGGCTGGTGTTCCTCGATGAGGTCCTCTCCGACGCCGCCTTCCTCCTGATGGCACTGGCGGCCGTCGCCCGCGTCGCCGCCGCCGAATGGTCGGAAGGCTACGACAGCCTCATCCTGGTTGCCCGATTCTGCTGGTCGGCTGCCTTCGCCTCTGCCGTCGGCTTCATCGTCCGCCATTCGCTGCGACCGCTCGGCGCGGCGCCGGCACCGGGCCCCGCCAGCCCCACTGCCGAGACTTGAATCGGCCCGCCCGAGCCACGGCAAACGGCGATTTCGGCCGGTCCCGCCTTGCCCGGCGCCGATGAAGGGGTTATATCAGCGCGGTTTCGCCTGCGGGTCCGCGGACACTTATGTCCGTGCCGGTGCGATCGTGACGGCTGAGGGTTCAAACCCCGAGGGCGGCTTCCGATCGAACGGCTTCGGTTCCCGGCGAGGCAATCGGAATAGCGCGGTCTCGATCGCCGTTCGCCCGCACCGGACCGGGGGGAGATCTCCTCCCGGGCGTCTGCCGTTCTCAGGCAGGCCGGAGGGCATCGGGGCCAGTCCAACCCTAACCCATCCGGTGCACCCGCCGGCTTGCCGGCGCCAGGAGTGTCAATGTCTCAATTCAACCCCAGCCGCGAGGATTTCGCGGCGCTTCTCGAAGAGTCCTTTGCCGGGTCCGATCTGCACGAAGGATCTGTCGTCAAGGGAACTGTCGTCGCCATCGAGAAGGATCTCGCGGTGATCGACGTCGGCCTCAAGGTCGAAGGCCGAGTCCCGCTGAAGGAATTCGGCACGCACGCGCGTGACAACCAGCTCAAGGTCGGCGACATCGTCGAAGTCTACCTCGATCGCGTCGAGAATGCGCTCGGCGAAGCCGTCATCTCGCGTGAGAAGGCGCGCCGCGAGGAGAGCTGGACCCGGCTCGAAGAGGCCTTCAACAAGAACGAGAAGGTCGTCGGCGTCATCTTCAACCAGGTCAAGGGCGGCTTCACGGTCGATCTCGATGGCGCCGTGGCGTTCCTGCCGCGC
>JARLIT010000148.1 GCA_031291575.1 Ancalomicrobiaceae bacterium
GCAGCGGCGATGGACACTGGGTCAGGGCAATGACGGATCTCTGGGTGTTCGGTTACGGGTCGCTGATGTGGAATCCCGGTTTTCCCCATCTGGAATCCATTCCGGCTCGGCTCGACGGCTGGCATCGCGCCCTCTGCGTCTATTCCCACGTGCATCGCGGCACGCCGGAACGGCCGGGGCTGGTGTTGGGGCTCGATCGCGGCGGCCGCTGCCGTGGCTTTGCCTTCCATGTCGCGGCGCGGCATGCGGTTGAAACGCTCGCCTACCTGAGGGAGCGCGAACAGGTCACCGGCGTCTATTTCGAAGCGAGCAAACCGGTGCATCTGCTCGACGGCAGCGGGCGGACGCCGGAGGCGTTGGTGTATCTGGTCAACCGCGGGCATCGGCAATATGCCGGCAAGCTTGCCGCCCGCGAGGTCGAGCGGTTGGTGCGCGAGGGGGCCGGCCGATCGGGTCCGAACCGGCACTACGTCCTGGCGACGGTGGCGCACATGCGCAAGTCGGGCATCCACGATTCGCGGCTCGATGCGCTCGCCAACCGGCTGGACGACGGCGCCGAAGCCTGAGCCGGCGGCACGGGCCCGGCGCTACCCAAGCGTCCGGCTGCCTACGCGGCGCATACAGTCGGGCATCGGTACACAGTTGTTTGCGGGAACGGTTGGCTATGCCCGGCCACCGGCCAGATCCAGCATCGCGCTGTGCCGGTCGGGGTCGCTGCCTGCGGGAAAATGCACGAAGGTGCGAATGGCGCGGCCGCGGGTGCGACCGATGGAATAACCGTTGCGGCTGCCTGCGCCATCAACCTCGCCGAGCCACACCGGCGCCGGCTCGGTGCCATACTGCGGATCGGCCGCTTCAATAACGACGACGTTGGCGAGCCCGTCGATGGCATCCTGCGGAACCGCCGAAAACAGATAGCGCCGCCCGGATGCGCCGCGCCAATAGCGGAAACCGTCGCCGAACCCGAGGGAGCGGGCGGTTGATGGCGTTCCAGCTGAGGTTGGCATCATCATCTTTGGGGGAACCGTTGCATGACTTGCTGGTGGGGGTGCGACAGGAGGCGGCCGCCCACCCACCAGACAAGAACATAACTAGAACAAACAAGCGCGCGGCGCAAGCCGGTCGACGGGAAGCATGTTCCGAGCCTGCGACGGTTCCGGAAGACGGTCCGGCGTGATCGGCTTGCCATCCTAAGGTGGGAATTGGTTGTGTCGAGTTAAGGGCATTTCCGCGCAGACGGAAAGAAGATGGTCACGTTATCGTGAGTGCGACCGGCGCAGTTCATGATCTTCTTGACTGTTGCGTCACGAACGCAGGGCGAGCGTTTCCTGTCTCAGCCGGTCGGATGCGGTTTCGACGCGGTCCTGCAGCGTCTTGAGGAACGCGTCGCGCTCCAGGCCCGGAGGAATGGGAGCGAGACACTCGACGACGATCCGGCCCGGCCGGCGCAGAAAGCCGCGGCGCGGCCAGAACAGGCCCGAGTTGAGCGCCACCGGCACGCAGGGCAGGCCGAGCTGGCGGTAGAGCTGGGCGACGCCGAACTTGTACGCCGGCTCGGCGCCGGGCGCGCGGCGGGTGCCTTCCGGATAGATGAGGATCTGGCGGCCGGTCGCCGCCACCACCTCGGCACGCTTGACCATGTCGCGCAACGCGCTGTGTCCCTTGCCGCGATCGACCGGGATCATGCCGAGCCGCGTCAAGTACCAACCGAACAGCGGGATCCACGTCAGTTCACGCTTCATGATGAAGATCGGCCGGTCGAACACATGCAGCAGGCTCACAGTCTCCCAGGCGGACTGGTGCTTGGAGGCGATGATCACCGCTCCCTTGGGCAGGTTCTCAAAGCCGCGGAACTCGACCTCGATGCCGGCGAGATGCTTCAGCATGAAGGCGTTGAGCCACGACCAGACGCCGATCAGGCGCCACAGCGTGGCCGACGGCAAGAGCCCGAAGGGGATGAGAAGGATCAGCCAGAGGACGATGTTGACGTAGAAAAAGACGTTGAACGCCAGGGATCTCAGCCAAATCATGCCGTTCACGTCTCCTTGCGCGACCCGCCGCCAACAGGATTGGCAGGTCGGGTCAGTGGGCCTCGAAGGCCTGCCGCGCCCGTGAGACCGTATACTTCAGGTATTCGGAGATGAGAAGCTTGGCGGTGTCGGCGCTGAGGTACCAGTGGCCGAGGTCGAGGTCGGGGTGGCGGACCGGATAGGCGACGAGGCTGACGTCCGGCATGGCGTCGGCGAACTCGGTGAGCGAGCGTGGCATGTGATAGGCGCTGGTCACGATGACGAGCGAGTGGAAGCCGTGCGTCTTGGCCCAGACGGCCGCCTCCTGCGCGTTTCCGACAGTGGTCGTCGCCTCGAACCCCAGATCGACGCAGCAGGCGAACAGCGGTTCGTTGCCTTCACTCTGGCGGCGCAAGTCCTCCGGGCGGGTCAGAGGATGCACGCCGGTGATCAGCAGGCGGCGGCCGTGGCCGGACCTCAGCAGCTCCAGGGCGCCGTGGATCCGGTCGCGCCCGCCGGTCAGGGCGACGATGCCCTCGGCGCTCTCCAGGCCTGAGGGTTCGAGATCGGCGACGGCGGCGGCGAACTGCAGAAAGCCGCCGATGCCGACGGCAATTCCGACCGCCAGGAGGAAGGCGATGAAGCTCAGAATCCCACGGCGGAGCGTGTGCGGCCGGCCGTGCGTCTCGGGATCCGTCGGTTGCCGATCTGGTCTACTCATTGCCGTCACGCGGTTCGGGCCAGTCCGTGTGCCGCCGCCCACGGACGGTCGGTGCTGCGAAATTCTGGCCCCCTCCTAGCATCGCCGAGCCGATCAATCGATCTGATTCAAATAGCTGCGCACTGTCAGGCGCGAAGTGAGTGCCGTCAGGCCGGCCACCAGGAGGACGATGCCCGCCGCCCCGACGTAGCCGCTCCAGCCGACCGAGAAGCCGCCGAACAGGGCATGCAGCTGGTCGCTGCCGGGAAGGCCCGGGGTCTCGCGCGTCACCCAGTCGGCCGCGGCGAAGGAAATCATGGCGGAAAGCCCGCCGCCGACGCCGCCCTTGAGGCCGAGAATGAGGAAATGCTGCTGGAATTCGCCGGCGACGAAAGAATCTTCCGCTCCGACGAAATGCAATACCTCGATGACGTCGCGGTTGCCGGCCATGGCGGCGCGGGTGGCGAACACGACGGAGAGCACCATCGCCGTCAATACCAGCACCAACACGATGCCGCCGGCGGCAACCATGGTGCCGGCCATGGTTCTGAGCCGCTTGGCCCAGATCGAGTGATCGTCGAGGAGCGCGTTCGGCAGTGTCGTCGACAGCCGTTGCGACAGGCCGTAGAGATCGGCGGATGCCGGATCGGCGAGCTCAATGAGAATCAGCCGCGGGATCGGCAGCGCCGAGAGATCGACGCCGGAGCCGAGCCAGGGTTCGAGCAGGTTCGAGGAGTCGCGTTCGGACATCAGCCGCACGTTGCGCACGCCTGCGGTCTGGCGGGCGAGATCCATGGCCGACTGCAGCATCGGCTCGATCGGCTTGCCATCGACCGGCTTGACCTGGATCGTCACTTCGCGCGCCACGTCGAGCTGCCAGTCGCGTGCCGCTTCCTGGACGAGCACCAGCGCGCCGACGGCGAGGCAGGCGAGGAAGCACATGATGCCGACGACGAGGATCAGCGCGCGGCCGGCGACCGACTGCGGCGGCACGATGGGATTGGCTTCGGGCAGGCCGGGCAGCGAGCGGGTGTCACCGCCGCGGCCGTGGCCGGCGTCGCGACGACGGGCCGGCGCCACCTGGTCGACCCGCCGCTCGGCTGGATCGGGCGCAGCCACCTGAGGCGCCGTGTTGGGTGGCGCTACGGTCGGGGGCGCTGCCGTCGGGGACGTGGCGATGGGAGGCGTAGCCATTTGGGAAGCGGCCTCCGGCTGTGCAGCCATGGGAGAAGGGGTACCGGTGGCGCGCGGGGCGCGTGGCTCGGAGTCGGCCAAATGGCGGGACACCAGCAGGCTCCGCTCGGCCCCTTGCGCCACGGGCCGTGGCTCGGGCGCGCGCGGCCGCCGCCGTTCGCGTCCCTCCCCGCCGTCGCTGTCGCTCGAGTCCGCCATGGCCGGTCTCAATCCACGATCTCGAGGCGGCCGTCGCCAAGCACTAGCCGGCGCGCGTCGATCTGCTCCATCAAGGCAAGATCGTGCGTGGCGATAATGACCGAAGTGCCGAGCCGGTTCAATTCGATGAAAAGCCGCAACAGGCGCTTGGCCAGTGGCGGATCGACGTTGCCGGTGGGCTCGTCGGCGAGAAGGAGTTCCGGCTTGGTGATGAGGGCGCGGGCAATCGCGGCGCGCTGCTTCTCGCCACCTGAGAGAACCGGCGGCAGCACGTGCATGCGTTCGCCGAGACCGACCCAATTCAAGAGATCGACGACGTCGGAGCGGTAGCTCGCCTCATCGCGGCCGAGAACGCGCAGGGGCAGGGCGACGTTCTCGTAGGTGGTCAGATGATCGAGCAGGCGGAAATCCTGGAAGACGACGCCGATGCGCCGCCTGAGCGCGGGCAATTGGTCGCGGCCGAGCCGGGAGGTGTCCTTGCCGAAGGCCGAGATCAGCCCGCGGGTTGGTCTCAGCGACAGAAAGATCAGGCGGATGAGGCTGGTCTTGCCAGCGCCGGATGGGCCGGTGAGGAACTGGAAGGTGCGCGGCCCAATCTCGAAGGAGACGTCGCGCAGCACCTCCGGCCCCATCCCATAGCGAAGGCCGACGTTCTCAAACCGGATCACTTGGTCCCTCCGCGCCGCCTCGTCCTGCACTCTCGAACCCTGACTGTCGTTAAAGCCCGGACGGTTTCCGGGCGCCGTTCCACCCAATCAACCCAAAGATGGCATGACGGCGTTCGCGGTGCGCGAATTTTCTCGGCGGTTTACCGGTCGTTCAACACGATGAGCGATTCTCGGCGACATAGGTGTCGGTCCGGCCGCCGGCCGTCTCGCGCACCCTATGATCCGCCGATGCCGCGGCCAACCAAAGCACTGCGATGCGAATCACCTGTCCCGTCTGCGAAAGCTCCTACAATATCGCCGATGACAAGGTCGGCGCGAAGGGTCGTGCGGTGCGGTGCGCCTCGTGCGGCAACAAATGGACGGTGATGCCGTCCGCCGATGAGCCTGAGGACGACGTGCCGGACGTCGTAGAAGCTGCTGCAGCGGAAGCGGTCCCGCTGTTCGCCGATCCGCCGGCAAGCGAGCCGCGGCGCTTCGATGCTGCCGAACTGCCGCCAGAGTTCGTTTTCCCGGGTTCAGCATCGGAAGCGGCAACTGTCGCACCGGCCGCCGCGCCAGCTGCCGGCGACGACCATCCGCATGTCGATGTCGAGACCTATGCCAAGAAGGTGCGGATCCGGCTGTCGACGCACAAGCCGCAGGCCTACCTGCGTCTGCATCGCATCGATTTCGAGCGGTTTCTGGTGCAGGCTCGGCCGGTATTCGGCGCGGCCGTGCTCGCCTTGTCGCTGGCGGTCGTCGGCATGGCGGTGCTGCTCAGGGCCCCGATCGTTGCGGCCTTTCCGAGTCTGGCGCTCGTCTACGAATCCATCGGCATGAAGGTGAACCTGCGCGGACTGGAAATCGGCAAGGTGGAGATGATGCGCGAGGTGGAAAACCTGCAGCCAGTCCTCGTCGTCGAAGGCGAACTGGAAAACCCGACGACTGCCGAGCGTGATGTCCCGGCCATCCGCTTTGCGCTGAGAGGCGATGACCAGCAGGAGATCTATGCCTGGTCGATTGAACCCAAGGCAACCGTCCTGATGCCTGGCGCAAATCTGCGTTTCCGCACGCGGCTGGCCTCGCCACCGGAACAGGCGTCTGATATTCAGGTGCGAATGATCGATCGTCGCAAAACTCAGGCATCAGCCGAATGATTAGTCCCGTACCGTCCGTGCAAATCGATACGCTGTTTTCGTCCGAGGAGATCGCAGTCCGGACACTGGCGATGGCACACGAGATCCGCCGGGCCGGCTTTACCGACAACGTGCTGGTCGTCGCCGTGCTGAAGGGCAGTTTCGTCTTCGCCGCTGACCTTATTCGCGCGCTTCATCACGCCGACATCTCTCCGCTCGTCGATTTCATCTCTCTGTCGAGCTATCGGTCCGGCACGCAGTCTACCGGCAAGGTGACGGTTCTGCGCGATCTCGAAACCGACGTCGCCGGCCGTGACGTCCTTCTCGTCGACGATATCCTGGAGTCCGGCCGCACGCTTGCCTACGCCAAGAGCCTGATCAGCAGCCGCGGCGCCCGCCGTGTTGCCACCGCCGTGCTCTTGGAAAAGCCCGGCAAGCGGGCGGAGTCGTTCGAAGCCGAATTCGTCGGCTTCCTTTGCCCGGACAAGTTCGTGGTCGGCTATGGCATGGACATGGGCCACCACTTCCGCGAACTGCCGTTCATTGGCATGGTGGTCGGGGCGGATTGATTAAGCCATTGTCGGCAATCGGGAACTGGGGCTCGCCGCAGCCCCCGGGGCATTCGGTGCTGCACCTGGGGCGGGATGCCTCAGACGGAACCGCCACGGCGATCCATCTCAATGCATCCGGCTCCACCAGTTGTTTAGTGCGCTGATTCAGCTGTCGCATGGTTCGTGCGACGGTATCGCGCTCTGAGCTTGATGATCGGTGGCCCCTGGGACGCCGGCCCGCATGGCAGTCTTGGCGCAGACCGGGGAACTCCATGCCGAACATCATCCGTCAGTTCCTGAGCGCGCCGGATAAGGCCATCTGGCTTAATCAGTACCTGCGCCGCAGGCGTCGATCGCGGCAGTTACGGATCGAGATGGCGCGATCGTCCAGCCTGGGCGGGAAACTCTGCCTTGCCAGACGCAGCGATCTCACACTTCTGCTGGATACGACGAGCTATGTCGACATCAACTTGTTGTGGCAATGGGAATGGGAGCGCGAGCAATGTGCCGTCATGGCCGAAGCGCTGCGACTATTCGGAAGCGATGATCCGGTGTTTCTCGACATCGGGGCCTATTGGGGGCTCTACGCGATGCTGGCCGTCAAGGCGGGCGTGCGACAAGTTCACGCCTTCGAACCGGACCCGCGCAATCATGCGCAGCTGCACGCCCAGTTGTTCCTGAACGACCTGACGGATGCCATCGTCGTGCATCGGACCGCCCTATCGGATCGCGATGGCGAGATTTCGTTTTGTCGCAGCGAAGCGATCGAGGGCGGTAACAGGGGGCATGCCGGCGTTGTCGCCGACGCGTCGCCCAACGCCATTTCCGTTGCGTGCGCCCGGCTCGACAGCCTCTTCACCTTCACCGGCCGCACGGTCGTGATGAAGATCGACGTCGAGGGACATGAGCTGAGCGTCCTGCGCGGGATGGAACAACTCGTTCGCAGCAACCGCGTTTTCATGCAGATCGAGAGCTTCGAAGCGCAGCACGACAGCGTCTTCGCCTTTGCCGCGTCGATCGGCCTGCGCCACATGCGAACGATCACAGTCGATCACTATTTCACCAACATCTCCGGCGCGGAGTGTCGGTGGCTGCACGGTCGAGCCGATGCGGGCGGACCGGCGATATCGCGTCTGTGATCCGAAGCCGATGCCGCCACCTTGAAGCGATCCGGCCGACGCTGCGGTGATCGCATGGTGTGGTCAGCGTCGTCCCGGTCGCCAGCCGGGCGGGGCCATGGTGAAGCGCGAGAACTCGAACCCCGGCGCCACCGTGCAGCCGACGAGCACCCAGGGCCCAAGTGGGCGGGCACTCTGCCAGGTGCGGTGGGGCACGATCGCCTGCGGCCGCTGGCCGGCGAGGATGTCGTTGCCGAGAATGACCGTTTCCGGGTCGTCGTCGTCGTTCTCGGCACAGGTCAGTTCGAGGGCAGCGCCGGCATACCAATGCCAGACTTCGACGGAATCGATCCTGTGCCAGTGCGAGACCTCGCCTTCCTTCAGCAGGAAGTAGATCGCGGTGGAGACGGCGCGCCCCTCCACCGCCTGGCTGTCGCAGAAGGTCTGGATGTACCAGCCGCCTTCCGGGTGCCTGCTCAGTTGCAGGGCCGCGATGATGTCCTCGGCGCTGGCCGATGCTGTCGTCGACATGGTTCAGCCTTTGAAGTCGTTCTTCATCTGCCGAAGCCGGGCAAACACGTCGACTTCGGCAGCGGAGGCCATGCCGAGCCGCTGCTTCACGGCCGCGGCGGAGGCGCGCAGGAACGGGTTGGTGGCGATTTCCTCAGCGATGGTCGTCGGCAAGGTCGGCTTGTCGGCGGCCCTGAGCGCCTCGACCTCCTTCATCCGCTCGATGAGCGCCTCGTTGTCGCCGTCGACGGAGAGGGCAAAACGGCCGTTCGACAGCGTGTATTCATGGCCGCAATAGACGGACGTGTCGCCGGGCAGTCCGGCGATCTTGACGAGCGAGGTCCACATCTGCCTGGGCGCGCCTTCGAGAATGCGGCCGCAGCCGAGCGCGAACAACGTATCGCCGACGAAGGCGAGCTTTTCCTCGGGCAGGTGGAGGGCGATATGGCCGAGCGTGTGGCCGGGGACATCGAGGACCTCGACGGCGCGACCGGCAAAGGAGATCGCATCTCCTTCCTCGACGGCGATATCGATGTGACCGATCTTGCCGGCTTCGGCCTTCGGACCGACGACGCGTGCTCCGTAGGTCGCTTTCAGTCCGGGCAGACCTTCGACGTGGTCGAGATGGTGGTGGGTGATGAGGATGTCGGTCAGGTGCCAGCCGAGCCTGGCGAGTTCGGCCGAGATCGCCGCCTCGTCGGGCGCGTCGATCGCCGCCGTCGCGCCGGTCTCGGCGTCATGGAGGAGGACGCCGAAGTTGTCGGAGCGGCAAATGAACTGGTGGATGCTGAGATTGGCCATAGGTTCCTCGCAACTCGATTGGCACCGACTTGTGCGTATCTATCCTCTTCCGGGCATCTTGCGAAGATAGGTGCGGGGAAGGTATCCGCCGAGTGCCGCAGAGCAGGCCGGCAGCGGCGATATCGTCCGCTCGGTGCCGCCATCACGAAAATGCTTCGGCAGTGCCCTTTTCCACAGCGGTTGTTTCCGCTATTTGAACCGTCCACCATTTGCGATGCTCTGTTGGAGAAGATGCCATGGCCCCGCGCACGCTCTATGACAAGATCTGGGACGATCACGTTGTCGACCAGCAGCCGGACGGGGCCTGCATTCTCTACATCGACCGGCATCTCGTGCACGAGGTGACGAGCCCGCAGGCCTTCGAGGGTCTGCGCATCGCCGGCCGCAAGCTGCGCGCGCCGGGAAAGACGCTCGCCGTCGTCGATCACAACGTGCCGACGACCGACCGCCGGCACGGCATCGCCGATCCGGAATCGGCGCTGCAGGTGGCGACGATCGCCAAGAACGCGGCTGAGTTCGGCGTTGAATATTACAACGAATTCGATATCCGCCAGGGCGTCGTGCATGTGATCGGCCCGGAGCAGGGCTTCACCCTGCCGGGCATGACGATCGTCTGCGGCGACAGCCACACCTCGACGCATGGCGCCTTCGGTGCCTTGGCGCACGGCATCGGTACCTCGGAAGTCGAGCACGTGCTCGCCACCCAGACGCTGCAGCAGCGCAAGGCGAAGAACATGCGCGTTGTCGTCGACGGCGCGCTGAACGAGGGTGTCACGGCCAAGGACATCGTGCTCGCCATCATCGGCCGCATCGGCACTGCCGGCGGCACCGGCCACGTCATCGAATATGCCGGCTCGGCCATCGAAGCCCTGTCGATCGAAGGCCGCATGACCGTGTGCAACATGTCGATCGAGGGCGGTGCCCGCGCTGGACTGATCGCCCCCGACGAGAAGACCTTCGCTTACCTGAAGGGCAAACCGAAGGCGCCGACCGGCGCGGACTGGGATAAGGCCGTCGCCTATTGGCGGACCCTGAAGACGGACGATGGGGCGCCGTTCGATACGGTGATCGAATTGAAGGCGGAAGACATCGCTCCGACAGTCACCTGGGGGACGAGCCCGGAAGACGTCGTGCCGATCACCGGCGTGGTGCCGAACCCGGACGAGATCGCCGACGAGAACAAGCGGACCTCCAAGCGCCGCGCGCTCGACTACATGGATCTGAAGCCGGGCACCAAGCTGACCGACATCACGCTCGACAAGGTATTCATCGGCTCCTGCACCAACGGCCGCATCGAGGACATCCGTGCCGCCGCGGCTGTGGTCGAGGGCAGGACGGTGGCGTCGACCATCAAGCTCGCGATGGTCGTGCCGGGCTCGGGGCTGGTCAAGCAACAGGCCGAAGCCGAAGGTCTGGACAAGATCTTCGTCGCCGCCGGCTTCGAATGGCGCGAGCCGGGCTGTTCGATGTGCCTGGCCATGAACGATGATCGCCTGTCGCCCGGCGAGCGCTGCGCTTCGACGTCGAACCGCAACTTCGAGGGCCGGCAGGGCTTCAAGGGCCGCACCCACCTCGTCTCGCCGGCGATGGCGGCGGCGGCGGCGATCGCCGGTCACTTCGTCGACATCCGCGAGTGGAAGTGAGGCGGGCGAGAGACCTCCCCGCGCGCGCCCTTCGTTTGGCTTGACGTTCGATTTTCCGGTGTCATCAAGTCATGTCACGACTGACTTGATGACACCGGGGTAGGGATTGCCTTTTGGGCTGAGCTTTCCTCAAGATCGCCGCGCTACCAGATCGACCTCCGCGACCGCAGTCCCGGCCAGGGCTGCCATGCAGGTGCACGCTCGCCATCTGCCGCAGGTCCTCCCCCCAATTGTGCATTGCGGCAGGATCGGGCTCTGGCTAGGGTCGTGCCAACGACCATTGGGGAGCGAGACGGGAAATGACCATCAGGCCGCGTCGCAGCGTGCTCTACATGCCGGGATCGAACGCACGGGCACTGGAGAAGGCGCGCAGCCTGCCGGCCGACGCGGTGATCCTCGACCTCGAGGATTCGGTTGCCCCGGATGCGAAGGATGCTGCCCGCGCCCAGGTCGCCGCGGCGGTCAAGGCCGGCGGCTTCGGTAAACGCGAGGTCATCATCCGCGTCAATGGCTTGCGCACGCCCTGGGGCGCCGACGATCTGAAAGCCGCCGCCGAGGCCGGCCCCGACGCCATTCTCATCCCCAAGGTCGAATCCGCCAGCGAGATCCGCGACATCGGGGCCCGGCTCGACGATCTCGGCATCGCGCCGGCGACGCGGCTGTGGGCGATGATCGAGACCCCGCTCGGGGTCATCAGGGCAGCCGAGATCGCCGCAGCGCGCCACACGGCCGGGGCCGAGCGGCTGGATTGCCTCGTCATCGGCACCAATGATCTGGCCAAGGAAACGCGTTCGCGCCTGATCCGCGGTCGGCTGCCGATGCTGGCCTTCCTGTCGACCATCGTGCTCGCCGCCCGGGCGCACGGCCTCGACGTCATCGAC
>JARLIT010000149.1 GCA_031291575.1 Ancalomicrobiaceae bacterium
GACGCGCACCCGCAGCTCATGTCCGTCCTTCTCGAACTCCCAGGCGTAGTTGCCGCCGAAACTCGGCAGGTGGATGTTGATGCAAGCATGGTGGGTCAGGTCTCGTGGGGTGAGCGGCGGCGGATGCTTGGCGAAATAGGATGGCGCGCCGACGACGGCCAGCCGCAGGTCCGGGCCGACGCGAACGGCGATCATATCGGCGGCGACTTGTTCGCCGATGCGGATGCCGGCATCGAACCGTTCGGCGACGATGTCGGTGAGCCCGGCTTCGACCGATATTTCGACCTTGATGTCGGGATAGTCCGGCAGCAGTTTGGCGAGTGCCGGCCACAGGATGGTCTCCACAGCTTGCAGAGCGGCGGTGAAACGGAAGGTGCCTGCGGGCTTATCGCGCAGGTCGGACAACGCCATCAGGCTGGCGTCGATCTCGGCGAACGCTGGCGCGATGCCGCGAATGAGCCGCTCGCCGGCCTCGGTCGGCGCGACGCTGCGGGTGGTGCGCGTCAGCAACCGAATGCCAAGGCGCGTCTCGAGAGCCCGAATGGCGTGGCTCAGGGCGGACTGCGACACCGCCAGCCGGGCAGCTGCGCGGGTGAAGCTTCTCTCCTCGGCAACCGCGATGAAGGCGAGGAGGTCGTTCACATTGTCGCGTAGCATTGATGAATCCAGCTCATAGGCTCGTGCCGATAATAGCGACTAATCGCAGCAGCGGCGAGTGGCTAATGTCGGGTCAGTCGATCGCCAGTCCGCAGCGGTCCGGCACGCGTTGCGACCGTTCATAAGCCGATGCCGTGTCAAGATGCTGCCCGAACCCATGCGGCGACCCTAGATTCGTCGGCAAGAGGGCTCGGTCGGCAGCCGTCGGCACGGCCACTGCATTTTTCACCCCTCCCGGAGAGCCAGACATGACCATCAGCGTTCGCGGCTACGCCGCCCAATCCGCTTCGACCCCGCTCGGACCCTTCCGGTTCGATCGTCGCGATGCGCGCGCCGACGACGTCGCGATCGACATCCTCTACTGCGGCGTCTGCCATTCCGATCTGCACACCGCCCGCAACGATTGGGGCTTCAGCACCTATCCCGTCGTCCCCGGTCACGAGATCATCGGCCGGGTCAGCGCCGTCGGGCCGAATGTGACGAAGGTCAAGGTCGGCGACCACGTCGGCGTCGGCTGTATGGTCGACAGCTGCCTCTCCTGCGACGCCTGCGAAGACGGCGAGGAGCAATACTGCCGCCACGGCATGACCTTGACCTACGGCGGTCGAGATCGCGTCGACGCCAGCCCGACCCAGGGCGGCTACTCGGAAAAGATCGTCGTCAAACAGGACTTCGTGCTGAAGATTCCGGACGGACTCGACCTGAAGGGCGCCGCACCGCTTCTTTGCGCCGGCATCACCACCTGGTCGCCGCTTAGGCACTGGAAGGTCGGCCCGGGCTCGAAAGTCGGCGTCGTCGGTCTCGGCGGTCTCGGCCATATGGGACTGAAGCTGGCCAAGGCGCTGGGCGCCGAAGTGACCCTGTTCACCCGCTCGCCGGGCAAGGAAGACGATGCCCGCCGGCTCGGCGCCGACACTGTGGTCATTTCGACCGACCCGGCCGAGATGGCCTCGGTCTCCGGCCGCTTCGACCTGATCATCGACACGGTGCCCTACGCGCATGACCTCAACCCCTACCTCCCGACATTGGCGCGCAACGGCACGATCGTGCTGGTCGGCTACCTCGGGCCGCTCGAACCGGCGGTCCACTCAGTGCCGCTGCTCTTGGGCCGCAAGGCGCTCGCCGGTTCGTGCATCGGCGGCATCGCCGAGACGCAGGAGATGCTCGATTTCTGTGGCGAGCATGGCATCACCTCCGACATCGAGGTCATCGCCATGGCCGACATCGAAGCCGCCTACGCCCGCATGCTGAAGAGCGACGTCAAGTACCGCTTCGTCATCGACATGGCGACGCTGAAGGCTTGACGCGATCTCGACCCATACCCTCCGTCGACGCCCAACACAGGGAAACGCCATGGATATCAAGCGCAGCGGCTCCGCACCCTCGATGACGGGGCCGGCCGACTGGTTCACCGGCCGGGTCCGGCTCGATCCCTTGTTCGCGGCCGCGTCGCCGGCCCGCGCCGCCGGCAATCTCGTCACCTTCGACCCGGGCGGCCGCACCGCCTGGCACACGCATCCGCTCGGACAAGTGCTAATCGTCACCGCCGGTCGCGGCCTGGCGCAGCGCTGGGGCGGTCCGATCGAGGAGATCCGTCCGGGCGACGTGGTGTGGTTCGAGCCGGGCGAAAAGCATTGGCACGGCGCATCGCCCGCGACTGCCATGAGCCATATCGCCATCCAGGAGGCACTCAACGGCAAGGCCGTCGACTGGCTCGAACATGTCACCGATGACGAATACGGCGCAGCCACGAGGGCGTGACGCGCCAACTGCTCCGTGGCCCGGCTGCGGATGTCCAATGTGAGGAGATCACCATGAAGAAACGTTTGCTTGGCCGGAGCGGCCTGGAAGTATCGGCCATCGGCCTCGGCTGCATGGGGCTCAGCCACGCCTACGGCCCGGCGACGGAGACAGGCGAGGCGGTGAAGTTCCTCCGCGCCGCCGTCGACGCGGGCGTCACCTTCTTCGACACGGCCGAGGCGTACGGCCCCTATCTCAACGAAGACGTGGTCGGCGAGGCGCTGCAGCCGGTGCGCGATCGGGTCGTCATCGCCACCAAGTTCGGCTTCAAGGACGCCGTCCCGACCGCTGGCGTCGACAGCCGCCCGTCGCACATCCGCGCGGTGGCGGAGGCGTCGCTCAAACGGCTGAAGACCGACCGCATCGACCTCTTCTACCAGCACCGCGTCGATCCCGCCGTGCCGATCGAGGATGTCGCCGGTACGGTCAAGCAGCTGATCACCGAAGGCAAGGTAAAGCACTTCGGTCTGTCTGAGGCCGGCGTCGAGACGATCCGCCGGGCCCATGCGGTTCAGCCGGTTGCCGCGTTGCAAAGCGAATATTCGCTGTGGTGGCGCGACGTCGAGGCCGAGATCCTGCCGGCGCTCGAGGAACTCGGCATCGGCTTCGTGCCGTTCAGCCCGCTCGGCCGCGGCTTCCTGACCGGGGCGATCAGCACGACGACATCGTTCGGCGCCAATGACTTCCGCAGCACGCTTCCCCGCTTCTCCGTCGAGAACCGCGCCGCCAACGCCGCGCTTGTCGAGGAACTGTCGCAGATCGCAATCGCAAAGGGGGCGACGCCGGCGCAGGTGGCGCTCGCCTGGCTCCTGGCGCAGAAGCCGTGGATCGTGCCGATCCCCGGCACCACCAAGCTCAGTCGGCTGAAGGAGAACCTCGGCGCCGCCGAGATCACGCTGTCGACGGACGACCTCGCCACCATCGCCAAGGCGTTGTTGACCATCCCCGTCAAGGGCGACCGCTATCCGGCGGCGATGGCGGCAATGGCCAAGCGTTGACGGCGGCGGGCGCAAATTTGACATCGGCCCGGCGCCGAACCGGTAGATCTCGGCCGGTTCAGGCGCCAGGCACCATCCAGACATCCGGCGGGGTCTGGTCGCCCAACCCGAGTGAGCGCTGCACCATGACGGAATCGGTCCATTTGCCGAACTTGTAGCCGATCGACGGCAGTCGGCCGACCTCGCGGAAGCCGCAGGCGAGGTGCAGCCTGAGCGAGGCCTCGTTGGCCGCGTCGATATAGCCGATCATCTGGCGGAAACCGGCGGCGGCGCAGCTGTCCACCAGCCCCGGCAGCAGCACGCGGCCGACGCCCGCGCGCAAATAGTCGCTGTGGACGTAGATCGAGTGCTTCGCGACGAAGCGATAGGCCGGGCGCTTGCGGAACGGCACCGCATAGGCATAGCCGACGAGAGCGCCGTTGAGCTCGGCTGCCAGATGCGGCAGGCGCTTCGACTTCATGTTCTTGCGCCGCCGCTTCAGGTCGTCCGACTGCAGCGTGTCTTCCTCGTGGTACGCTCCCGGCTCGACGCCGCGCTGGATATGGGAGCGGTAGATCGCCAGCATCGCTTCGACGTCCTTCTCCTCGGAAGGGCGAATGACGATGGCGGCGCTGGTATCGGTCATCGAGGAATCCGTCGATCGAGTGGGAAGCTGCGTTGGCAGACGCGCTATCAGTCTCGCCCCTCGCGCGCAACATATGTGTAGAAGGCGATTTGCCCGTCCGGCTGAATTTCGCGGTAAAGCCCCTGGATCTCTGCGTCGAAGCCGGGGAACAGGTTGCTCGCCCGCTCGAACGCCCTGAGATAGTCGAGCATCGGGCGGGTGTGCTCGTCGAGCCGTTCGCCCGGCACGATGGTGGCGATGCCCGGCGGATAGACGACCCACAGCGTGGTGGCGACGCGCCCGGCGATCTCGCCGATCGGCAGGTAGTCGACGTCGTTGCGGGTGAGGAGCCGCGCCGCCGCATGCGGCGTCATCGCCGGCACCGGGCGATGCTCCGCCATGAACATCTTTTTCTGCAGGGAGCTCATGTTCACCGAGGCATAGAACTCGTGCATCTCGGTGCAGATGTCCTTCAGTCCCTTGCCGGTATAGCGCGCCGGGCGCTTGGCGACGAATTCCGGCATGACGTCGTCGAGCAAGGCATTGTCATCGTAGAGCCGCTTGAAGGCGACGAGGGTCGAGATGAGTGTGCCGGCCTTGGAGGCCTCGACACCGGGCGTGAGCAGAAACAGCAGCGAATAGAGGTCGTTCTTCTCCGGCACGACACGGTTTTCACGCAAGTATTGCGCCACGATCGGTGCCGGCACGCCCGATGCCTCGTAGGCGCCGGTGCCCATGTCGAGGCCGGGGCATAGGAGCGTCAGCTTGTTGGGATCGGTCATGGCCAGTCCGGTGCCGGTGCGGGTAAAGCCGTGCCAGCGCTCGCCGGGTGCGAATGCCCAGAATTGGCTGTTGGCGGCGAGTGCATCGGTGGAGATCGCTTCCCACGGCGTCTCGAACTGGCCGTCCGGCCGCCCGCTGTCCGGCAGTTTGACGGTCGGCGGCACGAACGGATCGAAGAACCAGCGCCGTTCGGGCAGGGCTTCCTTCTGCTCGAATTCGCGCCGGATGGCGCGCAGCTTCTTCCGCAGTTCGATGCCAAGCCGGATCGTGTCGTCCCAGAGGACTTCGCCCGAGCGCCCCTTCATCATCTGCGCGCCGACATCGAGCGAGGCGAACAGCGGATAGAACGGCGATGTGGTCGAATGCTGCAGGAAGCTTTCGTTGAAGCGCTGGTGCTCGACGCGGCGGCGCTGGCCGTGGATGTGGCGATCCTTCACGTGGATCTGCGAGGCCTGGGAAAAGCTGGCGAGCTGCTTGTGCGTCGACTGGGTGGCGATGATGCCGGGGGAGTCTTCGGTGAGGTTGGTGAGCCCCATCGAGAAACGGCCACGGTAGAGGGGATGGAACTTCATGAAGCCGGCCCAGGCTTCATCGAAGAGGATGTAGTCGCACAAGTGGCCGATGCGGGCGAGGATCAGCTCGGCCGAGTAGATCGTGCCGTCATAGGTGCATTGCTCGATGACGGCGACGCGGAAGGGGCGCGGCCGTTGCCAGGCCTCCGGATCGGTGACGAGCGGATTGGTGCGGATCTCCTCGCGTATCGCGGCCTCGTCGAGCGCGTCCGACGCAATCGGGCCGATCAGGCCGTAGGCATTGCGGTCGGTGGCGAGGTAGATCGGGATGCCGCCGCCGAGGAGCAGCGCGCCGTGATGGGCCGCCTTGTGATTGTTGCGGTCGAACAGCACGAGGTCGCCGTCGGCAACGATTGAGGACAGCACGATCTTGTTGGAGGCCGATGTGCCATTGAGGACGAAATAGGTCTTCTCGGCACCGAAGATCTTGGCCGCCTCCTTCTGCGCCTGCAAGGCCGGCCCTTCGTGCGTGAGGAGATCGCCGAGTTCGAGAACCGAATTGTCGAGATCGGCGCGGAACACCGCCTCGCCGAAATGCTCCATGAAGGTCCGTCCGATCGGACTGCGGCTATAGAAGATGCCGCCGTTGTGCCCCGGGCAGGTCCACAATTGGTTGCCCTCTTCGCCGTAGTCGATGAGCGCGCCGAAGAACGGCGTCTTCAGCGTGTCGGCGTATTGGCGCAGCCGGCTGACGAGGTTCTTGGCGATGAATTCCGGCGTCTCTTCGGCAAGGAATACATAGCCGTCGATATAGTCGAGCACCTCGACCGGAATGTCCTCGAAGCGCTTGCGGCGGACGAGGAGGACGATGGGCATCTCGAGGCCGCGTCGTCGCATCAGGCCGATGAGCGAGGCCGGCTTGCCGTCGAGCCCCTTCTTGCCCCAGTCGACGACGAGGCAGCCGATGGCGGCATCGGTCTGCACCGCGATCTCCGCATCCTCGGTGCGCCGCGCTCTGACCACTTGGAAGCCCAAGCGGGCGATCGCCGCGATGATCTCGCCGATCCGGTTTCCTTCCAGATCGTCGGCATCGAATTGCGGAGCGGCAAACAGGAAGGTGAAGCGCTGGGCGAAGTTCATGGGCGGCGGCTCTTGGCTGGGATCGGGGCGGATGCTGCGCTGAGATGCTGGTCGTTGTGTGACGGGCGAATGACGCCTGGCGCCCCCGTGTGCAAGGGCCGCCATCTGGCATCCGGGGGCGGTGGCCGCGTCTGGCTTGTCGGCCGTTTGCCGCGCCAGCGCAAAAGACGACGGCCATGGCGGGGTCTCGCCATGGCCGTCGTCACGAGAGTTCGTCAAAGAGAGCGTCGCTGCGTCGCGGCAGCGTCGCCCGCTCCGGTCATCACTGCGGCTGCACCGGCTGATCCGGCGCAGGTTGCTGGTCCTGCGGCGTCGGCTGCTGAGCGCTGTTTGCCAACAACGGCGTGATTCGCCGCACCGTGACGCGGCGATTGGCGCGCTCCGGGCCGTCGACCTTCACCTTCAGGTACTGTCTGCCGTACCCTTGGGTGACCAGGTTTTCCGGCGGGACGTTGAAGCTGCGCGTCAGGATGCCGGCCACCGTCTGAGCCCGCCGGTCGGATAGCGACAGATTGTCGACATCCTGGCCGACCGTGTCGGTGTGGCCTTCGATCAGGAAGATCTCGTTCGGGTTGGCCTTGACGGCGCGGGAGACGGCATCGGCGATCGACTGCAGCCGGTTGATCTGGCTGTCCTCGACATCCCACGATCCGGTCGGGAACGTGATCGTGTCGAGGTCGACGCTCGGCATGTAGCGCCGGAGTTCAACGCTATTGCGCACTTCGTCGAGCGTGTAATGGCGCGGCACCGATGCGATCGGCGGTGCAACCAACGTCTCGTAGATCCTGCCTTCCGGCGCATTGCTCGCGTCGACGATATAGCGGTCCTGCACCGTGACCTCCGGCGGCGGCGGCACGACGATGATCTCGTCGGAGTAATGTCGCGGACGCGGCCGGAACGTGTTGTCGATCAGCACGAACTCGACGCCGTTCGGCAGGCGCCGGATGCGCTTGAGGAGCTGCCCGTCGCGATCGGTGATGGTGATGATCACTGAGCCATCGGGGCGCCCGATGGTCTGGATGACCTCATCGCCGCGCTGTTCGACGCGCACGTCGCGGCCGAATTCACGGAAGCGCTCGGTCTCGTCATGCCGGATGTAGAGGCCGTCGCCTTCACGCACGATCACCCGACCGGGCTCGCTGTAGAACGTGGTGCCGTTCTGCTCGACGGTCCGACGCGAGGTCTGCACCTCGTTGATGCCACGCACCTGCTGGCCGATGATCATGCCGCCGACGACACCGACCGCCGCACCGATTGCCGCGGCACCCAAAGGCGAAATTCCGTTCTTCTTGTCCGGCTTGCCCGGTTGTTGCGGCTGGGGCGGCGGGAACTGCGGCGCCATCGTCGAAGGCTGGTTGTTGAAATTCGGGCCGCCAGGACGCGGTTGGAAGCCAGGCTGGGGCTGGAATCCCGGCCGCGGCTGGATGCCGGGCTGCTGCTGGACACCGGGCTGCGGCTGGATGCCGGGCTGCTGCTGGACACCGGGTTGCGGCTGGACACCAGGCTGCGGCTGGATGCCGGGTTGCGGCTGGACACCAGGCTGCGGCTGGACACCGGGCTGCTTCTGCACGCCGGGCTGCGGCTGGACGCCGGGTTGCGGCTGGACGCCGGGCTGCGGCTGGACACCAGGCTGCTGCTTCTGCACGCCGGGCTGCTGCGGCTGGACGCCGGGTTGCTGCTGGACACCGGGCTGCTTTTGCACGCCGGGCTGCTGCGTGGGGCGGATGAATTGCGGTTGCTGGTTCGTCGGCGCCTGCGGCACCACGGGCGCAGGCGGTGTCACCGGATTCGGGGCCTGCTGTACCGGCTTTTGCGGCATGACTCCGGGCTGCTGATTGGGCTTCGGCGCGAACTGGGGCTGGGTCGGCTTAGGCTGCGTGTTTTGCGAGGGCAACGGCGGCGGCTGCGTCACCGGAGCGGTCGGAGCGGCCTTCGGCACCACGGGCTTGAGCGGCACGGGCGTCGGCGGCGGCTGATTGACGCGCGGCGCAACCGGTGGCTGGGTGACCGGCGCGGGCGCCTGCGGCACCGGCTTGGGCGCGACTGGCGCGGTCTGCACCGGCTGCTGCGGCCTCGGTTGCTGTTGTTGCTGCTGTTGCGGAGGACGCTGCTGCTGCTGTTGCTGTTGCAGATGGCGCTTTTCTTCTTCCGCCTTGCGGCGCCGCAGCTCTTCTTCTGTGGGGGCCTGAGCCTGCTGCGCGATCACGATCGTCCCAGGGGCGACCGAGGCGGCGGAAACGTACTGAACGTCGGCCACGCTTGACATCAAAAGGCCGGGCAAAATCGCGCCGGACGAAATGAACGTTCTGATCTTTTTCATCGGGTTTCCATCGAAAGGCGGTTTGCAATGACCTAGTGTCCGGCCGCTACCGGCTCGAGCGAATCGACGTCATAGGGCAGAATAATATCGGCAGGCTCCCGTACGCGGGAACGCCCTACCGACTTATGTTTGCTGACTGTCATGTTTCAGGCGGATGACGGCGAGAAAATGACGCAAGTTCGCTAACTTGGCGGCATTTGGCGCAAATCGGGCGCCGCCCGCCTGCGACAATCGCTCCGGGGCCAC
>JARLIT010000150.1 GCA_031291575.1 Ancalomicrobiaceae bacterium
CGTGGCGTTGCAACCCGGCAAGGTCGAAGCCTCCTATCTCGGCCAGTCGTTCCCCGTCGACCTGCCGCGCTGTCCGAACTGCGGCTTCGTCTACGTGTCGGAAGACCTGGCGCTGGGCAAGATGCTGAAGGTGGAACAGGCTCTGGAGGACAAATGATGACGCCGACCGCTCCCGTCTCCGGGCCTTCCACCGCCGGCGTCTCCAGCCGCATGGGCGCGTTCACGCCGCTCCGGCCGTTCGAAGGGCGGAGCCTCGGCAACCGTGACGGACAACCGATGCACAGCGCGACGCGTTCGCTGATGGCCGCCCGCCTATGACGATGGCTGACTATGATGCCTGCATCCGCCGCCGCCTCGGTCTCGATCCTACCGCCGACCACGCGGACGTGCAGACGGCGCGATCTTCTCGCCTCGCCGCCGCCATCGCGGCGGCCCGCACGACGAGCCCCTTCTATCGTCGCCGCACCGACTGGCCGGCCGGACCTGTCGACGGTGCCGCCGATCTGCCGCGTCTGCCATTCACCACGCCGGAAGATCTCGCCCGCGCCGATCCGCCGCTCGTCGCGGTATCAGGCGCCGATGTCGCCCGCATCGTCACGCTGCCGACGTCGGGCACGTCAGGAACGCCGAAGCGCATTGCCTTCGGCCTGGCGGAACTGGAGGCGACCGTCGACTACTTCCACCACGGCATGGCCATCTTCACCGAGGCTGGCGACAGGGTTGCCATCGCTTTTGCCTCCGATCGCCCGGCCAGCGTCGGCGATGGCCTGGCGTTGGCGCTCAAGCGGCTCGGCGCGATTCCCCTCCGCCTCGATGTGGCCGACGACCCGGCTGCGCTCGTCGCGGCGCTGCGCCACGAAGGTCCCGACGTCGTCGCCGGCCCGCCGGTCACGCTGCTTGCCGCCGCCCGGTTGAGCGCGGCCGACGGAGGCCCGCCCATCCGGTTGAAGGCCGTGCTGGTCTCCTCCGACTATGCCGCGCCTTCGCTCAAACGGGCGATCGTACAGGCCTGGGATTGCGCGGTGCACGACCACTGGGGCATGACGGAGACCGGGTACGGCGGCGCCGTCGACTGTCCGGCACATCTGGGCCTGCACCTGCGCGAAGCCGATCTTTTCGTCGAGGTGATCGACCCGGCGACGGGCAGGGGGCTGCCGCCCGGCGAGGAGGGAGAGATCGTCATTTCGACGTTGCAACCCCGGGCGACGCCGCTCGTCCGCTACCGCACGGGCGACATCGGGCGTCTTGTCGATGCGCCCTGCGCCTGCGGTTCGCACACCAGCCGGCTCGTCGGTCTCAGGGGCCGCATCCGCGACGAAGTCGTCCTCGGCGATGGTCTGAGGCTGGCGCTAGCCGACATCGACGACGTCGTGTTCGGAATTGACGGGGTCTCCGACGTCGAGGCGAGCGTCACGGTCGGACCGTCCGCCACTCTCGCGCTACGTCTGGCGGCGCCGCCGTTGTTGCGCTCGCCGGCGCTGGCCGAGGCGGTGCGGCGTGCCGTTGCAGCGGCTCCCGCCTGGGGGCACGCCGTAGCGAGCGGCCGGCTGCGTCTCGAGGTGACCGTCGGCGATACCGTCCGGTTCACGCGGGCGGAGAAACGCCGCCTGCATCATGAGGTCTTCCATGCGTAAACTTTGGCTGATCCGCCACGGCGCCGTGGTCGGAGATGCGCACGACCGCTACATCGGCCGCACCGATCTGCCGATGAGCCATGACGGCGAGGCCTCGATCGAACGGATCGCCGCGTTCCTGAGACCGGAACCGCTCGACCTCGTCCTGGCGAGCGATCTCGCCCGGTCGCGCCGTACCGCCGAAATCCTCGTCGCGGGGCGGCACGTGCCGATCCGCGTGCTGCCGGCGCTCGCCGAGATCGACATGGGCGACTGGGAGGGGGCCTTGCGCAGTGACATCGCGCACCAGCATCCCGAGGCCTGGACCGCCCGCGGGCTCGACATCGTCGGCTTCCGTCCGCCGGGCGGTGAGAGTTTCGCCGATCTGGCGGCGCGCGTCGTGCCGGTGCTGGAGTGCCTCGCCGACTGGGGGACGGATTTGAGCGTGGCGATCGCAGGTCACGCCGGCGTCAACCGCACGCTCCTCTGCCATCTGCTCGGCATGCCGCTGGAGGCGTTGTTCCGCATCGCGCAGCCGCACGGCGCGATCAGTCTCATCGAATGGCACCGCGGCACGCCCACGGTGCAGTTGTTGGGGGCGCGCTGCGGCGAAACCTGAGCGGCCACCGTTCAACGGTGGGCGATCTGCTCTGCCAATCGGGCGGTCAGGCGTGTCAGCGCCGGCGAACAATCGCCGCGCGCCAGCATGACCTGGACGAGCGAATAGCTCCGGACGTTCGCCTTGGCGGCGACGAGCGCCGCGGCCAGTTCGCGCTCGGTCGTGACCTTGATGCCGAGCCCGGTGCCGAGCAGCTCCGGAATGCGCGAGAAGTTCCAGCGGTGGACGTCGTTGAAGGCCCCGTCGAGCATCGGCCGTTCGGTGCCGTAGCCGTCGTTGTCGAGGACGACGACGATCGGGTTCATACCGTAGCGGGCGATGGTCGATAATTCCATGCCGGTCATCTGGAAGGCGCCGTCGCCGACCAGCACCAGCGGTCTCAACGTGGGCGCGGCGACGCCGACGCCGACGGCCGCCGGCACCGCGAAGCCGAGCGAGCAATAATAGGCCGGTGCCAGAAAATGCGTGCCGTCATGGATGTAGAGATCCGAAGCGCCGAACATCGCATCGCCCGGATCGGCAATCACCACCATGTCGTCTTCGAGGTAGGCGTTCAACTGGGCAAACAGGGACGCCACTGTGACCGGCCGGTCGCTCGGGCTGAACGGCGCAGGGCGCTCCGGGTGGACGAAGGGCGGCAGTGTGCGCCTCACCCAGGGGCGTTCGGCCAGGCCGCTGAGGAAATCCACCATGCCGACGCCGTCGTAGCTGCGGAAGCCGACGGAGACGCGATCCTCCCCGGCATAGACCGAGGTGCTGCGATCAAGGCGCGCGGTATAGACGCCGAGATTGATGTCGCTCATCTGCGGGCCAAGGAGGATGACGCAGTCGCTGTCCTCGACCAATGCTCTGACGTCGTCGCTGCCCATGGCACCTTCGTAGACGCCGAGATAGGCGGGATCGGATTCCGCAAACACCGATTTGCCGCCGAGGGTCGAGGCAACGGGAATGCCGGTCTGGTGCGCGAACTTGGAAAGCGCCTCCTGCAGATGGAAGCGGTGCAGTTCCACACCCGCCACGATGACCGGATGGGCGGCTGCCGCGATCCGCTCGGCCGCCTCGGCGAGTGCGAAGTGAAGCACGTCCGGGTCGCTCCCCTTGACCGGCAGGGCTCGTCCGCGTCCGGGCAGGATTTCCGCTGAGACCATGTCGCGCGGCAGCTCGATATAGACCGGCCGGCTGTGCCGGCGGGCCAGCGCCAGCACGCGATCGATCTCGGTGGCCGCCGAATTCGGATCGTCGAGCACCGCGGTGGCGACGGTGATCTCGGCGAAGATCTTCTGCTGGCTGTCGAAATTCCGCACCCGGTGATGGATGAGCGCATTCGTCGCCTGTTCGGCCACGCCCGGCGCGCCGCTGATCACCACGACCGGGGAGCACTCGGCGAAGGCCTGTGCCACGGAGTTGACGATCTTGAGGCCGCCGACGGTATAGGTGATGCAGACGCAGCCGAGGCCGGTCAGACGGGCATAGGCGTCAGCGGCAAATCCGGCGCCCTGCTCGTCGCTGGTGTTCACGATTTTGATCGGGCTTTCGTCGAGCTTCTTGAAGAACGACAGGATGAAGTCGCCGGGCACGCCGAACACGTGGCCGAGCCCTTCCTCCTGCAAGCGCCGGATCAGATAGTCGCTGATGGTCTCGTTCGAAGCGGGAGCGCTGTCCGGCGCGGCAAACGCGTGCCCTGCAGCGCCGGCACCGGTGAAAGCCGAATTCGCCATCTGCTGTCTCCTTCCCGCTCGAAGTCAAGCGCGCCGGGCACTGTGGTTGGCCGGCTGACACCATAGCGCTCTACGGCTTGTCCAGCCCCTCGATATTCTCGAATACGCCGATCTCGACCTCGAACGACAGCCGCTCGCCGGGCTCGATCATCCGGGCCTCGTGGCGCGCCAGCACGTCGTTGCGGCCTTCGAGGCGGGCGGTCGTCGGCTCCAGCCCGACGACATATTCCTGTTCTCCCATCATCTTCCATTCGACGAGGAACGGCAGCGTGTCGGTGCGGTACTTGACGTAGGCGCCGAGCTGAAGCTCAACGTTGAACAGTGCGGCATGAGCATAGCCATGCTTGGCGTCGGGATGATGATAGAAGCACTGCTCGTTGTAGCCGCGCGTCGGTTCCTGGAAGCGATCGTGGGTCGGGATGCCGGGGACGGCACTGGCGTCGCGCGCTTCGACCTTGCCGCCGGAGGTGAACAGTCGCGTGGCCGGGCCGACGATCGGATAGCCGAAATTGCAGTGGTAGAGCAGCAGCGACGGCTCGGACCTGAAGCCGGCGTTCTCCACTGTGTCCTTGATGATCAGGCGGTTGGCGCCGAGCTTCGTCGAGATTTCGCGCCTGAGCACCAGGCATTCCCCGAAGATCCGCGCCTGCCGAACGACGCCGCCGATAGTTATGACGAAATCGTCGCCATGCCAGTCCTGGTGGATGCCGACATCCTCAGCCGGCGTATTGCTCACCCGCCCGTGCAGGCCGTAGGCCTCGCCCGCGTCGACGCACGGCACGCCGATGTTGGAGAGCCCGGCGGTCGTGAGCAGCCCGGCATGGAAGTTTCTGAGGAAACCGAGCGCGCCGTCTTCGGTAAAGCGGTTGGCGGCCACCACTCCGGACTTCGAGATGTAGCCGATGGGCACGCCCTTGTAGGTCGCCCAGGCGATGTCGAGGCCGCGTCCCGGCAAAACGGTGAACTCGAAGCCCGTGCCGGTCCGAACATCGATCGCCTTGGTGCCCGTGGCCTGTCCCGAAGTGAGTTCATAGGCGCGCGCACCACCAACTTGCGAGATATGGCCGATGCGCCGCGTGAGGTGGTCCCTGCTGATGTCGTTACCGTAGAGCGTTGCCAAGTCGAGTCCTCCCAACAATCGGTTTTGTTTGATCGTATTGCCAGTTGGGCGCCGGCTTCAAGCAGAACTCCTTGCGATGAATTCGTATAGGTGGTCCGCCATCCGGCGCTGCTGTGGCTGCGGCCTTCGGTTCTGCCGCGCGCCTCGAGCGCGGATTGGCCGCCGTGAGGCCGCATGACGCCCGGAATGCGCCCGCCAGATTCCGGCTTTCATTGAAATGTCGGCGAAGCAGCCCAACTATGCCAAGGCACCCGTCGTCCCCCAAATCCTGGACCCTTGGCACACCCATCATGAAAAAGATCGGCTTTCTCTCGTTCGGCCACTGGACCCCGTCGCCGCAGTCGCAGACCCGCTCGGCGGCAGACGCCCTGTTGCAATCGATCGAGCTGGCCGTGGCGGCCGAGCAATTGGGTGCCGACGGCGCCTATTTTCGCGTCCATCATTTCGCCCGCCAGCTCGCCTCACCGTTTCCGCTTCTCGCCGCCGTCGGCGCCAGGACCAGCCGCATCGAGATCGGCACGGCGGTCATCGACATGCGCTACGAGAACCCGCTGTATATGGCGGAAGACGCCGGTGCGGCCGATCTCATTTCCGGCGGCCGGTTGCAGCTCGGCATCAGCCGCGGCTCGCCCGAGCAGGTCATCGACGGCTGGCGCCACTTCGGCTACGAGCTCGAGGGCGACGAGGACGATGCAGGAATGGGGCGCCGCCATGCCGAGCGGTTCCTTGAGGTGATTGAGGGCAAGGGTTTCGCCAAGCCGAACCCGCGCCCGATGTTCCCCAATCCGCCCGGCCTGTTGCGCCCGGAGCCGCATTCGGACGGCTTGCGCCAGCGGATCTGGTGGGGTGCAGCATCCAACGCTACCGCCGCGTGGGCGGGAAAGCTCGGCATGCACCTGCAGACGTCGACCCTCAAGTTCGACGAGACCGGCGAACCGTTGCACTTGCAGCAGGCCGCCCAGATCCGCGCCTTTCGAGACGCCTGGAAAGAGGCGGGGCACGCCCACACGCCGCGCGTCTCCGTCAGCCGCTCGATCTTCGCCTTGGTCAACGATCGCGATCGCGCCTATTTTGGCGACAGCGGCGGCGACGAGGACCAGATCGGCTTCATCGATGCCAATACGCGGGCGGTGTTCGGCCGCAGCTATGCCGCCGAACCGGACATCCTCATCGACAAGCTGAGGAAGGACGAGGCGATCGCCGAGGCCGATACGCTGCTCTTGACCGTGCCCAACCAGTTGGGCGTCGCCTACAACGCGCATGTGCTGGAATCGATCCTGACGCACGTCGCCCCCGCCATGGGCTGGCGCTGAGGCCGCCTCTGCAGCTTGAAGGCCCTGAAGGCTTCCCGAGCATCGCGGCGCCGGCCGGGTCTGCAAGGCCCGCCAGCCGTGCCGACACGGTCATGGGCGTGCGATCTGCCCTTGCCAGCGGCCGCAATCGGGGCCAGTAAGGCGGTATCACCACCGGCCTTGACTGGCATGCTGATTGGTCTCGTCCGATCCACCTGGAGCCTGGCCTTTCTCGGCCTCGTTGCGGCATGCATTGCTCTGGTCGCCGCAGCTCCCGGCGCGAGCGCTGCCCCGATCCACGTTGGCAGCGAGGCCTGCGCCGAGTGTCATCCGGCCGAGGCGACGGCGTGGCGCACCTCACAGCACCGGCAGGCGATGGCGCATGCCAGCGAGACGTCGGTGCTCGGCGACTTTTCCGGCGCCGTCTTCGACGACCACGGCCTGCGCTCGCGCTTCTTCCGCCGCGACGGCAAATTCATGGTCGAAACCGACGGGCCGGACGGGAAGCTCGCCGAATTCGAGGTGACATACACCTTCGGCGTCGCGCCGTTGCAGCAATACCTGATCGCGTTTCCCGACGGGCGCCTGCAGGCGCTGCCGATCGCCTGGGACAGCCGGGAAAAGGCGGCAGGCGGCCAGCGCTGGTTCCATCTCTACCCCGGCGAGATCATCCGCGCCGACGACAGCCTGC
>JARLIT010000020.1 GCA_031291575.1 Ancalomicrobiaceae bacterium
ATGAAGGCGGAAATCGAAGCCATCGTAGACGAGATCCAGCAGGCGCTCAGCCTGCTGAGGAGGCATCTTTGACTGGGATGTCGCGCTGAAGCGGCTGGATGAGCTCAATGCGCTCTCCGAAGACCCCAATCTGTGGAACAATCCGGCCAATGCCCAAAAGCAGATGCGCGAGCGCGACCTGCTCGCCCGCTCGATCGAGACCGTGCGCTCCATCGGGCGTGAGCTCGACGACGCGCTGACGTTGGAAGAACTCGGCGAGATGGAAGACGACGAGGCGAGCATCGTCGAGGCCGACAACGCGATTCGCACGTTGGGCCACGATGTTGCCAAGCGCCAGGTCGATGCGCTTCTCTCCGGCGAGGCCGACGGCTTCGACGCCTACGTCGAAATCCATGCTGGCGCCGGTGGCACCGAGAGCCAGGACTGGGCTTTGATGCTGCTGCGCATGTACACGCGCTGGGCGGAGAAGCGCGGCTTCAAGACCGATCTCATGGAATATTCCGACGGCGAAGAAGCCGGCATGAAGGGGGCCACGCTTCTAGTGAAGGGGCTTCAGGCCTATGGCTACCTGAAGACCGAATCGGGCGTGCACCGGTTGGTGCGGATCTCGCCGTTCGATTCGAACGCCCGCCGCCATACCTCGTTTTCCTCGGTGTGGGTCTATCCGGTGGTCGACGATTCGATCGACATCAAGATCAACGAGAGCGACTGCCGCATCGACACCTACCGCTCGTCCGGCGCCGGCGGCCAGCACGTCAATACGACCGATTCGGCGGTGCGCATCACCCATATTCCGACCGGCATCGCGGTCGCCTGCCAACAGGAGCGCTCGCAGCACAAGAACCGCGCGCAGGCCTGGGACATGCTGCGTGCCCGCCTCTACGAACTCGAACTGGAAAAGCGCGAGGCCAAGGCCAACGCCGAGGCGGCCTCGAAGACCGATATCGGCTGGGGCCACCAGATCCGCTCCTACGTGCTGCAGCCCTACCAGATGGTGAAGGATCTGAGGACCGGCGTCACCACTTCGGATCCGGCGCGGGTGCTCGACGGCGACCTCGACCAGTTCATGGAAGCCTCGCTGGCCCAGCGCGTCAAGGGCGGCGCGGTCGACGTGGCCGATATCGAGTGAGCCGGACCGGACGTCGCCCAAGAGCGGGCGCCGGGTGTCCGGCGCGCCGTGGCGTCACGAACAGCTGAGCATCCGCTGCGGCCGGTTGCGGGACTGTTGCACGGTAATCAGTTGCCGGGTGATGACGAAGCCGGCCCGCCCGTGGCCGGGGTCGCCATGGCGTGTCGCCGCCGGAGCGCCAGGCAGCATGGGGTGGAATTCCGCCGCGCCGCGGCCGACGGCGGCCAGCGCGGTCGCGAGCGCGCTCGGCAGATCGCGCCTGAGGCCGAGTGCGGCGCGGGTCATGTCGTCGTCCTTGGCGACGTCGATCAATCTGGCCAGGTTCTTGCGCGAGATGCGCGCGGTCTGATTGGCGGCCAGCGCGCGGCAGACCGCGAGGTTGGCTCCCTCCATGACGAGGTCGGTGACGGCAACTGAGAGGCTTGCGCGTTTGGCGACGGCCAGTTTGACCGACGGGCCCTTCACCCTGAGGATGTCGGCGATCTGCTCCTCGTCGAAGAGCGGCGACCGTTCGAGGATCGCTGCGGACACCATGTGGTTGTCGTAAGCCAGTCTGGCCAGGATAGGCCGGGGCGCGAAGTGGCTGGCGGACAGTGGGCGGGCGAAGGCGATCCGGTCGATGAGCGGCGTCCGCGCCAACAGCCCTTCGGCTAGGCCGGCGAAACGCTCCGCGTCGGAGGCGGCCATGCGGCCGGTGCAGCGGACGAAGCCATCCCTCAGTTGGCGCAGATCGTCGCGCGGATCGGCGCTTGGCGCGGTCGCGATGCGATGTAGCAGCTTCCCCATGGACATGCCGGCCATCCCCCAGAACCCCGGCCTGCTATAAGGGGGAGCCGTGAAGATTCCGTAAGATTGCGGATGCGGTTTCGCCTGCCGCTGCTCAGACCTGCCGCGTCGAGCGGGCAGGCTCCGATTGCGGCCGTTCAGCGGTAGTTGACCATCTTGGTGCTGCCGGGCAGCCGCGACTTCTGTTCTGCGGTAAGTCCCTGGCGCTGCGCTGGCTTGCCCAGCCCGGCCGTCACGCGTTTCTCCGGGGCATGCGTCGCCAGCACGCCGTCGGGCAGCAGCATCCGGTCCGGGCGGGTCGCGAGCGCCCGTTCGAGCCGCGAATCGTGGCGGGCCTGGGTCGCCAGATCGAGGAGCGTCTCGCGCGAAAGATGCGAACGCCGGTTGGCGGCGAGCCGGTAGATGACTTCCTTCGAGCCGATGTCGGCAAGATAGTCGGAGATGGCCTGCGACAGTCCGGCGCGTGAAGCGACGTCGATGCGGAAGGATTCGTCGCTAGCGTCGAGAAGCTCGATCAGCCGTTCGTCTTCGATGCCGTATCCGGCTTCGGTCAGCGCCATGGCGACGAGGAAATTGTCGGCCATCAGCCGTTCGATCAGCGCCTTCGGTGCGGCCTTGGCCTTCAGCACGTTCTTGGTGAACACCAGCCGCTCCATAATGCAGGCTTGGCGCAGGATCTCGTCGATCTCGGCCATGATCTCGGCGAGCGTGGAACTCGATCGCGCTGTCATGGCGGCGACGAACGCGCCGGAGAAGCGCGATATCCTGATGGACATGGCCTCTTCCATGGTCAGCCTGGGCTTGCCGCCCGTCCCAGTCGCCGGCTTCGCCATCGGGGCCCCCTATTCACTCAATTCAACAACGGTCTCAGGCGATTGCCGGCGTCGAGATAGCTGGTCGGATTGACCGCCTCACCCGCCACGCGCGTCTCGTAGTGCAGGTGCGGCGCGGTCGAACGGCCGGTGGAGCCGGCGTAACCGATCACTTGGCCGGCCTTGACGCGCTCGCCGACGGTGGCGGCGATATGCGACAGGTGGCCGTAGCGCGTGGAGATGCCGTTGCCATGGTCGATCTCGACCATGTTGCCGTAGCCGCCCTGGCGGCTGGCCTCGGTGACGATGCCGGCACCGGTCGCCACCACCGGGTCGCCTGCGGCGGCGCGGAAGTCGATGCCCGTATGCATGGCCATGACACCAAGGAAGGGGTCGGGGCGTTCGCCGAACGGCGAGGTGACCTCCGCCTCGCCCCTGACCGGCTGGCCAAGCGGCAGCAGCCCGACGCTTTTCTGCAGTTGGTCGAGACGATTGAGCGCCCATTCCAGCCGAGCGAGCCCGTGATCGGTGTCGGCGACCGGCACGAACGGGCCGCCGAGGCCCTCGGTCGGCGTCGCCGGGCCTTTGACCCCGTTCGGGAGTGCTGTTGCCATATCGGTGCGGTTCGGCTTGACGCGCGGCGCCGGCGGCGGTTCGGCCTCTGCCAGCCGAAGCCCGAGCCGGCCGACGACGGTCTCGATCGCCCGGCTGTTGGTCTCGGCCAGGCCGGCGATCGTGGTCATCGCCTGGGTGCGGCGTGCGGCGTATGCGTCGATCGTCCGTTCGACCTCGGCGATCCTGAGCGCCGGCGAGCGCCGGTCGTGCGCCGTCGCCGCGACCGGTGTCGCGTCGTTCCAACGCTCGAGCCAGGATTGGCGCAGGGACGTGCCATCGAGCGGATGTGGTGCGGACGTCGGCGGATCTGTCGGAAGCGGCGCGATCGCATCGCCGGCGATCGGTGCGGAGGAGGGGGAGGCGGGCCTGATGGTGGCCACGCCGTCCGGAGTGCCGGGATCGGCCGTCGTGGACCGGCGCGGCGGCGCGAGCTTGGCCTTCTCGACGAGGCTCATCAGTCGCTGGTCCTGCTCGCGCAGTTCATCCTGGCGCGACATCAGCTTGTCGATCTTCGATTCGAAAGAGTCCTGGTCGATCAACTGCCGGCTGTTGATGCGGTCGATCTCCGAACGTAATGCGGCGATCCGATCCTCGTAGGCCTGCTCGATCTGCAGCCGCTGAGTGATCGCCGTATCGATGATGTCGTCGCGGAAGGCGAGATAGCCGGCGCCGGCGA
>JARLIT010000006.1 GCA_031291575.1 Ancalomicrobiaceae bacterium
CTGCAGTATCAAACCCGGCAGACGTGCGCCGCCGTCGAAGCTGCACACGCCGAGCAGATCGCCCGGCTGCAGTCCGAGTTGCAGGACGCGCGCTGCGCCGCCGAACCGGAATTCCGGCGCCAGTTCGACCAGATGAAGACCGATCTGGCCGCGGCAGAAGAGGAGCGCCGCAACCTGCGCCGTCGCCCGCTCGTACTCCTGCGTCACAATATTGCCTACAACGTGCTGCGTGCGCTCAGCACCGCAAGCGCCGGCGTGTCGAAACGCGCCGCCGCGCACTTCGATCGCATCAGCCTGAAATTCGACCCCGACCGTTGAGCCGCCATCGAGCACCATCCGGACAACTGCCTAGCCCGAAGTCTCGACTGGCGTCCATTCCCTGGGCATGCTTCAGTTTTGACCAGCCACCATCTTCGGAATTCGCATTTGATCGGACATTCCACCAATCTCGTCAGCTTTTCGACGGCCTATCTGGCCGACGCTGATTTCAACGATGCCCCCGTGCCCTTGCATATTTCGGGCGTCCGGGAAATGAACGGCCCTCTGTTCGAGATGCTCGATCTCGCCGCCGATCTCGACGAGGCGGGCGACGCCTTTTCCAAATACATGCTCGCCATGTTCAGCATCGACCAGGAGCAGCGGGAGACCGCGCTCGGGCCGGACGGCCGGCGGCGCTACCGCTCAAGCTGGCTGCGCCTCGTCAAGGGCTGGGGCTATGATTCCAATTCGCCCGAAGGCGCCGTGCTGAAGGGCTGGGTGGAGAGCCGGTTCGGTCTGTTTCCGACCTATCACAAGGGCCGCATCGAGCGCATCGCGACCGGCATCTGGACGACCTACGTCGAGGAGAAGATGTCGAGCCGCTTCCACAACAACTCGATCATGACGCAGCTCGACCTTCTCTACGAATTCTGCCAGCTGGCGCTCGCCCGCTTCGTCGCCCCCGGCGAAACGCACTTGACGCTCTATCGCGGCATCAACGACTTCGACGAACACCCAATCGAGCGCCGCATCGACAAACGCACAGTCGTCATGCGTCTCAACAACTTGAGTTCGTTCACCAAAGACCGCACGATTGCGGACTGCTTCGGCGACATCGTCATCGAGGTCGCCGTACCCGCCGTCAAGATCCTGTTCTTCAACACGCTTCTGCCAACTCACCCGCTGAAGGGCGAGGGCGAATATCTGGTCATCGGAGGAGACTATTTGGTGCGCACCATGCGATGAGGAGCCGTCCCCATGCCTGAGACCGAAGACCGGGCGCTCGCCGCCTTTCTGGGGTTCGCCATCGGCGATGCGCTCGGAGCGACGGTCGAGTTCATGACCCGCTCCGAAATCCTGCACGACTACGGCACCCATCGCGACATCGTCGGCGGCGGCTGGCTGCGGCTGAAGCCTGGCGAGGTGACCGATGACACCGACATGTCCTTGGCGCTCGCCCGCTCGCTCGCCCGTCGCAGCACGCTCGATCTCGAAGACGTCTGCCAGGAATTCGCCCTTTGGCTGAAATCCGGCCCGCGCGACGTCGGCAACACCTGCCGGCGCGGCATCCGCCGCTACCTGATGGACGGAACGGTGTCCGGCGTATTCGGCGAGGGCGATGCCGGCAACGGCGCGGCGATGCGCGTCATTCCCATTGCGCTGTCAACCCTCGGCGACGACCGCCGTGCCAGCCAGTGGGCCATAGAGCAGGCGCATACGACGCACCACCATCCCCTGTCGGATGCGGCCTGCGTCACCCTGACCGCGATGACCAGCGATCTGATCCTCCGCCGGCAAGGCGTCGAGCGGCACGCCCGTGCCCTAGTTGCGGCGCACCCGAACTTCGGCTTCGATCCCTATCATGGTCTGTCGTCGGCCTATGTGGTCGATACCGTGCAGACCGTGCTGTGGGCGTTCTTCTCGACGAAGGGGTTCGAAGAATGTCTGCTCCGGACCGTCAATCAGGGCGGCGATGCCGATACCACCGGTGCCATCGCCGGCATGCTCGCCGGTGCCGCCTATGGGCTCGACGCCATCCCGCGCCGCTGGCTGAAGGCGCTGAAACCCGCCGTGGCCGCGGAGATCCGCACGCTCGTGCCGGCGCTGGTGGCGCTCTCAGGGTTTCATTGAGCGCTGCCGCACCTCTGTCATCCAGGCCGGCGCATATGCTAGCGTCTGGTTTCCTGCCTCGCAGATCCACCGCATGTCATCGACGCCACCGACCCTCGCCGCAAGATTAGCAATCGCTGCCGGCCGCCTGCGCGAACTCGGCCTCGTCGGCCTCGGCGCCATCGCCGGGATCGCCGCCGGAGCGGTGGTGGCAGCGATGGGCTATCTGACGCACGGGCTGCACGCGCTCCTGTTTGGCATCGAGATATCGGACCGGCTGAGCGCCCAATTGAAACTGGCCAGTGCCGGCATGGCGCTGGTGCCGGCGCTCGGCGGCGTACTGATCGGCCTCAGTCTGTGGTGGGCCCGGGCGCACGGCGCGCGCCGGCCCGTCGATCCGATCGAGGCCAATGCCTTGACCGGCGGCCGCATGTCGATCCGCGACAGCCTCGTCGTCTCGGCCCAGACGGTGATCTCCTCCGGCTTCGGCGCCTCGGTCGGCTTGGAGGCCGGCTACACCCAGACGGCATCAAGCCTTGCCTCGCAACTCGCCAGCCTGTTCCACTTGAAGCGGGCGGACGTGCGCACCCTCGTCGGCTGTGGTGCGGCCGGTGCCATCTCGGCCGCCTTCGGCGCACCGCTCGCCGGTGCCTTCTACGCCTTCGAACTGATCATCGGCAGTTATTCCGTCGCCCTCGTCGCCCCGGTGTTCGCTGCCAGCCTGACCGCGCGGCTGACCGCTTCCTGGCTTGGCGCCGATCCGATCCCGATCGACCTCGGCACAGAAGTCACCACCAGCATCGCCGATCTGCCGGTGTTCCTGCCGTTGGGCGTGCTCGGCGGCTTCGCCGCGGTCGTCGTCATGCTGCTCGTCACCTATTGCGAGCGCGCCTTCCGCGCCTGCTCCTGCCCGCAGCCGATCCGTCCGATCCTCGGCGGCCTCGCGGTCGGACTCCTCGGCTACTGGAGCCCGCAGGTGCTCGCCTCCGGCCACGGCGCATTGCACCTCGAACTGGCGCTCGAACTCTCCGCTGGCGCCCTCGCCCTCCTGTTCGCGCTGAAGGCGGTCGCCGCCGCCCTGTCGCTGGGCTCCGGCTTCCGTGGCGGCCTGTTCTTCTCCTCGCTGTTCCTGGGCTCCCTCCTCGGCAAGCTCTATGTCGTGGTCCTGCCCATGCTCGGCATTTCAACGCATGTCCCAGCGATGCTGGCGGCGATCGTCGGCATGGCGGCCATGGCGGTCGGGGCCGTCGGCGGACCGTTGACCATGACGTTCCTCGCCTGCGAGACGAGCGGCGAATGGTCGATCATCGGCGTCGTGCTGGGGGCGGCCATCGCCTCGGCGATCGTGGTGCGGGAGACGTTTGGCTACTCGTTCTCCACCTGGCGCCTGCATCTGCGCGGCGAGACCATCCGCTCGGCCCATGATGTCGGCCGCATCCGCAACCTCACCGTCGGCGCGATGATGCGCGAGAACGTCCGGACCGTCGCCTCCGACGAAACGATCGCCCATTTCCGTGCCGAATTCCCGCTCGGCTCGGCCCAGCGCGTGGTGGCGCTCGATGCCGACGGCCGCTACGCCGGCATTGCCATCGTCGTCGATGCCCATACGCCGGATCGTGCCACCGGCGGCGACATCCGAATCGGCGAAATTCTCGCTCACCGCGACGTCGTCCTCACCCCATCGATGACAGCGGAAGAGGCCGCACGCCTGTTTCGCCTCGCCAAGAGCGAGGAATTGGCCGTCGTCGACAATCCCTGGGACCGCAACGTCGTCGGGCTGCTGACCGAGCAGCATCTCCTGCGCCGCTATTCCGAGGAACTGGACCGCACCCGCCGTGATCTCGCCGGCGAGGACTGAGCGAAGAACGCACGAAGCACTTAACCGCTGAATACTGTATCTCAGCTATTCTTGCGAGAAATCCCTCCGTCACATTCGAACCCGTTCCGGATGTGGCGAGTCCGTGATAGGATGTTATCGCCGGACCACTGGTGATGTTACCATTCTGTAACGACTGCCACTTGTGCGTTCAGCAGCGGATTTCGGAGCGCGAAGCTTTGCCCGCATGAGCACATCCGAATTCCCGTTTCAGTCTTTGTACTTCAGACAATGAGCTTTTGCGCCCGACGGAGGCCGATATGCATAAGACTCTTGCCATCGCCCTGATTGCTCTTGGAATTTCCGCCTGCGCTGCCGCTCCGGCCGAAGCGTGGTATTGCCAAGCATCCGGCACGACCGGTGCTTCCGGCTGGGGCACCGCTTGGCGCATGTCGGTCGCCAGCCGCATTGCGCTCCGGCAGTGTGCCATCCGCACCCCACGCTGGGGCCGTTGCTACATCGACTTCTGTCGATAAGGCCCGGTACGACTCGGTGGCCGTGGAGATTTCGGTGTTGGCCAAGGACGAGCCTTGCCGCAGTCTGGCGGGTTCCTGGCCGCGCCGGGTCCAGATGACGGTGCGCAAACCTGGACGTTCCGTCAGCTGGATGCTGGCGCATCTCTAAGACGGAACGTCAGAGCCGAGACCGGTGTGACCAAGCCGATTTCTGGGGTTCAGTCCGTTTCGCCTGGTGGACAGGGATGAGCGCGATGGATGCGCGATACCGCGCTGCAAAAAAGAATCCGCACAGCCCCTTGCGAAATCGCGTACTGAGTCACGAAGTCTAGGACGTCTGCAGGGCAGGATCGGAGAGGCCGAGACTGGTGCCTCCGGCCGGCCGTCACGCCGTGCGCTCAGCCTTGCCCCTTGGCAACGGGCGCCGGGCCCGATAGAGCGAAGCGGACAAGAGCCTTGAAGCTGGGTGCCCCAATATGAAGCCGATTATCGAAGTCCTGCTGATCATCCTCGATTTCTACTGGTTCGTGATCCTCGCCAGCGTGATCCTGTCCTGGCTCGTCAACTTCAACGTCATCAACTCGCGCAACGAAGTGGTTCGCACCATCTGGCGGATCACCTACGACCTGACCGAGCCCGCCTACCGTGTCATCCGAAGGGTCGTTCCGCCGCTCGGCGGCATCGACTTCTCGCCCTTCATCCTGCTTCTCTTCATCTATCTGCTGCAGCGCTACCTCACCGGTTATGTGCTGCCCTACGTGTGGTGAGTGCCGAACGGCGTGATCCCGGACCAGGCGCCGCGCACCTCGGCGGGGCGCTCGTCACGTCGGCGACGGCCAACCGCGTCCGGGTGCGGCTGACGCCAAAGTCCTCGCGCGATGGGCTGGACGGGGTGGAGGTTCTCTCCGACGGAACCTCTGTCCTTGCCGTACGCGTGCGTGCCGTGCCGGAGAAGGGCGCCGCCAACGCGGCCCTCGAAGCGCTCCTCGCCAAGGTACTCGGTGTCGCCCGCACGCGCGTATCCGTCGTTTCCGGATCGACATCACGCGTCAAGACCGTGGCAATCGAAGACGAGGTCGAGATCGTCGCGGCACGGCTCGCCGATCTCACCGGTCGCGCTGCCAAGCCGTGACCGGTTGGACAGATGCCGGCAGCGCCCGGATGCTCGTGCTGCGAACAAGGACTTATTGCCCTTCCGTCCGAACACGCTAAAACGGCGCTCGCCGCCCCCAAATCGGGGGATGTCGCTTTCCGGCCGCTCGGCAATCGCGGCGCCCACCCAATCGCCCGAGGAGGCCCCGCATGACAGCCACCATCATCGACGGCAAGGCCTTTGCCAGCGCCCTCTGCAAGGCGGTTGCCCATTCCGCCGCCGAGGTGAAATTGAGCCACGGCTTCACGCCCGGTCTTGCGGTCGTCCTCGTCGGCGAGGATCCGGCCAGCCAGGTCTATGTGGCCTCGAAGGGCCGCGAGACAAAAGCCGCGGGGATGAACTCCTTCGAGCACAAATTGCCCGCCGAGACCAGCGAGGCTGATCTCATCGCGCTCGTCCGGAGCCTCAATGCCGACGAGGCCGTCGACGGCATCCTGGTGCAATTGCCACTGCCCAAGCACATCGACACCAACAGGGTCCTCGCCGCCATCTCGCCGGAGAAGGACGTCGACGGACTGCACGTGGTCAATGCCGGACGGCTCGCCACCGGTCAGCCGAGCCTCGTGCCCTGCACGCCTTGGGGCTCGATGCTGCTCATCAAGGCAACGCTTGCCAAACTGGCCGGTCTGGAAGCCGTTGTCGTCGGCCGGTCCAATCTGGTCGGCCGGCCGCTCGCACAGTTGCTCATTGCCGCCGATTGCACCGTCACCATCGCCCATTCCAAGACCCGCGACCTCGCCGCCGTCTGCCGTCGCGCCGACATTCTGGTCGCGGCCGTCGGCCGGCCCGAGATGATCCGTGGCGACTGGGTGAAGCCCGGCGCCACCGTCATCGACGTCGGCATCAACCGCATCCCCGCGCCGGAGCGGGGCGAGGGCAAGACCCGACTGGTTGGCGACGTCGCGTTCGCCGAGGCGAAAGAGGTCGCCGGCCATATCACCCCGGTCCCCGGCGGCGTCGGGCCGATGACCATCGCCTCGCTCCTTGCCAACACCCTGACCGCTGCCACCCGCCGCCGCGGGCTCCCTGAGCCGACTGACTTCGCCGAGGCCTGCGCGGACTTGATGCGGGCGGGGTGAGGGACGCCTGGCGGTTGGATTCCGCAGAATAGTCACCGTCATTGCGAGCGCAAGCGAAGCAATCCGGAAATAAATCGGCGAATATGTCTCGGTCTCCTGGATTATTTTGCTTCGTTTGCAATGACGAAGTCAACTTGTAGACTTTATTCGCCGATCGTCTTTCCACGCAATATGCCCGCCGGGAACGATGTCATCCCGGCGAAATCCGGGATCCACTCTCTTTTCAACGAAACATACTTACGGTCAGTGACCGCTCAAGCCGCAACGTCGGTCGCCACGGGAAAAGGCGATGGATGCAGGCCTTCGCCGGCATGACACCGTGCGGGAACGGGCGTCAGCGGCGGCAGACCGGAACCGGCCACTCCTCAACCACTCCGGCCGCCGACCCCGACCACCGACGCGGCTAGCAATCCGCTTATCACGCCCCCCGGTCGCGTCGGGCTCTGCCGATGATTTCGCTGACCCGGCGATCTGCGATCAGCGCCGACAAATCAGGCGCCAGCTTGCGCCGCCAGTTCGGACGCTCGCGATCGGTGCCCGGCAGATTGACCGCATGTGTCTCGCCGACGAGATCGTCGAGCTGAGCGAGCGCGATGACCGACGGCGAGCCGAACACCAGCGCATGCACCGCCGCGATCGCCGCATCGTCGAGCGGCTTGGCCGGATCGGGCGCGACCGGCAACTGCCCTTCCGCGACGAGAAGGCTGCCGAGCTCGCCCTTTTCCGCGTCGCGCACGCTCCGGGCCGTGGCGAGCGCCTCGCCGGCGAGGAAACCGAGCCCGGCCTTCTCGTCGATGTCGGTACCTTGCCACCAGCCGGCGAGCGTCGCCAGATCGTGGGTGGAGACGCAGGCGGCCGACCGCGCCGGCCAGTATTTCGGCGGCGTGAAGCCCCTGCCCTGCCGCTCGAACCACAGGACCTTGTAGGCCAGGACATTGGCCTCGGCCAGCCGCTCGCGGAAGCCGTCCGGCACGGTGCCGAGGTCCTCGCCGACGACGATGCAGTCGGCCTTGCGGCTTTCGAGCGCGATCAGCCCCAACAGATCCCCGAACGGCATGTCAACATAGGCGCCCTCCGCCCCGCTCGCTCCGTCCGGCACGACGAACAGCCGCCGGATGCCCATCGCGTGGTCGATCCGGAGCGCCCCAGCGTGCGCCATGTTGGCGGCGATCAACGCCGAAAAGCTGGCATAACCACCCTCGGCCAGTTTCAGCGGATTGGGCGGCGGCAGGTTCCAGACCTGTCCGCCGGTCGAGAACGGGTCCGGCGGCGCGCCAATCGACGTGCCATGCATCAGCCGGTCGCGTTCCGACCAGCTCTCGGCCCCATCCGGCGCGCAGCCGACGGCAAGGTCCCGATAGAAGCCGAGCGTCAGTCCGGTCGCCTTGCCGGCCGCAGCGGCCTCGGCAAGCTGCCGGTCCGCCAGCCACTGCAGGAAGGAGTGATAGCGGATCGCCCGTTCGCGCTTGTCCGGCCTCAGCGCCGCGATTCCCGCTGCCGGCCATTCACGCCAATCGGTGTGGCCGATCTCGTCGGCGAGCGTCTGGAATTCGGCGAAACGCTGCAAGGCCTCGCCGCCGCGATCGACAAAGGCGTCGAATTCCTGCGCCAGCGCCGTCGCGGCTGACCCGGCAAGCGTCCGCTCGAAGGCGGCGAACGCCAGATCGAGAACCCGTTTCTTCGATTGCCAGACACGCGGATAGTCGACCGAAGTCAGCTGCGACAGCGCGGTGTCGACCCGCGCCTCCGACCACAGAGCGGTGCGAACCTCTTCGCCGCGCAGGATCGCCGGCAAGTTGGTGATGTCGATATAGATGGGATCGAGGAACCGGCGGTCGGACGGATGGTAGGGGCTCGCCCGCTCCCGATCGCCCGGAAACATCGCATGCAAGGGATTGAGCCCGACGACCGACGCCCCGACGCTGCCGGCCCATTCCGCCAACCGGGCCAGCGTCGAAAAATCGCCGATGCCCTGATCGCCATTGCGCCTCAACGTATAGAGGTGGGTCGCCAGTCCGAAGCGGCGACTGCCGGCGTCGAGCATGGGTGGCAGGTAGCAGGTCTGCGGCACGACGACGATGTCCGTCGCCACCTCCGGCCGCTCGGCCAGGATCAACCGATGCCGCCCGAGCGGCAGCGCCGGCAACACAATCTGTCGCTGGATCCGAGCCGCGCCGTCGGCGGCGATCACGCGGATCTCCTCGCCGGCACGCGGCTGAATGGCGAATTCCTCGATCATCCCGTCCTGCCGCCGGACGAGCAGTTCTGTGGTCCGCGCCGTTCGTGCGAATTCGCCTCCGAGGGGCACGGCGATCGGACTGCCCTGGCGCACGACGAGCGTCTCCGGCAGGGCCCGCTCGTGCCGGGCGGAAAGGTGGGCGAGACTGTCGCGGATGTCGCCGCCCGAGCCGGCCGCCAGCCCCATGGCGGCCAGGATCGCGCGCTTCGTCTCCGGCTTCACCTCGGTGCGCTTGCCTGAGACCTCCCACCAATCGGGCGAAATGCCGGCGCTTGCAGCCAACTGGTCGAGCGCAGCGCCGTCGTCGCTCGGTCGCCGCGGCACTTTCACCGCCGAGATCACCTCGTGCGCCACCGCGACGGAACGCGCCGCCAGGCGGTAGCTGGCGCTCGAAATGGTGCCGGCATCCTTCGCCGGCTCGGCGGTGTCGACATCGAGCCACCACGCCCGCCCCACGCCGGGCTCTGGCAATTGCAGGTCGATATCGGCCAAACCGGCGTTGATCGCCACCAGAACGTCGACGCCATCGGCGTCCTCGGCACCGAAGTGCGCCACCAGCAGCCGGTTCTGGGGATCGATCCAGTCGGCCGTTTGCATCAGCCGTCCCGCAGCATTGAGCCAGGTGACATCGGCAGAGAGCCCGGGGGCCGGCGGCGCGCCCGCCAGCGCCCGTTCCGAATTCAAGGCCGGCAGCTCGCGGCGGATGCGGATCAGCCGGGCGACGAGGCTCATCAGCTCGCCATCGGCCCGCGCCCAGTCCATCCATGAGATCTCGTTGTCCTGCGCATAGGCATTGTTGTTGCCGCGCTGCGTCCGCCCGATCTCGTCGCCCATCGACAGCATCGGCGTACCGCGGGCGAGAATCAGCGTCGCCAGCAACCCGCGCTGGTCGCGTTGGCGCTTGGCGACGACCACCGCATCGCCCGTCGCCCCCTCGACGCCATGGTTCCAGGAATGATTGGCGTCGGTACCGTCGCGGTTGTCCTCGCCGTTCGTCTCGTTGTGCTTGCGCTCGTAGGCGACGAGGTCGGCGAGCGTGAAACCGTCATGCGCGGTGATCAGATTGACACTCCGTGACACCGGCCGGCGTTTGGGAGCGAGGAAATCGGCCGAGCCGGCAAAATTGGTGGTGAAGGCACCGATCAGCGCCTCCTCGCCTTTCCAGAAACGGCGGGCGACATCGCGGAACCGATCGTTCCATTCGCCCCAGCCGGACGGGAAATGGCCGAGCTGGTAGCCGCCCCAACCGATGTCCCACGGTTCGGCGATCAGGATCAGCTCGCGCAACGTGGGGTCCTGGCGGACGGCGGTGAGGAACGGATGGTCGGCATCGAAGCCGTTCGGCCCACGGGCGAGCGTCGTCGCCAGGTCGAAGCGGAAACCATCGAGGTGCGCCCGAACCGCCCAGGTTCTGAGCGCCTCCAGCATCAGCCGCACGACATGCGGCTTCTCGGCGCGGAAGGTGTTGCCGCACCCGGCATCGTCGGCGATGCGGCTGTTGTCCTCCGGTGTCAACCGATACCAGCCGGCGTTGTCGAGCCCGCGGAAGGAGAGCGTCGGACCGAGGCTGTCACCCTCGGCGGAGTGGTTCAACACGACGTCGAGGATGACGGCAATGCCGGCTGCGTGCAGCGCGTCGACGGCCGCGGCGATCTCGGCAAAGCCGCCGGGCGCCAAACGGAGATCGGGCGACAGCGGCGCGATCGGGTTGTAGCCCCAGTAATTGGTGAGACCAAGCGGCCCCAGGTGGCGCTCGTCGAGCCCGGCGGCAGCCGGCATGAGCTCGACTGCGGTGATGCCGAGTCCGGTCAGATGGCGGATTGCCGCCGGATGGGCGAGCCCGGCGAAGGTGCCGCGGATCTCAGGTGGCACGTCGAGCAGCCGTCGGGTGAACCCCTTGACGTGCAGCTCGTAGATGACGAGATCGCGCCAGGGGTGCAGTGCCCGGCGCGGCGCGGCCGTGACCGGTGCCTCGACGATCGCCTTCGGCACGACGGCAGCACTGTCGGCGGCATCCTCCATCTGACCGGTCATACGCCGGTCGAACATCAGGGGATCAAGCCGGAACGGCCGGTCGAAGCGGGTGGCGAAGGGATCGATCAGCAGTTTTGCCGGATTGAAGCGATGCCCATCCGCCGGTCGGAAGGCCCCATGCGCCCTGAGACCGTAGCGGTCGCCAATCGCCACGCCGCCGACGGCGCCGTGGTGCACGCCGCCGGTCCGCTCCGGCAACCGCACACAGTCGATCTCTTCCTCGCCGCGCGAATCGAACAGGCAGATGTCGATCGCCTCAGCATTCGGGGCATAGACCGCGACATTGACACCGCCACCGTCGATCGCGGCACTCGCCACCGCACTGGTGCGATCGACGGGCACGACACCGAGCGGCTCTGGCGAGCCGGGGCCGACGAGACGGGACATGGCGCACTTCCTGGTCGGGGATACGACCATAAACTATTGACGAATCGGCAGCTTTTGGCAATCGAAATGGCGCGGGCGTCACCCCCCCGAACGCAACGATACGATGTCGCGGTAAAGCGCCGCGTAGTGCTTGGCCGGGCCGCGCCAGGAGACATCCGTCCGCATGGCATTCTTCTGCAGCTGCCCCCAGGCCTCCTGGTCGCGCCAGATTTCGGCCATGCGCTCGAGCCCCGTCTCGAGCGCCTTGACCGTAACCGGCGCAAACTGGACGCCCGTGCCGACGCCGGCAGCCCTGGCCATCTCGTTGGCATCGATGATCGTGTCGGCCAATCCGCCGACGCGGGCGACCAGCGGCAACGCGCCGTAGCGCAGGGCGCACAGCTGGGTGAGGCCACACGGTTCGAAGCGCGATGGCACGATGAGGGAATCGACGGCGCCCTGGACGAGATGGGCCAAGTCCTCGTCGTAGCCGAAGAACGTGCCGATGCGCCCCGGATGCTCGGCCGCCGCGACGGAAAAGGCCTGCTGGATGGCATCCTCACCGGTACCGATGAGGGCCAGCTGCGCACCGGTGGCAATCAGATGCGGCAGCGCTTCGACCAGCAGGTCGAGCCCTTTCTGCCAGGACAGCCGGCTGACGACACCGTAGAGGAGCTGGTCGGGAGCGTCGTCGAGACCGAGCCGCTGTTGCAGCGCCGCCTTGTTGAGCTTGCGCTTCACCCGTGTGTTGAGGGCGAAACGCTGCGGCAGACAGATGTCGGTCTGCGGGTTCCACACCGTGTCGTCGATCCCATTCAGGATGCCGACCAGATCGGTGCCGCGGTCGGTCAAGAGCCCCGACAACCCCATGCCGCCTTCGGTCGAGCGGATCTCCGAGGCATAGGTCGGCGATACCGTGGTCACCCGGTCGGCAATGGCAAGGCCGCCTTTGAGGAAGCCGATCATGCCGTAGTACTCGACGCCGTCGAGCGAGAAGGCATGCGGCGGCAGGCCGAGCGCCGGCAGGAGACCGGCCGGAAACTGCCCCTGGAAGGCAAGATTGTGCACGGTGAGAACGCTCGGAGCGTGACGGCGGGCGTCATACCGCAGGAAGGCCGGCACCAGACCGGCCTGCCAGTCGTGAGCATGGACGACGTCGGGCACAAAACCCGCGATCTCGCCATAGGCGATCTGTGCAGCGACGCGGGCAAGCGCGGCGAAACGGAAGGCGTTGTCCGGCCAGTCGACTCCCTCGGGCGAGACGTAGGGCCCGCCCGGCCGGTCGTAGAGGTGCTTGGCCTCGATGACGAAGAGCTGCAGCCCGGCGGCTTCAGCCGACAGGATCGTCGCCGGCCCGCCGAACAGTTCGTCCATCCAATAGACCGGCGCGACATTGTCGATCGCGCTCATCACGGCGGGGTAGCCAGGCAACAGCGTGATCACTTCGACGCCTTCGGCCGCGAGCGCGGAGGGAAGCGCGCCAGCCACATCGGCGAGGCCGCCGGTCTTGATCAGCGGATAGACTTCCGAGACGACAGACAGGACTTTCATTGCGCCCCCCGGCCAGAGCCATTCCAGGAAGAGTGATGGGCTGTTTGCCGCAGGACCCTACAAATCGACAGGGAGCCGCGGCCTTGCATCGCAAGGCCGAAGCGCCCCGGTGCTCAAATCAGCTCTGCAACCTGTCGATCATCGGCTGGGTGATCAGCGTGATGCCCTTCGGCGAACGGCGGAAGCGCTTGGCGTCGAGTTCAGGATCCTCACCGACGACGAGGCCCTCGGGGATCTCCACGCCGCGGTCGACCACCACGTTCATCAGCCGCGCACCGCGCCCGACACTGACATACGGCAGCACGACGGCATTCTCCACGATCGAATAGGAGTTGACGCGGACGCCGGTGAAGAGGAGCGAGCGCTTTAGCAGCGCGCCCGATACGATGCAGCCGCCCGACACCAGCGAGGAGATGGCCTGGCCGCGCCGGCCCTCGAGGTCATGCACGAATTTCGCCGGCGGCGTGATCTCGCCATAGGTCCAGATCGGCCAGTCGCGATCGAAAAGGTCGAGATCAGGCACCACGTCGGTCAGGTCGATATTGGCCTCCCAATAGGCGTCGACCGTGCCGACGTCGCGCCAGTAGGGGCCGGTCTCCTTGGTCGAACGCACGCAGGAGCGCGAGAAGTGGTGGGCGACCGCTTTGCCGTTCTTGACGATGTAGGGGATGATGTCCTTGCCGAAGTCGCGGCTAGACCCCGGCGTGCGCGCATCGCGCTCCAGGATGTCGAACAGGAACTTGGTGTCGAACACGTAGATGCCCATCGAGGCCAGCGCCTTGTCAGGCTTGCCGGGCATCGGCGGCGGATCGGCCGGCTTCTCGACGAAGTCGATGATGCGGTCGGCGATGTCGACGTGCATCACGCCGAAGCCCTTGGCCTCCTCGCGCGGCACTTCCAGGCAACCGACGGTGACGTCGGCGCCCTGGTCGACGTGCTGCTGCAACATCAGTTCGTAGTCCATCTTGTAGATGTGGTCGCCGGCAAGCACCACGATGTACTTGGACTCGTGCTCGTTGATGATGTCGATGTTCTGATAGACGGCGTCGGCGGTGCCCTCGTACCACATCTCTTCGGAAACGCGCTGGCTGGCCGGCAGAATGTCGAAGCTCTCGTTGCGCTCCGGCCGGAAGAAGTTCCAGCCGCGCTGCAGATGGCGGATGAGGCTATGCGCCTTATACTGGGTCGCCACGCCGATACGGCGGATACCGGAATTCAGCGCATTCGAGAGGGCGAAGTCGATGATGCGCGACTTGCCGCCGAAGTAGACTGCCGGCTTGGCACGACGGTCGGTCAGTTCCATCAACCGCGAGCCGCGTCCGCCGGCCAAAACATAGGCCATCGCATAGCGCGAGAGCGGGCTAGAGGCGGTGGGTTCCTTCGGCATTGGCTGTCTCCTGCTCCTTGTTCCGGGATCCTAACGCTTTTCATATGCGATGGCCCAGATCTATCGTTTGACTTGAACGGTCACGTTACGGCAATCGGCCATCCGTCGCGGGGTAGCTGCTGATCGACGGTTCCCGCTCCGCCCTCTGGGAAGCGCCGTGCCCGGCACTTCGAAGAGGCGGCAGCGATGGGGTTCGGGAGGCTGCTGGGCTCACCGTTCTCCTTTCCGCTAGTCGAGACGCAGATAGATCGTGGCAAGCGGCGGCAGGGTCACGACCGCGGAGACCGGCAAGCCGTGGCTCGGCGTATCTTCGGTCGTCACCTGACCGAGATTGCCCATGCCCGAACCACCGTAGACCGGTGCGTCTGTATTGAGGATCTCGCGCCAGATACCGGCGTTCGGCAATCCGAGGCGATAGCCGAGACGCGGCACCGGCGTGAAGTTCGAGATGACCGCCACCGGCTTGTCGTCGCCATCGCCCAGCCGCAGCCAAGCGAAAACCGACTGGTCGGCATCGTCCGCGCAGATCCAGCGGAATCCTTCCGGCTCGCAATCGCGCGCATAGAGCGCCGGCTCACTCCGATAGACCCCGTTCAAGTCCTTGACCAGCGCCTGGACGCCGCGGTGGTTGTCGTAGGCGAGGAGGTGCCAGTCGAGGCTCTGATTGAAGTTCCACTCTGCCCCTTGCGCGAATTCCTGCCCCATGAACAACAGTTTCTTGCCCGGATAGGCCCACATGAAGGCGTAATAGGCCCGCAAGTTGGCGAACTTCTGCCAGGGGTCACCCGGCATGCGGTCCAGGAGCGACCGCTTGCCATGCACCACCTCGTCGTGGCTCAAGGGCAGGAAGAAGTTCTCCGAATAGGCATAGATCATGCCGAACGTCATCTGGTTGTGATGCCAGCGCCGGTGCACCGCTTCGTGCGACATGTACTCAAGCGTGTCGTGCATCCAGCCCATATTCCACTTGAAGCCGAAGCCGAGGCCACCGGCATCCGTCGGCCTGGAAACGCCGGCCCAAGCGGTCGATTCCTCGGCGATCGTCATCGTGCCGGGGTGCTCGGCATAGACGAGTTCGTTGAAGCGTTTGATGAAGGCCGTCGCGTCTCGGTTGTCGTTCGAGCCGTCCCAGTTCGGCAGCCATTCGCCCGGCTGGCGCGAGTAGTCGAGATAGAGCATGGAGGCCACGGCATCGACGCGCAAGCCGTCGACATGGTAGCGATCGAGCCAGAACAGCGCGTTGGCGGCGAGCACATTGCCCACCTCGCGCCGGCCGTAGTCGTAGATCGCCGTGTTCCAGTCCGGCTGGAAGCCCTTGCGCGGATCAGCGTTCTCGTAGAGCGCCTCGCCGTCGAAATGCGCCAGCCCATGAATGTCGGTGGGGAAATGCGCCGGCACCCAGTCGAGAATGATGCCGAGCCCGGCGCAATGCGCCGCGTCGACAAAACGGGCAAAGCCAGCCGCATCGCCGAAGCGTCGGGTCGGAGCAAACAGCCCGATCGGCTGATAGCCCCACGAGGCATCGAGCGGATGCTCCGAGACGGGCAAGAGCTCGAGATGGGTGAAGCCCATGTGGGTGGCGTAGCCGACCAGTTTGTCGGCCAGTTCATCCCAACTGAGGAACCGACCGCCGTCGGGGCCGTCGCCCCGCATCCACGAGCCGAGGTGCACCTCGTAAGCCGAGAGCGGTACGCGGCGCGGGTCCTGGGCACGCCAATGGGCGCGATGCGCGTCGTCGTGCCAGTCGAAACCGTCGACCTTGGTGACGATCGAGGCGGTCGAAGGCCTGAGTTCGGCGCCAAAGCCGAAGGGATCGGCTTTCAGCGGTTGCAGCGTGCCGTCGCGGCTGACGATCTCGTACTTGTAGACCGCGCCCTCGCCGATGTCGGGGATGAAGATCTCCCAGAGCCCGGAATCGACGCGCTTGCGCATCTGGTGCGGCCGGCCGTCCCAGCCGTTGAAGTCGCCGACAACGGAGACGCGCGTCGCATTCGGTGCCCAGACGGCGAAGGCAACACCGTCGACGCCCTCGTGCCGCATCGGGTGCGCCCCGAGCCGCTCGTACAGCGTGCGGTGCGTCCCCTCGATCAGGAGATAGTCGTCGACCTCCCCGAGCACCGGCCCGAAGGCGTAGGCGTCGCGCAATTCCCACACGCCGCCGGAATTGGTGGCGCGCAGACGATAGCTGAACGGGAGCGCAGCCCCTTTGAGCACGCCCTCGAACAGACCGGCGTCATCGATTCGCGTCAAGCCCAAGCTCGGCGCAGCACTGTCCGGGATGACCTCCAGCGTTTTGGCGCCGGGCACAAAGGCCCGGATCACCAGGCCGCCAGCGATAGCGTGCGGCCCCAGCAACGAGAAGGGATCCTTATGGCGAGCGGCCACAATCAATGCGACGTCCGCCGGGGTCGTAATGACCTCTTGCGCCATGGTTCCTCCCTTTCGCCCGGACTAGAATCCCGGTGCCTTGCACGGCATCATAGCCTTGATACCGGCACGTTCCAGATCTCCTCCGCATACTCCGAAATAGTACGGTCGGATGAGAACCAGCCCGTGTTCGCCGTGTTCAGGATACCGGCCTTCCACCAGGCCGTCTTGTTGCGCCACAGCCGGTAGACCGACCGCTGGGCGGCATAATAGGAGTCGAAATCCGATGTGACCATGAAATAGTCGTGGTACGTAAGAGCATCGGTCAACCCCTTGAAGCGGTCGGGCTCTCCGGGGGAGAAAACGCCCGAGGAGATGGCGTCGATCACCTCTTTCAGCCGCGACGACGCCGCGATATTGGCGCGCGCGTCGATGCCCTGGCGCCGCCGGGCGTCGACCTCTTCGGCGGTCAGGCCGAAGATGAAGATGTTCTCGGCCCCGACATGTTCGCGGATTTCGACGTTGGCGCCATCGAGCGTGCCCATGGTGAGCGCGCCGTTCAGCGCGAACTTCATGTTGCCGGTGCCCGAAGCCTCCATGCCCGCCGTCGAGATCTGCTCGCTCAAGTCGGCGGCCGGGATGATCTGCTCGGCGAGACTGACGTTGTAGTTGGGCAGGAACACGACCTTCAGCAGTCCGCGCACCGTCGGATCGGAATTGACCACCTTGGCCACGTCATTGATCAGCTTGATGATCAGCTTGGCCTGATGGTAGCTCGCAGCCGCCTTGCCGGCAAATATCTTCACCCGCGGCAACCAGTCGCGCGTTGGTTGCGAGCGGATCTCCTCGTAGACGGCGATCGTCTCCATGATGTTGAGGAGCTGCCGCTTGTACTCGTGGATGCGCTTGACGTGCACGTCGAACAGCGCGTCCGGATCGACCTTCACTCCCAGCCGCTCCAGAATCACCTGGCTGAGCGCCGATTTCTTGGAGCGGCGGACTTCGGCGAACCGACTCTGCAGCGACGAGTCGCCCGCATGCGCCGCGAGCTTGACCAGTTCGCGCTCGTCGTCGAGCACTCGCGGCCCGATGGTGTCGACAATGGCCCGCGACAGCCCGGGATTGGCCTGCTGCAGCCAGCGCCGGAAGGTGATGCCGTTGGTCTTGTTGGTGATGCGATCGGGATAGAGCTTGTTCAGGTCGCGGAACACCGTGACCTTCAACAGGTCGGAGTGCAGCGCCGACACGCCGTTGACCTTGTGCGAGCCGATGAAAGCGAGATGGCCCATGCGCACGCGCCGCCCCTGGCCTTCGTCGATCAGCGACAGGCCCGACAGCGTCGCCCCGTCGGTGATGCCCGCCTTGCGCATCGAATCAAGGTTCAAAGCGTTGATCAGATAGATGATCTGCATATGGCGCGGCAACAGCCGCTCCATCAGCGGCACCGGCCAGGTCTCAAGTGCCTCAGGCAGGAGCGTATGGTTGGTGTAGGAGAAGATCCGGTTGGTCAGCTCCCAGGCTTCCGCCCATTCGATCTCGTGCAAATCGACGAAGAGACGCATCATCTCGACGACGGCGATGGCCGGATGCGTGTCGTTCAGCTGGATCGCCGCCTTGTCGGCCAAGGTGCGGATGTCGTCGTGGACCTGCATGTGACGGCGGATCAGATCCTGCAGCGACGCCGAGACGAAGAAATATTCCTGCCGGAGCCGCAATTCCTCGCCCGCCGGCGTGGCGTCGCTCGGATAGAGCACCTTGGAGATGGCTTCCGCCTTGACCCGCGCGGCGAGCGCGCCGACGTGGTCACCCTGATTGAAAGCATCGAGCCGGATCGGATCGGCAGCGCGTGCCGACCACAACCTTAGCGTATTGACGTGCTTGCCGCGCCAGCCAGTGATCGGCGTGTCGTAGGCGACCGCCTCGACCGTCTCGGCCGGGCGCCAGACGTGCTCAACCGTGCCGTCCGACTTCTGGATCGCATCGACATGGCCGCCGAAGCCGACCGAATAATCGACCTCGGGTCGGGCGAACTCCCAGGGCGTGCCGAACGCCAGCCAGTCCTCGGGATATTCGAGCTGCCAGCCGTCCTTGATGCGCTGGCGGAACAGGCCGTGGTCGTAGCGGATGCCATAGCCGTGGGCGGCGATCGACAGGGTCGCCATCGATTCCATGAAACAGGCGGCCAGACGCCCGAGACCGCCGTTGCCGAGAGCAGCATCCGGCTCGACCTGGCGCAACCGGTCGAGATCGACGCCGAAGCTCGACAGCGCCTGACGCGCCACTTCCGTCATCTCGAGATTGTTGAGACTGTCGCCGAGAAGGCGCCCGATCAGGAATTCGAGGCTGAGGTAATAGACGCGCTTGCGGTCGCGGGAGTAGGTGTCGCCGGTCGACGACATCCAGCGGTCGACAACGCGATCGCGCGTGGCAAGCGCCACGGCGATGAACCAGTCCCGATCGCTTGCCGTTCCGACGGTCTTGCCCACAAGATACTTCAGCTTGTCCAGGATGAGCGACCGGAACGAGGCAACTGGGTCAATCGACGGGGTCAGGCCCCCGGCGGCGGCATCGGTCGTGGTGGCTTCCGGCGTTTCGGTCAGGTCGGTCATAAGCTTCGATCTCCGGCAATCCATTGGCGTCGATGCGCCGCAACATGAGCGATCATATCGAACCTGAAAGAGGTGGCAACCGCCGATCGCTCGGCGCGCTGCCTCTTTCTTTGACTTCTGAAGCGCTTACGCGACAGTCGTGCGAACGCCGCAACATGGGCTGCAAATCCTTGCAGTGCCACCGTCCACCCGCTTGGTTAGCAGCCCCTTAACCCGTCGGCCTTAGGGTCGATTTCTGTATCGAACAACGGACATCCGTCTTGACCAGTCGAGCATCCGCCTCAGCCCCGACTTTCGTTTCGCCTTTCGCCAGGCTCAACGATCTCCTCGAAGGCATCGCCCCAGGCGCCGCCGCCATCAATCTGACGGTGGGTGAGCCGCGCCATGCCGTGCCGGCGATCGTCGCCCCGGTTCTGGCTTCGGCGATCGCCGATTTCGGCAGATATCCGCCGATCAAGGGCACCGATGCGTTCCGCGCGGCCGTCGCGGCCTGGCTCGACCGCCGCTATGGCCTCGACGGCGCCATCGATCCGGCGACGATGATCCTGCCGTTGAACGGCTCGCGCGAGGGTCTGTTCTATGCGGCAATCGAGGCGCGGATGACCTGCAGCAAAGCAGTCGCCGATCCCGTCGTGCTTCTGCCCAATCCATTCTACCAGGCCTATGCCGCCGGCTGCACCGCGGCCGGAGCGACGCCGGTGATGCTGCCGGCAGATAGCAGCACCGGCTTCCTGCCCGACCTCGAGGCGGTGGCGCCCGAGCTGCTCGACCGCGCGATTGCCTGTTATTTCGCCTCGCCTGCCAATCCGCAAGGCGCCGTCGCCTCGCTCGACGCATGGCGGACGCTGATCCGGCTGGCGCGTCAGCACGGCTTCTTCCTCTTCGCCGACGAGTGCTACTCGGAGATCTACCGCCTGACGCCGCCTTCCGGCGTTCTCGAAGCGGCGAAGTCGCTCGGCGGCTTCGATCATGTGCTTGCCTTCAACTCCTTGTCGAAGCGCTCCAACCTGCCGGGCTTGAGGTGCGGCTTCGTTGCCGGCGATCCGGCGTTCATCCGGCGCTGGACCGGCTTTCGCAACATGGCGGCGCCGCAGGTGCCGTTGCCGATCCAGGCGGTCGCCGCCGCGGTCTTAGGCGACGAGGCGCACGTCGAGGACAATCGCCGGCTCTACAATGCAAAATTCGAGGCGGCGGAACGGATGCTGTCGCCTCTCTTCGGCAACATCACGCCGCCGGGCGGCTTCTTCCTCTGGCTCGACGTCGCCCGCTTCGGCGGCGGCGAGGCGGTGACGTTGAAACTGTGGCGCGAGGCCGGGGTCAGGGTCGTACCGGGCGGATACCTGGCGGCGACCGACGACACCGGCCACAACCCGGGCGATGCCTATATCCGGCTTGCCCTGGTCGACGGACTTGACGCGACCACCGAGGCCTTCGCCCGGCTGGTCGGAACATTGGCTTGAAGTCGTTTCGAGTGAGGGAAGAACGAGAGATGCGTCAGTCGCGATTGGCCGCCGCCCCCCATTACGGCGACGAACCGGACATGAGGCGGGTGATCGCACGAAACGTTGCGGGCCTGGTCGGCTTCGGCGTCATCGCGATCACGATCGCGCTCGCCCTGGCACTTGCCACCTGGTCGGCCGCCGACCCCAGCCTCAGTCATGCCACATCCGCCGTGGTCAGAAACCGGCTCGGCTATCCCGGCGCAGTCCTCGCGGACTTCGCTATGCAACTGCTCGGCCTGGCCTCCGCGCTCGCGCTCGTCCCGGCGATCGCCACCGGCTGGCGCCTGATCGCCTCGGGCCGGCACGGGCTCACCCGTGGCCGCGGCACCGCCTGGGCCGCCGGCACGTTCGGCGCGGCCGCCGCGCTGGCGAGCCTGTCCATTCCCGCCGGTTGGCCGCTGCCCGTCGGCCTCGGCGGCGTCATCGGCGACATGATCCTGAAGCTTCCCGTCGCCGCCTTCGGCAGCCAGGACAACGGTCGCCTGGTCGGTGGACTGGTGTTCGGCATCTTCGCCATCTGCGCCTTCGTCATCGCCCTTCGCGGTCCGGCAACACGCACCCCGGCGCCCGCCGCCGATGCCCGCCGCCGCGCCGTCGAAGTCGACGATGAGGACGAGGGCGAACGCACCGGTCGCTTCGACATGGTGATGGCGCATCTGCACCATTGGGCGCTGATCGCTCGCGCCAACGTGATGCGGCTCATCTCCCGCCGCACGGCCAATCTCGATGCTCGCGGCTACGGTCGTCCGGGCGCCGGACGACGCCCCGCACCCCGCTACGATGACGACATGGACGACGACCTCGGACCGCGTCGCGTCGTCATGCGCGGTCGGCAGGAGCCGTCGTTTGAAAACGCCAGTCCGCGCGTGCGCGTCGCCACGCCGCCGAGCCGCCCCCGCGAGGAAGTGGACGACTACGACGAGACGCTCGACGGCGAGATCCCGTCATCTTACTCCCCGCACCAGACCTCCCGCCTGCACGAGGAATTGCGCCTGCAGCGCGCCAAGGAGCATCTCGCCGAATTCGAGGAAGAAGCCATCGACGAGGTCGACGAGCCGGTGCCGTCCTCCGAACGCCTGCGGCCCGAGCCGCAGCCGACGGCCCCGACCGGGAACGACCGTCGCGTCGCGGTCGGCGCCCAGCCGAAGCCGATCCAGCAGGAGAAGCGCCCTGGCGGCCGCATGGAGGCGCAGGGTCCCGCCCAGCACGGCTATCAGCTGCCGTCCCTTTCCTATCTCGCTGAACCGCCGCGGCTCGGACCCAACACCGAACTCTCCGAGGAAGTGCTCGAAGGCAACGCCGGCATCCTGGAAGGCGTGCTGGAAGACTTCGGCATCAAAGGCGAGATCGTGCATGTCCGGCCCGGCCCGGTCGTCACCCTCTACGAGCTCGAACCCGCCGCCGGCGTCAAATCCTCGCGCGTCATCGGGCTGGCCGACGACATCGCTCGCTCGATGAGCGCGATCTCCGCCCGCGTCGCCGTCATCCCCGGCCGCAACGTCATCGGCATCGAACTGCCGAACCAGCGCCGTGAGACGGTTTTCTTGCGTGAACTCCTGGCCACGCCAGAATTCGGCGCGACCAAGCACAAGCTCGCCTTCTGTCTGGGGAAAACCATCGGCGGCGAGCCGGTGATCGTCGATCTCGCCCGCATGCCGCATCTTCTTGTCGCCGGCACCACCGGTTCCGGCAAGTCGGTCGCCATCAACACCATGATCCTGTCACTGCTGTACCGGCTGACGCCACAGCAGTGCAAACTGATCATGATCGATCCGAAGATGCTGGAACTCTCCGTCTATGACGGCATTCCGCATCTCCTCTGCCCCGTCGTCACCGATCCGAAGAAGGCGGTCGTCGCCTTGAAGTGGACGGTCCGCGAGATGGAGGACCGCTACAAGAAGATGTCGAAGCTCGGCGTCCGCAACATCGACGGCTTCAATGCCCGCGTGATGGAGGCGAATGCCCGCGGCGAAGTGCTGACCCGCGAGGTGCAGACCGGTTTCCATCGCCTGACCGGCGAACCGATCTTCGAGCAGGAGGAACTGGCGCTCGAACCGATCCCCTACATCGTCGTTCTCGTCGACGAGATGGCCGACCTGATGATGGTCGCCGGCAAGGAGATCGAAGGCGCCATCCAGCGGCTGGCGCAGATGGCCCGCGCCGCCGGCATCCACATCGTCATGGCGACGCAGCGCCCCTCGGTCGACGTCATCACCGGCACTATCAAGGCCAACTTCCCGACCCGCATCTCCTTCCAGGTCACCTCCAAGATCGACAGCCGCACGATTCTGGCCGAACAGGGCGCCGAGCAGCTCCTCGGCCAAGGCGACATGCTGTACATGGCCGGCGGCGGCCGCATCCAGCGCGTGCACGGACCGTTCGTCTCGGATTCCGAAGTCGAGAAGATCGTCGCCCACCTGAAGAAACAGGGCGCGCCGCAGTATCTCGACGTCATCACCGCCGGCGACGAGGAAGAGGCCAGCGAGGGCGATGCCGGCGGCCTGGAGGAATCGGCCGATCTCTACGACAAGGCCGTCGCCGTGGTGCTCCGCGACAAGAAGCCGTCCACCTCCTACGTGCAGCGCCGTCTGCAGATCGGCTACAACCGCGCCGCCTCGCTGATCGAGCGGATGGAGAAGGAAGGCATCCTCTCGGCGCCCAACCAGCAGGGCAAGCGCGAGATCCTGGTCGGCGGGGATTGAGGGCCCTCCGGCCAGCATGATCCCGACGACCGGTTTCCGTCATTGCGAGCGAAGCGAAGCAATCCAGTCTTCTCCTTTGGCTTTCTGGATTGCTTCGCTTCGCTCGCAATGACGAAGGCTGATGGTGTTACGGCGTTGCCTCGCGCACCAATGCCTACCTCCGCTTCCCGATTGCGCCGGGTTCACCCCGGCGGTATTCACTCCGGCACCGAAGCAGCCGCGAGAGCTCACCGCCATGCCCAAGGCCTATTGGATCGCCCATATCGATGTCTCCGACCACGAGGGCTACAAGGGCTATCTCGTGGCCAACGCCGAACCGTTCAAGAAGTTCGGCGCTCGCTTCGTCGTGCGCGCCGGCAAGGGCAACGTGATGGAAGGGGCGTTCGCCGCCCGCCACATCGTCATCGAGTTCGCCGACTACCAGACGGCAGTCGCCTGCTACGAATCGCCCGAATACCAGAAGGCCAAGGCCATCCGCGAGGCGGTGTCGACCGCCGACCTGATCATCATCGAAGGCTACGACGGCCCGCAGCCGGTCGATTGAGCCGGCCAGACGCACGGCGCCTTCAAGGCGGAACGCTTGAGCGCCGGTAACCCTAACCGTTCATGAAACCGTGAAATCCCCCGGAGCCCGGGCACTTGCGCCCGGCCGGCTGGCCTTGGAACTGCATCTCTCTTGACGAGTTGTTAATCGTCGTCCCAATTCGGGACAGTCAGAGGGGTCGCCAAGATGCTGAGTATCGCACCGGTTTCGCGGATTTCCGGACCCCGCCGCGTTCTCCCCTCCCCCGACGCTCGTACTACCGCCTCGACCAACCGGGAGACCACGGCAAGCGCAGCCGCCGGCGCGCTCTCCGGCCCGCACGCCCCGACGTTCGGCGCCCATACGCCGTTTCTGGCCCAGGACTTTGCCAACGACAACCTGTCGGCCGCCAACCGCCTCGCCGCCAACTCCGCCGCGGTCACCTATCTTCTGGCCCGCGACCGGCTCGCCGACCTGCCCGTCGGCTTCCTGATCTCGAAGATCGCCTGACCGGCGCATCGGTTTGTCATCCCCGGGCAGCAACGTCGCGCATGGCCGGGAGACGGGATCCTGACGGCCGAAATTGGGGGACTTAAGGATCCTCAGCCATCGGCGATGGCGCGGCCGGGGATGACAACCGAGTTGGTGGCACCGCTTCGATCCGACGGCCGCCCTCAATAGCCGAGCGCCAACCCGTCCTTGCGCGGATCCGAACCGCCGACCAGCACACCGCGCTGCCAGTCGATGAGGATTGCTTGTGACCCGCCGATCGGCTCGGGCGAGCGCTGTACGCTGTGGCCGCGCGCGGCGAGTCCGGCGACTGTCGCCTCCGACAGGCCCCGTTCGGCGTTGAGCGTCTTGCCGTCAGCCGCCCAGAACAGCCTTGGAGCGTCGATCGCCTCCTGCACGTCCATGCCGAAATCGACCAGATTGGTGAACACGTGTGCGTGACCGGCGGCCTGGTAGGCGCCGCCCATGACGCCGAAGGCAAGCGTCGGCCGGCCAGCCTTGAGGCCGAACGCCGGAATGATCGTGTGCATCGGGCGTTTCGCCGAATCGATCGTATTGGGGTGTCCGGGCGCGACGACGAAGCAGGCACCGCGGTTCTGCAACAAGACGCCGGTCTTCTCAGTGGCGATGCCGGAGCCGAAGGTGTGGAAGATGGAGAAGATCAGCGATACCGCCAGCCGATCGCGGTCGACGACGGTCAGATACACCGTGTCCGAATTTGGCACAGGTCCGGGCGTCACGTCGGCGAGCCGGTGTGCCGGATCGATGCGGGCGGCGAGCCCGGCGGCGAAGGCGTCCGAGATCAGCGCCCCGACCGGCACGGTCATATGGGTGGGATCGGCAAGATAGGCGTCGCGGCAAGCATAGGCGAGACGCGCCGCCTCGATTTCGAGGTGCAGCCGCTCCGGCCCGTTCGGGTCGAGCCGGGCGATGTCGAACTGCTTCAGAATGTTGGTGATGATGAGCGCGATGATGCCCTGGCCGTTGGGCGGCAATTCCGCGAGCTCCCAGTCGCGATAGCCGGCCGACACCGGCACGAAATCGTCGGCTCGGGCTGCCGCGAAATCGTCTGTTGTGAGCAGCCCGCCCTTGGCGGCAAGCGTCGCCACCATGTCCTCGGCCACCTCACCTTCATAGAAGCCGGCAGCACCCTTCTCCGCGATCAGTTTCAACGTGCGGGCAAGCGCCGGATACCGCACGACGTCGCCGACCCCGGGCGCCTTGCCGCCCGGCAGATAGTGCTTCGCCGCGCCGGCATCCCTGGATAGAAGTCCGACGGCGCCTGCCCAGTCGGTGGCAACGCGCGGGGCGACGGCATGGCCAGCCTCGGCATAGTGGATGGCCGGCGCCACCGCCTCGGCCAGCCCGCGCCGGCCGAAGCGACGGATGAGCCGATCGAAACCAGCGACCGCTCCCGGCACCGTGACGGCATGCGCCGTATAGGGGTCGATCGCCGCGATGCCGCGCTCGACATACCACCCGGTCGCAGCAGCCTTGGCCGCCCGGCCGGAACCGTTGAGCCCATGCAACTGGCCGTCGGGAGTGCCGACGATGGCGAAGCAGTCGCCACCGATGCCGGTCATTGCCGGCTCGACGACCGCCAACACGAAGGCTGCCGTCACGGCCGCGTCGACCGCATTGCCGCCCTGTCTCAGGCAGTCGACGGCGGCAGCGGTCGCCAGCGGATGCGATGTGGCGGCGAGCGCCTCGCTGGCATAGACGGGTGAACGCCCCGGCAACTGCAGGTCTCGCATGAGTCCGCTCCAGTGTGGACTGCCGGCACGGCTTGCGGCCGTGCCTGACGACTAGGCGTACGGCGCGTGGCCGTGCGTGACGCTAGACGCACGGCGCGTGGCCGTGCCACGATCACCGCGTGGCGCGGGACCGCACGGTCGGGGTCAGGGCGCGGCAGGCACCGCGCCCCTGTACGGCGAAAGCGCGACAGACGCCGCGCGGCACGATCACAGTCCGGTGCCGTTCTCGACCTGCAGCGAGCGACGTCCCGCTACCATGGAGACCAGGAAGCCGGAGACGACATCGATCAACGAGATCACCATCAAGATGAAGAACACGGCATGCGAACAACGCGCCACCGTGATGAACAGCACCAGATAGATGATGAAGGCGATCATCGACAGCATATGATCGTAGATTTCCTGAGTCGACTGACGAGTCGCCTTCAGAATCTCGATGAAGAGGAAGATCAGCGAGAACGACAGCAGCACGTGCTGCCACTGCATCGTGAACTTGCCGCCAGACAGCATTGTCATGGTGAAGCTTGCATCGTCCCAGATGCGCGTATCGCCGGCACCTGCCGTGGGCGCCAGGAAGGCGACGATCAGGTAGACAATGAGCGGAATGAGCGTGAGCGGAATGAGCTGCAAATATCTGCGCATGACAATATCCCCGATGTGTCTGCCGCGGCCTCGCCGCTACTCGACGACAACCCGCACGTCGCCTCGCCAGTGCAATAGCCGGCCGGCGTCGGCGGATCGGCGGCGAGCCTACATGACGGCGACGAAACGAAAAAGGCCGGCGATCATTCACCGGCCGAATTCATTGTGTCCCACGCGAGCGCCCGAGAGCGTCCGATCGGGTGGTCAGACGTCGCTCTTGGGTTCCAGGATCTGCTTGCCCCGATACATCCCCGTCTTCAGGTCGATGTGATGCGGGCGGCGCAGTTCGCCGGAATCCTTGTCCTCGACGTAGGTCGGCGCCTTCAGCGCGTCTGCCGAGCGGCGAAATCCACGCTTCATGCGCGAGGTCTTTCTTTTCGGAACGGCCATCGCATAAACTCCCTAGGTCGTCGCGGCGCCGCGTTCACGAATGGCCGGCCGCCGTGGTATGATCCGATAAGCCGTCATGCGACGCCACTTCCTTGCCAGAGCTTGCCGGCCAGAATGCATCGATAAAGGCGGAATGGCCGGGCTTATACAGAAAAGCCGCAGGCTTGACCAGTCCCTTTGCCGGATTTTCATGTGTCCGGCGAAAACCTGTGTCGTCAGCGCGCTCTCGACCTCGCCAGAGGTTTCGGCTAGAGCATGCGCGCCTGCGCGCGCCGGCCACATCCGCCAGTCCAGAGCCCGCTCCGCCGATGACCGTTCCTCCGATTGCCTCCTCGCTCTTTCAGACGCGCCTCGCCGCCACCGCCGCCCGTATCGAGGCCGTGCTCGAGCGGCTGCTCGATGCCGAGGTGCGGCCGGGCGAGACGGCGCGCCCCGAACGGCTGTTGGCCGCCATGCGCCATGCGACGCTGGATGGCGGCAAGCGGCTACGGCCATTCCTCCTCATCGAGAGTGCAGAGGCTTTCGGCGCTGCCGCCGACGGCCCCGCTGCCGACGGCAGGCTCGCGGCAGCAGCAGCCGTTGAACTAGTCCATTGCTACAGCCTCGTGCACGACGATCTGCCGGCGATGGACGACGACGCGCTGAGGCGCGGACGGCCGACAGTGCATCGCGCCTTCGACGAGGCGACCGCCATCCTCGCCGGCGACGCGCTGTTGACCCACGCCTTCGAGATCCTGGCCGACGCCGAGGCGATCGGCGATGCCCGGACCCGGCTGGCGCTTGTCACCGGGCTGGCGCGTGCCTCCGGCCTCGGCGGCATGGTCGGCGGACAAATGCTCGATCTCGCCGCCGAGGGTCGCTATGCCGCCGACGGTCGGCCGCTCGAACTCGCCGAGCCCGATATCCGCCGCCTGCAGGCGATGAAGACCGGCGCCCTCCTCACCTTTTCCTGCGAGGCCGGCGCCATCGTCGCCGGCGCCGATACGGCAGGACGCGACATGATGCGCCGTTTCGGCCGGCTGATCGGCGAAGCCTTCCAGATGGCCGACGATCTGATCGATGTCGAAAGTGCGCCGGAGGCAGCCGGCAAGGCGACCGGCAAGGATGCCGCCAAGGGCAAGGCGACGCTATGGGGCCGCCTCGGAACGGCCGGTCTCCACGCCGAACTCGAGCGACTGACGCGCCAAGCCGAAACGACGCTCGCCCCGCTCGGGACCCGCGCCGACATGCTGGTGGAAACCGCCCGCTTCATCGCCCATCGCCGGTTCTGACCGGGCGTCACGGCGCCATGCGCGTCCGGCCGAGATTGAAGCCGCCGGCAAGCCCGAGCACGATGCGCACCACGTCGCTCTGCCGCTTCGCCCCCATCTTCACCATCAAGGCCTTCATCTGGCTGCGGACGGTCGACGTTTTGATGCCGCCGCCCTCGGCGATGTCCTGTGGCGTCAGGCCAGCCGCCAGCTGTTCGGCAACCGAGGCCTCCGCCGGCGTCAATCCGTAGGTCTGCCTCAAGAGCGCGATCGGCGGCACCGGCATGGCGTTCGGATCGGTGATCATCACCAGTGTCGTCCCCTCGTCGCCGGAGCGGGCGGCAAAGCCGGTGCGCGCCCGCGGCTGGTAGGGGGTGACGGCGACCGACAGGATGCGATCGCGCAACGGCGAGGGGACCGCGAAGAACTGCGTACCTTGCCCTACCGCTTCTCGCCCGCCACAGAGACGGGCATTGGCATAAGCGATCTCGGCGGCAGGATCGATGAAGCGCATCCGCCCGTCGACGCCGGTGCGGACGACGTCGCCCTGCTTGATCAGCCGCTCGCCGGCGAGATTGGCGTAGACGAGCCGGCCCTTGCGATCGACACAGCACACCGCACTGACCAATTGGTCGAGCAGCGCCGCTGCCGGCGCGTACGCCGATGCCTCGGCCGCCATCTGGGTGGACAGGCGAGCTGCTCTGACGAGAAGCGGCGTCAGCGCTTCGATGGTGGCAAAGGTCGTCTCCGCCAGACTGCCTTCCTGTCCGAACGGCAGATGGCCGGCGAGGAACCACAGGCCGGCCTCATCGCGCGATAGAACGACGCCCAGCGCGCGGCCGATGTCGTCCTGCGGCCGGATCCAGTCATGGTAGAACTCGGATCCGAAGAAACCGACCGCCTTGGCCCGCTCGGCATTGTTGAACACTTGGCCAACGGCAGACGTCCGCATGATTGGCGTCGAACGATCGTGGTCGTTGTAGTAACGGATGTAGGATTCTATGAATTCAGGTGAGTATCCGCGAATCAGATTTCGCGGCCGCACCTGGAATCCGGAGTCGCGATACTGCAAAACTGTTCGCAACTCCCGGTTATAGTTCACCAGGACGTCCAACAGTTGCTGCCAAGCGTTGCCATCGAAGGCTGTTGAATAGATAGCCTCCGCCGCTTCGAACATCAATTTCTGATCGATCTTCGACATCAAGGCCTATTCCGTCGCAAAAGGCGAACGCCATGGACGCGACAGCGGCGGAGAATATGTCTTTTTCCAGGCAGAGACAATTAATCGTGAGATGTAGTTTCAATCATTGCGCGTGCTATTCGACGTTACCCAATGAGGACTAGGCATAACAACGATCGGTACGCCACCATGTGCAGCAACAATGCGAGAACTTCGAAGGCTGACTTCGCGAGTCAATCTCGAATATTCTATTCGTCGATAGAGCCATCTGCCGTGTCTGCAATCAGGGCATTGTTGATTTCAGCGCCGAACAGAAAGATCAGACCTATAATATAAAAGAAAATCATCGACGCGATCACTCCCGCTAATCCCGCGTAAGTTCGCGTATAACTAGAAAAATGAGACATATAGTATGAGAATATCCATCCTGTGGCGAACCACAACGCAAGCGTCACCAGAACGCCTGGGATTACTGTAGATAGCGTCTGCCGCCGTGCCGGCAGCCAAAGATGCGCCGCCAGCACGAAAAGCACCACGCCGAGCGTGAAGAACAGAAGCGGCAGCCGGTTGAAATACGAATAGTAGGGGGCCAGATCCGGTGCACGCGGCAGCAGGAAGTCCCACACCACCGGCAGCACGACGACGAGAAAGCCGAGCCCGAGAATCATCACGCCGCCGAGCAGCATGAAGAAGGTTCCCTCCAGCCGGCGGATGAGGAAATTGCGGCTGTCGTAGGCGCGATAGGCGTAGTTGAGCCCCATGCGCAGGCTTTCGACTAGACCGGTGACGATGATCACCAGCAACACCGAGCCGACCGTCACCACCCGGGTCTGCGAGCCGGTCAGCACGGCCGAAACCTCTGGCCGCAGGATCTTACTGATCTCCTCCGGCAGGACGGAGAAGACCCCGCCGGTGCCCTGCTCCGCCGCCTTGACGATGTCCTCGCCACCCCACAGGCCGGCGATGCCGGTGATGAGGATCAGGAACGGGAACAGCGAAAACAGGATGGCGAAGGCGATGTTGGACGCGTGCGCGAAGGATTCGTTGCGCAGCAGCCCCCAGTAGAGGGCATTCCAGATGATGCGGCGGATGCTCCTCGGTCGGCGACTCAGTTCAGGCCCCATGGATTCGGCCCCATCGGCAGACGGACGCGGCGGCCAGGCGGTGTGCAGCATCAATTCCTTCCCTCGGCGTCACCACGGGGTGGACCGTCGCCCGATCAGATGAAGTCACCTGACGATCGGGAAACACCCCGAGCCCGCAGTCCCGCTTGTTCAGACCGACCTTGGCGCCCGTCTCCGCGGTCGCCTGCCGATCCCTGCCTTCCGTCATATCACGGCGCCGGGCGAAGATATCGCATCGCAGACGCAAGCTTCAATTGCGATCGGCGGGCAGCACCGGCAGAGCATGCACTTCGATTCCCTCTTCGAGCAGATCGCGCGCCTCTTCGTTGGTTGCCTCACCGTAGATGCCGTGGCGCTCAACCTCGCCGTAGTGGATCTTGCGCGCCTCCTCGGCGAACTGGTCGCCGACATAGTCCGCCGTCTCCATCACCTTCTTGCGGATTTCAGCCATCGCCTCGATGAGCGCGGCGCGCGCCGGATCGGCAAGCACCATCGGTTGCGGCACCCCGGCCGGCGCCGGCGCTTCCTTCGGTGCGGTCTGCGTCTCCTCGCCGGCGCGGGCACGCCCGGAAACGATCTTCGGCGTCATCAACGCCCGCTCGACTTGCGCCGAGCCGCACACCGGGCAGGTCAACAGGCGCGCCGTCTTCTGCCCCTCGAAATCCGCCGACGACCGAAACCAACTCTCGAACTCGTGCTCGGCCGAGCAGATGAGCATGTAGCGGATCATTCTGCAGCGCCTCTGAAGGACGCCGCCAGCGTCGGCGGCGCGAACGGCCGGTCATGCTTGAGGGCCGGAATGCGACCGCGCACGAGGGCGACTTCAGCGGTATCGATGTCAGCAGTGATGACGCATGGCTCGGTGCCCGCCTCCGCGATCACCCGACCCCAGGGATCGATGACGATCGAATGGCCGAACGTCTGCCGCCCGGTCTCATGCGTGCCGCCCTGCGCGGCGGCCAGCACGAAGGCGCCGTTCTCGATGGCGCGGGCGCGCAGCAGCACGTGCCAATGCGCCTCGCCGGTCGTCTTGGTGAAGGCCGCGGGGGCGGTCAGGATCTCGGCGCCACCCTGTTGCGACAACGCGCGGAAGAGCTGCGGAAAGCGCATGTCGTAGCAGACGGCGAAGCCCAGCCGCCCGAAAGGAAGATCGTAGGTGACGGCCTCGGCACCGGGCCTGACCCGCTCGCTCTCCAGGTAGCTCTCGCCATTGGCAAGATTGACGTCGAACAGGTGGATCTTGTCGTAGCGCGCCACGACCGCCCCGTCCGGGGCGATCAGGAAGGCGCGGTTGGCGGCCTTTGTTGCCGTCTCGCGGATGGCGAGCGAGCCGATATGCAGAAAGATGCCGAGTTCGGCCGCCACGGCCCTGAGCCGGGCGAGCGTCGGGTCTTCGCTCTCCGGCACGAGCGCGCCGAACAGCTTCTCCGCGTCCGGCTCCATGATATTGGTGTTTTCCGGCGTCTGAACGTATTGGGCGCCCTTGCCCGCAGCCTCACGGATGAGCGCCTCGGCCGCCGCGATATTAGGTTCGACCGCACGGGCGGAACGCATTTGGACGAGGGCGGCACGGAACTGGGTCATTCGAAGGATCTCGGGTCGGCACGTTGCGGTCGATCGCATCCGGCATCGGCTGCGGACGGGACCAGGATACGCCCGGCAGGCTCACCTGGCCAACAGTGGATCGAGCCCGCCGACGGCATCGAGCCCGTAGAGGTCGTCGCAGCCGCCGACATGCGTCGTTCCGACGAAGATCTGCGGGAAGGTGCTGCGCCCCGAACGCTGTATCATCTCGGCGCGAAACGCCGGCTCGGAACTGGCGTTCTTCTCCTCGAACTGAACGCCCTTCTTCTGCAACAGCGACTTGGCCGCGCTGCAGTAGCCGCAAAAATCCCGCGTGTAGATGACGACTTCGGCCATTTCGACCCCTTTTTCGGCGCGGCCTCGCACCAGCATCTTCCCGGCGTGAAACGCAAATCGCATCTGATATAGCGATCGTTCGGCCTGCGGCAACCCCACGGAGCCGCTTGCCGTCAGGTGCCGATGGCACCGTCGAGTGTGGCCCGGGCAAACGTCAGCACGTCGACTTGAGCAACCCCGGCACGTTGCAGCGCGCGCGTCGCCGCGCCGATAGTCGCCCCCGTGGTATAGGCATCGTCGACGAGAACCACCCGCCGTCCGGCAACGCGGATCTGATTGGCGGCAGCGACGCGGAAGGCACCGCGCACATTTTCCTGTCTGTCGCGTCCGGACAGACCCACCTGCGGCCGCGTCGCCTTGATACGCTCGAGGGCGTGGAGGTCGACGGCAACGCCGCTCGCGCGGCCGACCGCCTGGGCCAGCAGCGCGGACTGATTGAACTTGCGCGTCAACAGCCGCCAGCGGTGCAACGGGATCGGAACGAGCAGGTCGGCATCGGCGAGGATCTCGTGGCCGGCCCGCGCCATCATGCGGCCGATGAGGCCCGCGAGTTCGGGCCGGTCGTTGTATTTCAGCGCATGTATGAGGTCCCGCGCCGGCCCGGCGTAGATGACTGCGGCACGCGCCCGCCCGAACGGCGGTGGATTGGCAATCGCCTCGGCCGACAAGGCTCCCGGCCCGAGATCATAGCCGAAGGGGATGCCGAGCCGTTCGCAATAGGGCCGTTCGATGAACTGCAGCGCGCCCCAACAGGCACCGCACAGCGCCTCCGGGTCGGCGACCGGCGCTCCACAGGCCGCGCAGACCGGCGGCAAGACCCAGTCGATCGCCCGCCGCCACAGGCCGTGGCCGAGCCGGTGAAAGCGACGGGACAGGGGGACGGTTTCGGGCACTTCGTCCATGGCGCAAATAATGCCGATCCCGCCAAGACGGCGTCAAGGCAGTTGGCCGTGGACTTCGTCGCGCCGGGCGCCATATCGACGGCAAAGCCTTGGAGGTCGACCGCCAGATCCGCTACAAGCGGTCCGCCGCCCATCTTCGCCCCACGCCTCGGACCGACCTTTCGCATGACCCAGCCGCACCTGTTCGACCGCAGCCTGATCGCGACCCGCCGCCGGCGCGCGCTCGAGCGCCAGGTCGCGGGGGCGGACTTCCTCATCGCCCGCGTCGTCGACGACCTCGCCGAGCGCCTCTCCGTCGTCACGCGGCATTTCGACGTCGCGGTCGCGCTCGGCGGCGCCACATCCCACGTTGCCGACATGCTCGTGGCGTCCGGGAAGGTCGGACGTGTCATCCGCGCCGACGGTCTAGCCGCGCTCGGCCGGGGCAGATCCGGCGGCGCCGACCTCGTCTGCCACGAGGATGCCCTGCCCTTCGCCGCCGGCTCGCTCAACCTGATTGTTTCGGCGTTGACGCTGCAGACGATCGACGACCTGCCGGGCGTCCTCGTCCAGGCCCGCCGCGCGCTTAGCTCCGACGGTCTCCTCATGGCGGCACTGCTGGGCGGCGACACGCTCTGCGAACTGCGCGACAGCCTCGCCAGCGCCGAGATCGAGCTGACGGGTGGCCTGTCGCCACGCGTCGCCCCCTTCGTCGACGTGCGCGACATGGGCGGGCTGCTGCAGCGCGCCGGGCTCGCCCTGCCGGTCACCGATTCCGACCGGCTGACGGTGCGCTATTCGGACATGTTCGCGCTGTTACGCGACTTGCGCGCCATGGGGGGCGGCAATCCCCTTGCCGAACGGTCGCGCCGACCGGCCACGCGCCGGTTTTTCTTGAGGGCCGCCGAGATCTACGCCGAGCGACATTCCGACCCGGACGGCCGCATCCGGGCGACCTTTCACATCGTCTCGGCCCTCGGCTGGGCGCCGAGCGACACCCAGCAGAAGCCGGCGCGGCCGGGATCGGCGACGGTGAGGCTCGCCGACGCGCTGAACGCCATCGAGCATCGCGTCGGATCGGGCAAAGACGATTGATGGGGAAGGGAAACGGGCCGGCAACCGCTTCAGTGGTTCATCGCCGACGAGACCGTATTGGAAACGTAGTTCCAGCTCTGATTGACGCTCGAGCCGAGGAGCGTCAGCCCGCCGATGATTGCGACCGACACCATGGCACCGATGAACGCGTATTCGAGCGCCGTGGAGCCAGTGCTGTCGGCCCAAAAGGCGCGGGATCTGTCGGCAAATCGCGTCAACTGCGGTTTCGCCATCCTGGCCCCCAGAGTTAGGACGACGGCTGGAACGGCGACAACAGATCCTGCAGATGCGGGATAAGAGGTTCGTCCGCCGGCGGCATCGGATAATCACGCAAGGCCTTGGCGCGCACCCACTTGAACGACTGGCCTTCTTGCGCCGAAATCGTTCCCGACCAGCGCCTGCAAACCCAAAGTGGCATCAACAAGTGAAAATCTGGATAACGATGTGATGCAAATGTTAGCGGAGCCAAACACTCGACCTTGACAGTTATGTCGAGTTCCTCCTTCAGCTCGCGGATGAGGCAATCTTCCGGCGTCTCGCCGGGCTCGACCTTGCCGCCCGGGAATTCCCACAGACCCGCCATGGATTTTCCCGCAGGCCTCTGCGCGATGAGGACGCGCCCGTCGACATCGACGAGCGCCACGGCAGCAACGAGCACGATCTTTACAGCCATCAGATCCTCGGCATCAGTGGAGCGAATTCGACATTTGAGTCCCAGCGAGTTGCGCGGCCAAACTCAAATGTCAAATTCAAAGCTCCACTGGACTCAATGAATTGCTAGTGGTCCTGAGATTCCGACATTTGCGTATGGGCGTGCCGCAAGTTGGGTGCAAATGTCGGAATCGGACCACTAGCTGCGGTAGTCGCCGTTGATCGCCACGTATTCCTTGGTCAGGTCGCAGGTGTAGACGGTGTCGCTCGCCGCACCGAGCCCGATGTCGGCGCGAATCCTGATGTGGTCGCGCTTCATGTGGTCGGAAGCCGCCGCTTCCGAATAGCCGGTCGCCCGCTCGCCGGCGACCGCCACCTGCGTGTCGCCGAACCAGATGGCGAGACGGTCGCGGTCTGCCGGTTCGCCGGCCTTGCCGACCGCCATGACGATGCGTCCCCAGTTGGCATCCTCACCGGCGATCGCGGTCTTGACCAACGGCGAATTGGCGATCGACTTGGCGATGCGCCGCGCAGACGCCTTCGACACAGCACCTGTCACCGTGACTTCGACAAATTTGCGCGCGCCCTCGCCGTCGCGCGCGACGAATCGGGCGAGTTCGAGCGCCAGATCGTCGAGTGCGGCGCGGAACGCCGCGAGCCGCGGATCGGCCGGATCGCTGACCAGAGACTGGCCGCGCGCCGCCGCCTTGCCCGTCGCGAACAGGATCAGCGTGTCGGAGGTCGAGGTATCGCCGTCGACCGTGGTGGCGTTGAAGCTATCTTCGACGGAGCCTGCGATCAGCGCCTGGGCAACGGCCGGGCTCAGCGCCGCATCGGTGAAGACGAAGGAAAGCATCGTCGCCATGTCCGGGGCGATCATGCCGGCGCCCTTGGCGATGCCGTTGAGCGTCACCTCGACGCCATCGATCGTCGCCTTGCGGGTCGCCATCTTCGGGAACGTATCGGTGGTCATGATCGCCCGGGCCGCCGCTTCCCACGGGCCGTCGGCAAGCCGCGTCGCGGTCTCGTCGAGGACGCCTTCAAACTTCGTCGCATCCAAGGGTTCGCCGATGACGCCGGTCGAGGCGATGAACACTTCCTCCGCCCGACAGCCGGCGGCCTTGGCGGCGATGTCGCCGGTGACCTCGACCGTGTGCCGGCCCTTCATGCCGGTGAAGGCATTGGCGTTGCCGGAATTGACGACGAGCGCACGAGCGCTGCCCTGCCCCATGTTCTGCCGGCACCAGTCGACCGCGGCCGACGGGCACTTCGAGGAGGTGAACACGCCGCCGACGGTGGTGCCTGCATCGAAGGTAACGAATAGGACGTCGGTGCGCCCCTTGTACTTGATGCCGGCCTCGGCAGTCGCGAATCGCACGCCCGGAACCGGCGGCAGGGCGGCGAACGTTTTGGGCGCGAGCGGCGAGACGGCATCAGACATGGGCGTTCTCCGGGAATGGACCTGGCCAGCGGTTTACCGGGCTTGGCCGCGCCGCTCAAGCGGAATGACCGTCATGCCGGCATCGCGTCGGGGAGGCCTCAACCATGCAGACGCTGTTCGCCGCGGATCCATGCCCCGGCGAGGCGATGCGCCGCCGGAGTGATCAGATAGACCATGCTGAAGACCATCAGCGGGGCAACGAGCGCTGTGCGCGCCACCAGCGGCCAACTGGCCGTAAGCGGACCGATGAGCGTCAGGATCAGGGTGATCAGTGGATAGGCCCCGAGCATCAGGCAGAGCGTGAGGCGCAGCCGGGAATTGGCGGGGGTGGTCGACTTGGTGGACATGGCAGGCATGGAGGGCATGGCTGGGGTTCCTGTTCAATACAAAACGATACGTTCCGTTTCGCTTATTAAATAGAACGGGCCGTATCGTTTTGTCAAGAGCAGGCGTGTGCTATGATTGGGCCCCAACCGCGCCAGCCGGAGGCGCCTGCAACGCAACCAACGAGACAACCGACATGGCCGACGATGTGTCCGAACCTGCGGCTGCCGACGCAGCGGTGCCGCGGCGTCATTCGAAGGGCCCGCAACGCAGCGACGCCGCGCACAAGGCCATTCTGGAGGCGGCGGAGGCCATCCTGGTCGAGGCCGGGCCGGGTGGGGTTACCTTCGAGGCGGTGGCGCGCCGCGCCAAATCTGGCAAGCCAACACTCTACCGCTGGTGGCCGACCAAGGCGGTCCTGCTTCTGGAGATCTACGAACGGCACAAGGATCGTGTGATCGCGCCGCCCAATCTTGGCAGTCTGCGCGCCGACCTGACCGAGTTTACCCGGCTGCTGTGGGCCTTCTGGCGTGAGACCAGCGGCGGTCCGGCGTTCGCCGCCTTGATCGCCGAGGCGCAGAGCAATGTCGAGACGCGCGAGGAACTCGTCGCGCATTTCGCCGACGACGCGCTGAGCCCCCTGACGCCGATCTTCGTCAGGGCCATCGCCCGTGGTGAATTGCCGCCCGACAGCAACATCAGGACCCTGCGCGACGCCGTGATGGCGGTCTACTGGTATCGGCTGATCACCGGTCGGCTTGCGCCCGAACCGATCGCCGACCTGATCGACCGTCTGCTCGACGGACTGATCCCGCGCTGAGCGGACCCCAAACGAAAAAGGCGAGCCTCGCGGCCCGCCCTTTCCCCATACCTGCGAATCCGCTTGCCGAAGTCCGCCTTACTTCGCCGGCGGCTTCAGCGCGTCCTCGTTGATCTCGACCTTGGCGTCCTTCTTCAACGCCTGCAGCACCTCGGCAAATTTCTCGCCGATGACGGTCTGACGGAGCTGATCCTTGACCTGATCGAACTCCGGCACCTTCTGCTTGCGCCGGTCCTCGAGCTTGATGACGTGGAAGCCGAACTGCGTCTGGACAGGCTCCTTGGTGTATTCGCCGATCTTCAGCTTCTGCGCCGCTTCCTCGAACGCGGCGACCATGTCGCCGGCGGTGAAGTAGCCGAGATCGCCGCCTTCCTTGGCCGAGCCGGGATCCTGTGACTTCTCGGTCGCAACCTTGGCAAAATCCGCACCGCCGTCGAGGTCCTTGATGACGGCGACGGCCTCTTCCTTGGTCTTCAGCAACACGTGGCGAGCCCGGAGTTCTTCGGGCGGCGTGAAGTTGACCGATTCCTTGTCGTAGCGCGCCTTGAGCAAATCGTCGGTGACAGTCGCCTCGATCTTGTCCTTGATGAACTGCGTGATCAAGAGCTGCTGGCGGATCTGGTCGAGCCTCAGAGCGAATTCCGGTGCCTTGTCGAGGCCCTGGCGGGCTGCTTCCGCCGACAGGATGCGCATGTCAATCAGCCGATCGAGCGCAGCGCGCTTGCGCGCGCCTTCCGGCACCTGTGCCAACTGCTGGGCAAGGCTCCCCATCAAGACCGACAATTCCTGCTCGCCGACCGCCTGCCCGTTGACCGTGGCCAGCGGCTTGTCGTCGGCGGAGGACGGAACCGACGCGACCGCGGCGGCAAACATCATGGCCACTCCGGCCATGAAGCGGGACGACTTCAACATGTACTGTTTCCTTTTCTTCGCAGGATCCGCCCGGATCCCAAGTGAACCTGCCCGAAGCTCTGGCCATGCCGAACGGCCGACGGACGCGCTCCTATCTCCGCAAAGCGCAGAGATTGCGGCGACCCACCGACGTTGACAACCCTCCGCCCCCCTCTTATCTCTGCCGCGGCTCTCCGTCACGCGGAAGATCCCCGGAAAGTCGAGTGGATACCATGCATCGGCCTCATTTGGAGTTGATGCCGGCACCCGGCGAGACCGGCAATTGAGTTGACTTATCCTCGGATAGAGGTGGCGACGCGACGGAATGCAGCCGAAGACAGGCCTTTTTGCGACGGCCGGCCCCTGACGCTGCGATTTGCTTGGCCATCGCCATATCAATCCATCGACCTCTCAAGGAACGGCCTTCATGCTCGGCCTCGGCAACATCGCCCGCAAGCTCTTCGGCTCCGCCAACGATCGCAGGATCCGGGCCTATCGCCCGCGGGTCGACGCGATCAACGCACTCGAGCCGGAAATCGAAAAGCTCAGCGACGACGAACTCAGGGCGAAAACCGCCGAGTTCCGCGCCCGGCTCGCCGATGGAGCGAAGCTCGACAGCCTCCTCGTACCGGCCTTCGCCGTGGTGCGAGAGGCGGCCAAACGCGCCATCGGCCAGCGCCACTTCGACGTGCAGCTGATCGGCGGCATGGTGCTCCATGAGGGCAAGATCTCCGAGATGAAGACCGGCGAAGGCAAGACGCTGGTCGCCACCTTGGCCGTCTACCTCAACGCACTCGAAGAAAAGGGCGTCCACGTCGTTACCGTCAACGACTACCTCGCCCAGCGCGACGCCGAATGGATGGGCCAGATCTACAAGTTCCTGGGGCTGACCGTCGGCGTCATCGTGCACGGGCTCGACGATCCCGAGCGCAAAGCCAACTACGGCTGCGACGTTACCTACGCCACCAACAATGAGCTCGGCTTCGACTACCTGCGCGACAACATGAAGTATGATCGCGTCTCGATGGTCCAGCGCGGACACAATTACGCGATCGTCGACGAAGTGGATTCGATCCTCGTCGACGAGGCGCGCACGCCGCTGATCAACTCCGGCCCGCTCGAAGACCGCTCCGAGATGTACAACACCATCGACCGCTTCATTCCCAATCTCACGGCGAAGGTGGATTTCGAGATCGACGAGAAGCAGCGCACGACCTCGTTTACCGAAGTCGGCATGGAGAAGATCGAGACCATCCTGCGCGAGGCCGGGCTGTTGCACGGCGAGGGCCTCTACGATCTGGAGAACGTCAGCGTCGTTCACCACATCAATCAGGCGCTGAAGGCGCATGCGTTGTTCCAGCGCGACAAGGACTACATTGTCCGCAACAACGAAGTGGTGATCATCGACGAATTCACCGGCCGCATGATGCCGGGGCGGCGCTATTCGGAAGGACTGCACCAGGCGCTCGAAGCCAAGGAGCATGTGCAGATCCAGCCGGAAAACCAGACGCTCGCCTCCATCACCTTCCAGAACTACTTCCGCATGTACAAGAAGCTTGCTGGCATGACCGGCACGGCGCTGACGGAAGCCGATGAATTCCTCGACATCTACAAGCTCGACGTGCTGGAAGTGCCGACCAACCTGCCGGTCGCCCGCCTCGACGAGGACGACGAGGTCTACCGCACCAACGACGAGAAACTGCGCGCCATCATCCGCCTGATCGAGGACTGCAAGGAGCGTGGCCAGCCGATTCTGGTCGGCACCACCTCGATCGAGAAGTCGGAACATCTGGCCGACATTCTGAAGTCCAAGGGCTACCGTCAGCTCGATCCGGCCGACCCCAAGGCCTATGCGGGCCTCTACGACGCAGAAGCCGGGCGTATCGCGCAGAAGGTGTTCACGGTCCTGAACGCCCGCTACCACGAACAGGAAGCGGCCATCATCGCCGAGGCCGGCTATCCCGGCGCCGTCACCATCGCCACCAACATGGCCGGCCGCGGCACCGACATCCAGCTCGGCGGCAACATCGACATGCGTATCCGCCATGAACTGGCCGGTATCGCCCCCGGCCCGGAGCGCGACGCCGGCATCGACCGCATCAAGGAAGAAGTCGCCGTCATGAAGGCGCAGGCGATCGCCGCCGGCGGCCTGTTCGTGCTCGGCACTGAACGCCACGAGAGCCGGCGCATCGACAATCAGTTGCGCGGCCGTTCCGGCCGCCAGGGCGACCCCGGCACCTCGCGCTTCTTCCTGTCGCTTCAAGACGATCTGATGCGCATCTTCGGCACCGACCGCATGGACGGCGTCTTGCAGCGCCTGGGGTTGAAGGAGGACGAGGCCATCGTCCATCCCTGGATCAACAAGGCGTTGGAAAAGGCACAGCAGAAGGTCGAGGCGCGCAACTTCGACATCCGTAAGAACCTGCTGAAGTTCGACAACGTCATGAACGACCAGCGCAAGGTGGTGTTCGAGCAACGCGTCGAGCTGATGGAATCGGACGACGTCGAGGAGACCGTCGCCAGCATGCGGCGCGACATCGTGCACGACACGGTGAAACGCCACATCCCCGAGAACGCCTACGCCGAACAGTGGGACATCGTCGGCCTCAAGGCCGAGGTGGCGCAATTGATCGGCACCGAACTCGCGATCGACCAGTGGGCGAAGGAAGAGGGCATCGCCAACGAGGAGGTCGAGCATCGCATCAACGAAGCAGCCGACGCCATCGTCGCCGAGAAGCTCGCGCGCTACGGCCGCGAGACGATGAACTATATCGAGAAGCAGGTGCTTCTGCAGTCGCTCGACCATCTCTGGCGCGACCATCTGGTTACCCTCGACCACCTGCGTCAGGTCATCGGCTTCCGCGGCTACGCCCAGCGCGATCCGTTGAACGAGTACCGAACCGAGGCGTTCGCGCTGTTTGAAACCATGCTGGGCAATCTCAGGAAGGGCGTGACGTCACAAATGATGCGCGTCGAACTGGTGCGGCAGGAGCAGCCGCAGCCGGTCGAGGCGCCGCCGGAGAATGCCTTCGAGACTCCGCTCATTTCCGCCTCGGTGCCGGACGTCAATCCCTTCGAGATGGCCGAGGCCGCACTATTCGGCGCCGGCGAGGGCATTGGCGCGGCGATCGCCGGCCCGGAAGTGCTCGCGGCCGCCGGCGTCGATACGAACGACCCGACCACCTGGGGCCGCGTCAACCGCAACGGCCCCTGCCCTTGCGGCTCAGGCAAGAAGTACAAGCACTGCCACGGGAAATTGGCATAGGCTTCGCGCCGCTCATCGACACCAGGGCCGGTTCGTTCGGCTCACTTGCGATACCGGCAAAGGTGTCATCAAGTCATGTCACGACTGACTTTATGACACCGCGCTTGTGGAATGCCTTGTGCCGCACAAGGTGAGACCCACGGTGATAGCCGAGCCCGACGGACAAGGTCCGGGCTGCCTGCGGCCGAAGACCGACCGCCGCCCCTTCCCCCTTAGCCCCCCCTCAAATCACCCAGTCGTCCGCGCCGTCGCGCCCGAGGATCCAGGCGACGACCCGATCGGCTGCCGCCTCGATCGTCTCCTCCGTCGTACGGATGTGGATCTCCGGCACTTCCGGCGCCTCGTAGGGACTGTCGATGCCGGTGAAATTCTTGATCAGGCCGTCTCGCGCCTTGGCGTAGAGCCCCTTGGAATCCCGCGCCTCGCACACCTCAAGCGGCGTATCGACGAAGACCTCGGCAAAGTCGCCGGGCTTCATCAGATCGCGCGCCATCTGCCGCTCGGCCCGGAACGGCGAGATGAACGACACCAGCACGATCAGGCCGGCATCCGTCATCAGCTTCGCCACCTCGCCCACCCGGCGGATGTTCTCCACCCGATCGGCATCGGTAAAGCCGAGATCGCGGTTGAGCCCGTGCCGCACGTTGTCGCCGTCGAGGAGGAACGTGTGCTTGCCGAGCGTGTGCAGCTTCTTTTCAACGACGTTGGCGATCGTCGACTTGCCCGAACCGGATAGCCCGGTGAACCAGGCAAGCTTCGGCAACTGGTGCTTCATCTGGGCACGCGCGGCGCGCGTCACGTCGATGGCCTGCCAATGCACGTTGGTGGCGCGCCTCAGCCCGTGGATGACCATGCCGGCGCCGACCGTGGCATTGGAATAGCGGTCGATCAGGATGAACGAACCGGTCTCGCGGTGCTCGCGATAGGGTTCGATGGCGATCGCCTCGCTCAAGCCGAGGTGGACTTCGGCGACCTCGTTGAGCTTGAGGTCCCTGGCCGCCAGATGCTGGAATGTGTTGACGTCGATCTTGTGCCGGATCTCGGTCACCTGGGCGCTGACCGTCCTGGTGCCGCGCTTCAGCAGATAGGAGCGTCCGGGCAACAGCGGCTGCTCGTGCATCCAGACGACATGCGCGGCGAACTGGTCGATCACCTCCGGACGGTCGCCGCTGCGGGCAAACACGTCGCCGCGCGAGACATCGATCTCGTCGGCAAGCGTCAGCGTCACCGCGTCGCCGGCCTCGGCCACGTCCAGATCGCCGTCGTAGGTGACGATGCGTTCGACTTTGGAGCGGACGCCCGACTGCGCCACGACGATGTCGTCGCCCGGTCGGATCGCCCCGGAAGCGACCGTCCCAGCAAAGCCGCGGAAATCGAGATCGGGCCGGTTGACCCATTGCACGCTCATGCGGAACGGACGGCTGGCGAGGTCCTCCGTCACATCGACCGATTCCAGATGTTGCAGGAGCGACGGCCCGCCGTACCAGGGCGTGCGCGGCGAGCGCTCGGCGACGTTGTCGCCGTAGCGCGCCGACAGCGGAATGGCGACGATCGAATGGAAGCCGAAATCGGCCGAGAATTGCAGGAAGTCGTCTCGGATGGCGGCGAACCGCGCCGCGTCGAAGTCGACGAGGTCGATCTTGTTGACCGCCAGCACGATGTGGCGGATGCCGAGGAGCGACACGATGAAGGCATGCCGGCGCGTCTGCGTGACGATGCCGTTGCGGGCATCGACGAGCAGCACCGCCAGGTCCGAAGTCGATGCTCCCGTCGCCATGTTGCGCGTGTACTGCTCGTGGCCGGGCGTGTCGGCGACGATGAACTTGCGCGCGTCGGTGGTGAAGAAGCGATAGGCGACGTCAATCGTGATGCCCTGCTCGCGCTCGGCCTCAAGCCCGTCGAGCAGGAGTGCCAGATCGACATCCTCGCCGGTGGTGCCGTGCTTGCGGCTGTCGCGCTCCAAGGCCGAGAAATGATCCTCGAAGATCATCTTCGTCTCGTACAGGAGGCGGCCGATCAACGTCGACTTGCCGTCATCGACCGACCCGCAGGTCAGGAACCGCAAGAGGCTCTTCTTTTCCTGCTGGGCGATGTAGCGCTGGAAGGCTTGGGAGTCGCGCGCGACAGGGACCGAATTCATCAGAAATAGCCTTCCTTCTTCTTCTTCTCCATCGAGCCGGCCTCGTCATGATCGATCAGCCGGCCCTCCCGCTCGGAAGTGCGCGCGATCAGCATCTCGCGCACGATCTCGGCCAGGCTGGCAGCGTCCGATTCGACTGCACCGGTCAAGGGATAGCAACCGAGCGTGCGGAAGCGCACCAATCGCTGGCGCACGCTCTCGTCGGGCCTGAGCACCATCCGCTCGTCGTCGGCCATGATGAGCATGCCGTCGCGTTCGACGATCGGCCGCTCCTTGGCGAAGTAGAGCGGCACGATCGGAATGCCCTCGGCGAGGATGTACTGCCAGATGTCGAGTTCGGTCCAATTCGACAAGGGGAAGGCGCGGATCGATTCGCCCTTGTGGACCCGCGCGTTGTAGATCTGCCAGAGTTCCGGGCGCTGGTTCTTCGGATCCCAGGTGTGATTGGCCGAGCGGAAGGAAAAGATGCGCTCCTTTGCCCGGCTCTTCTCCTCGTCGCGCCTGGCGCCGCCGAAGGCCGCATCGAAGCCATACTTGTCGAGCGCCTGCTTCAGCCCCTCCGTCTTCATCACGTGGGTGTAGTAGTTGGAGCCGTGCGTGAACGGCGTGATGCCGGCGCGGACCCCCTCCTCATTGACGTGCACGATGATGTCGAGCCCGAGCCGTTTCGCCGTCTCGTCGCGAAAGGCGATCATCTCCCGGAACTTCCAGGTGGTATCGACGTGCAGCAGCGGGAACGGCGGTTTCGAGGGATAGAAGGCCTTCATCGCCAGGTGCAGCATCACCGACGAATCCTTGCCGATCGAATAGAGCATGACCGGATTGGAGAATTCGGCGGCGACCTCGCGCATGATGCGGATCGATTCCGCCTCGAGGCGCTTCAGGTGCGAGTGCTGATCGACGGACAAGTCTGGCATCCCCATGCGAAACCTGATGGTTCGATTCCGATATCTTCATCCCGCCCCAGGGCGGCCAATGAAAATGTCGGACGCGAAGAACCACCAGCAGCTCATTGACTCCGGTGGAGCATTGAATTTGACATTGGAGACTGTGCGTGCCGCGAGTGGGACTCGAATGTCAATTCCGCTCCACGAGTGGTTCGGTGAGGGCGAAAGGGTTAGGCGCAAACGATCACGGGTTCAAGCGCGCGATATTGCCCGCGAACAAAACAAATATGCCCGTCGCGCGCTTTGCATCATTTCGAGAACGGAATTCCAATCCCGCTTTCAATATACAAAAGCTCTAGACTATAATGGACTTACTCGCCAGCCTCGGCGATCTCCTGCCCCTCGGCCGGCAGGCGCCCGACGGCGAGGAACCATGGATTGCGGAAGTTGTCCGTCCCCTCGCCGCCACGCTTGCCGTAGGTGAGGAGCGCGCCGTCGAGCGTGACCACCTTGCCGCCGGCGGCACGCAACACCGCGTCGCCGGCCGCGGTGTCCCACTCCATGGTCGGACCGAGCCGCGGATAGAGATCGGCGAGCCCTTCGGCCAGACGGCAGAACTTCAGCGACGAGCCGGCCGAAATGCGCTCGGCGACCGGCAGCTTGGCCAGAAAAGCCTCCGTCTCGGCGTTGCCGTGGCTGCGGCTGGCCAGCACGGTCAGCCCGGCGGCGCTCGCTTCGCGGGCTCGCGCCTCGTGCCAGGAGACGATCTGGCCGTCCACCACCTCGCCGACACCGGCCCCGACGCCGACCACGCCCGCGTAGATACGGCCGATCGACGGGGCATAGACCACGCCGGCCGCCGGCTCCGTCCCCTCGATGAGGCCGATGTTGACCGTGAACTCGCCGTTGCGCGAGCAGAACTCCTTGGTGCCGTCGAGCGGGTCGACGAGAAAGAAGCGCTCGCCGAGGTCTTCCGGCAGATAGCCGGCGGAGGCGGCCTCCTCCGCCACCACGGCGACGCCGGGCATCAGTTCGGCCAGGCGCGCGAGAATCACCCCCTCGGCGCGGCGGTCGGCCTCGGTGACCGGGCTGGTGTCGGGCTTCACCTCGATGGCAAAATCCGAGGCGTAGACGTCGAGGATCTCACGGCCGGCGGCAATCGCCGCCCCGATGAGCCCCTGCAGCAGATCGTCCGAAAGCAACATCCTGGCCCTTCCCGCCATCTCGAACACCCCGCCCCTTCGAACGGGATGGGTTGCATAGGCGCCGAAGCGCCGTCTGTCGAGCCGTCTCTTCGGAAAGGGGACCGGCCGGAGAACCGGCGTCAGGCCGACCGGGCTTCGATGGCAAGCGCGTGCACGCCGGCGGCCAGTTCGTCCGACAGCGCCAGATTGATCAGCCGGTGCTGCTCGACGCGCGACTTTCCGGCAAATCTCGGGGCCGTGATGCGGATCCGGAAGTGCGTCTCACCGCGGCCCTGGTGCACGCCGGCGTGGCCGCGGTGCTGGTCAGATTCGTCGATCACCTCGACGGATATCGGCCGGAACGCCTCGGTCAGCTTGGTGAGAATGCGATCGCGCATGGACATTCCTTGCCGATAGCACGATGCGATGGTTGGGAAAAGCCCCTAGTGTGCGGCTGTACTGGTGTGCGGCTGTACGCGCGCGATCGACTTTTGCCGATACTGACAACATTTGGCAACACCGCGCCATAGGCTTCCCCTCGGTCCCGGCACGGAGAGAATGCATGACCCCTATCGTTCTTGTTCCAGGGCTGCTCTGCTCGGCAGAGGCGTTTGCACCTCAAGCAGCCGCTCTGTGGCGCTACGGGCCCATCACCATCGCATCGACGCTGGAGGGCAAGACGCTTTCACAGATCGCCGCCGCGATCCTCTCGACGGCTCCGCCGCGCTTTGCTCTCGCCGGAATCTCGATGGGAGGCTACATCTGCCTTGAGATCATGCGGCAGGCTCCAGAGCGCGTGATCAAACTGGCACTGCTCGACACGTCCGCCCGCCCAGACAGTCCCGAGCAGACCGCACAGCGCCGGGCTTTGGTCGCGCAAGCGCAGACGGGCGATTTTGCGGCGCTGCTGGCGCGGCTCCCAAGCGTGCTGTCGCATCCGGCCCATCAGAGCGATCCAGCCCTTCGCGCCGTTATGGTGCGCATGGGCCTGACGGTTGGCATTGACGGATTTCACCGCCAGCAGGAGGCAATCATCCTGAGGATTGACAGTCGCCCGAGCCTTCCGGCCATATCCGTCCCGACGCTCGTGCTTGTTGGGGACTGCGATCCACTGACACCACCGGACCAGGCAGAAGAGTTGGCGGCGGCCATTCCGAATGCGCGGCTCGTGGTGGTGCCGGAATGCGGTCACGCCTCGACAATTGAACAGCCGGAAGCCGTCAGCCGGGCCTTGATCGATTGGATCACCTCCTAAGTCGAGCCGGCGTCATCGCGCGACGCCGACGACGGCAAAGCGGGCGCCGCCATCGACAGTCGCGTGTCCGCACGGATCCGGCACGGCCGTCGACACTCCCCGCCGCCTCGGATAGGGTCTTTTCCTGACTGTCCGGTCGCAATCCGGAGAGAGGCCTCCCCCGCCCGATGGGCGAGCGATACCATCACCGACACTGTCGGCAACCTGAGCTGGAGATTGGCATGAAAGGCGACCCGAAGGTCATCGACTACCTGAACCTCGGCCTGAAGCACGAACTGACCGCGGTCAGCCAGTATTGGCTCCACTACCGGATGCTCAACAACTGGGGCCTGATCGCCATGGCGAAGCTGTGGAAGAAGGAATCGATCGAGGAGATGGTGCACGCCGACAAGTTCGTCGACCGCATCCTGTTCCTCGAGGGGCTGCCGAACATGCAGCATCTCAATCCCCTGCGCATCGGCCAGGACGTCAAGGAGATTGTTGCCTGCGATCTCGCCGCCGAAGTCGACGCCCGCGCCCTCTACCAGGAGGCCGCCGCCTATTGCGAGACGGTCAAGGACTATCCCTCGCGCGAACTCTTCGTCGAGATCATGGGCGATGAGGAACATCACATCGACTATCTGGAGACGCAGCTCGACCTGATCGAGCGCATCGGCCTGCCACTCTACACGCAGACCCAGATCGGCGAGGTGGGCGAGGGCTGAGACCCGGATCGTCCATGCCAGCTTGGGCTGGGCGAACCGCGGGACGCCCGGTTCCGCCGACGGCAGATGCGCCGGCGGCTCACGCTTCCTGCGGCAGGAAATCGTAGACCGGCGCGGGCCGCCCGCCCGCGCGGGACTTGGCCGCGTCGAGCTGCGCCCTGACCGGGCAGATATGGCAATCGCCGCGACCTGTGTGTTCGGCCTCAACCTCGCGCAAGATGCCGAGGATGGTGCGCGAACAGGTGCCACAGCCGGGAGTTCGGTTGAGCGCGCGCACAATCTGGGAGACGGTTTGCCGGCAATGCGAAGCAGTTGCGCAGGCGCGGACCTCGTCGGCGGTAATTCCGTTGCAAGAACATACGATCACGGCAAGCGTCTCCGGCGTATCCAATCTTCGACGTCGACCCACGCGAGGCTCGCAAATATCGCCGGTGATCGACCGCATGGCAATGAGGTCGATCAATGACCATATTGGGCAGGTCCGACAGAGACTGACTTACCGTAGCCGGAGCGAAACGTGAAACGCTCTCTTCTAGAACTCATTTAAGCTGCAATTCGGCGGCAACAAGATCGTACCATGACGGAGCGATACTCCGCCGGCCGATTTCGGCCGAAATCGCTTGGCCGGACAAGCATTTGTTGATCCTTGTCGGGTCAGAATGCCTCCCATGACGACGTTCGCCCGTCAACGCCTTGTGGCGCGGACGCCAGCACCCCATAATCCGCCCGATGAAGACCGACTCCAAGCTATTCGACCGCATAAGGGTCAAGCCCGACCCAGAGCAGATCCTGCGCCAGACCCTTCCCATCTGCGATTGGGAGGGCTGCGAGAACGCGGCCACGCATCCGGCCCCCAAGGGGCGCGGCGCGGAAGGCCAGTACCTGCACTTCTGCATCGATCACGTCCGCCTCTACAACAAATCCTACAACTATTTCGCCGGCATGGGCGACGACGCGGTCGCCGCCTACCAGAAGGATTCCATGACCGGCCATCGCCCGACCTGGACCATGGGCGCCAATGCGAGAAGCTGGGTTCGGACGCATTTCGGCGAGGAACCGTCCCCTGACTGGGCGGAAGAGGCATCGATCATCCTGCGGCGCGCCGGTGCCCGTAGGGCCCCGCCGCCGGAGCCGCCGCGCCGCCGCCTGAAGACGCTGGAACTGAAGTCGCTCGACGTGCTGGGCTTGACGGAAACGGCGACGGGCGTCGAAATCAAGTCGCGCTACAAGGAACTGGTCAAACGCCACCACCCCGACGCCAATGGCGGGGATCGGTCGAGCGAGGATCTTCTGCAGGAGATCATCCGCGCCTATAACCACCTGCGCTCGGTCGGACTGTGCTAGACCTTGGTGGCGGCCAAGCCCTGAGCTCGGCGCAACCGAGCCCGGTGCGAGGCGGCCAACTTGGCGGTCCTGGTCGCGCAATCGGCCCAAAATGATCGACATGCCGGCGACTTACCGGTACAGGACAACGCTTCGGCCGGATCGACGATCCGGTGAGCCGACCGACCAAGCCGGGCTGTTCGGCGCATGGCGCATGAAATGGCCCTTCACCCGGACCAAGGTTACGGGCATAAGTGTCGGCTGGCGCGAATGCGCTGCGGCCGGCCGTTGCCGCAGTACCCGATGCCCGGTCGCCACGTAGGGAATACCTCGCGCGCGCGGCGCGGGGCAGATGGAGGCAAGATGAACGCGCTTGATACGACCCCGAGTGTCCTTCCCGACACGCTCATGTCCGTCGCCAAGGTCTTCGGGTTCCAGTCCGATCTGCAGGTGCCCGGCTATTCCTCGACGTCCGAGCACGTCCCCGACCTCGATCCGGACTACCTGTTCGATCGCGACACCACGCTCGCCATTCTCGCCGGCTTTTCCCACAATCGCCGTGTGATGGTCACCGGCTATCACGGTACCGGCAAGTCGACCCATATCGAGCAGGTCGCGGCGAGGCTCAACTGGCCCTGCGTGCGCGTCAACCTCGACAGCCACATCAGCCGTATCGACCTGATCGGCAAGGACGCCATCGTCCTGAAGGAAGGTATGCAGGTCACAGAGTTCCGCGATGGCATCCTGCCCTGGGCCTACCAGAACAACGTCGCCCTCGTCTTTGACGAATACGACGCCGGCCGCCCGGACGTGATGTTCGTGATCCAGCGCGTGCTCGAATCCTCCGGCCGCCTGACCCTCCTCGACCAATCGCGCGTCATCCGCCCGCATCCCGCCTTCCGGCTGTTTGCCACCGCCAATACCATTGGCCTCGGCGACACCTCCGGCCTCTATCACGGCACGCAGCAGATCAATCAGGCGCAGATGGACCGCTGGTCGATCGTCGTCGCGCTCAACTATCTGGCGCACGACAAGGAAGTCGACATCGTGCTGGCCAAGGTGCAGAGCTTCCGCACTCCCAAGGGCAAGGACGAGGTGTCGAAGATGGTGCGCGTCGCCGACGCCACCCGCAACGCCTTCATGAATGGCACCATTTCGACCGTGATGAGCCCGCGCACGGTGATCACCTGGGCGGAGAATGCCGAGATCTTCGGCGATATCGGCTTTGCCTTCCGGATCACGTTCCTGAACAAGTGTGACGAAAGCGAGCGGAAGGACATTTCCGAGTTCTATCAGCGAGCCTTCGGCAAGGACCTGCCGGAATCCGCGTTGAACGTGGTCCTGACCTGATGGGCAAGTGATGTCGACGCTTCGCGACAAGTCGCAGCAGCCGATCGAGCGGTTCAAGGAGGCCGTGGCCAATTGCGTGCGCGCGATTGCCCGCCGGCCGAACCTCGAAGTCACCTTTGCCAGCGACCGGCCACTGGTGACGGCCGATCGCGTGCGCCTGCCCGAGCCACCGCGCAAGATGACGGCGCGCGACGCCGCGATTCTGCGGGGCATCGGCGATTCCATGGCCCTGAGGCTCGCCTGCCACGACGCAGCCGTCCACCGCACGCTGATGCCGGTCGGTGAGAACGCTCGTGCCATCTTCGATGCGGTCGAACAGGCGCGCTGCGAGGTGATCGGGGCGCGCCGCATGACCGGCGTCGCCGACAATCTCGCCGCAATGCTCGAAGACCGCTACCACCGGTCGAACGCGCTGGACATTACCGAACGGTCCGAGGCGCCGCTGTCCGATGCGCTGTCGCTGTTGCTGCGCGAACGCCTGACCGGCCGCAAGGTGCCGCCGAGCGCGGTCAAGCTGGTCGAAGCCTGGCGGTCCCACATCGAGGAGAAGGCCGGCGCCGATCTCGACAAGCTGTCCGAATCCGTCGAAAACCAGCGCGCCTTCGCTTCCGCCTTGCGTGCGCTCCTCACCTCCCTCGACATGGCCGACGAACTGGGCGAGGAACCCCAGCAGGAGGACGAGGATCGCGAGGGCGACGAAGGCCAGGAGAGCGACAAACAGGAAGACGGCAACCCCGATCCGACGGAAGGGTCGGAATCGGCCGAGGCCATGCAGGCCGAGGCAACCGGCGACGAGGAAGAGCTCGGAGAGACCGAAGCTGCCGACGCCTCGACCGAGGAAATGTCGGAAGACGAGACCGCCGAAGGCGAGGAGGTCGGTGAGGCCCGGCGCCCCGAGCCCGGTCCGCTCGCCCGCAGCCCGGAGAACGACTACCGCGCCTATACCGTCAAATTCGACGAGGAAGTGAAGGCCGAGGACCTCTGCGACGCCGCGGAACTCGACCGCCTGCGCGGCTTCCTCGACAAGCAGCTGCAGCATCTGGCCGGTGCGGTCTCCCGCCTCGCCAACCGGCTTCAGCGCCGCCTGATGGCGCAGCAGAACCGCTCCTGGGTCTTCGACCTTGAAGAGGGCGTACTCGATACCGCCAGGCTCACCCGCGTCGTCATCGATCCGATGCATCCCCTGTCCTTCAAACGCGAGAAGGACACCGACTTCCGCGACACGGTGGTCACGCTCCTCATCGACAATTCCGGTTCGATGCGCGGCCGGCCGATCACGGTGGCCGCCACCTCTGCCGACATCCTGGCCCGCACGCTCGAACGCTGCGGCGTGAAGGTCGAGATCCTCGGCTTCACCACGCGCGCTTGGAAGGGTGGCCAGTCACGCGAGGCGTGGCTCGCCGCCGGCAAGCCGCCGACCCCGGGCCGTCTGAACGACCTCAGACACATCATCTACAAGTCGGCCGACGCGCCTTGGCGCCGCGCCCGCCGCAATCTCGGCCTGATGATGCGCGAAGGTCTGCTTAAGGAGAATATCGACGGCGAGGCGCTCGACTGGGCGCACCGGCGCCTGCTCGCCCGGCCCGAGAGCCGGCGCATCCTGATGATGATTTCCGACGGAGCGCCCGTCGACGATTCCACCCTTTCGGTTAATTCCGGCAGCTACCTGGAGCGTCACCTGCGGTTCGTGATCGAGGACATCGAGACGCGCTCGCCGGTCGAACTGATTGCCATCGGCATCGGCCACGACGTGACGCGCTACTACCGCCGTGCCGTGACCATCGTCGATGCCGAGGAGCTCGCCGGGGCCATGACCGACCAGCTCGCCGACCTCTTCGACGACAAGGCGGCGCCGGCACCGGCCGGCCGCACCCCGACCCACAAAGGCAAGGCGTTCGGGGCCGAAGCCCGCCGCCGTGTGATCGGCTGAAGCCGGAGATGTGCGGTATTTGCCGCATTTCAGGGATTCAATCGGCAGGCGAAATAGGTTAGAGACCGGAGTGGATGCCGGTCGAACGAGATTCGACCGACATCGACGAGCCTGCTGCCGACCGTTCGAGACACGCGGGCCGGCGAGAAAGGGGACGTCGCGATGCGGCAGACTGTACTTCGCTTGGGGTCATCGCTGATGGCTGCAGCTCTGGTCATCGGCGCAGCGGCCGCACCAGCGGCGGCGGCCGAGACCGTCACGGTGGACGCAACCTATACTGCCAGCCTCGGTGGATTCACCTTCGCCGGCGGCACGCTGCATTTTACCCTTGCCGGCAATACCTACGACGCCCAGATCAACGCCGGAGTCACCGGCATTGCGGCGCTCATTGCCAGCCGCTCGGCCATCGGCGGCGCATCCGGCCGCGTCACCCCCGGGCGTGTCTCGCCCGACGCCTACGCCCTGTCGATCGCCGGCGGCACCGTGCCCAACGACGTCGCCCTCACCTTCTCGGACAATCGCGTCACTTCGATCTCTGCGAGCGAACTGCATCTGGCCGGCTGGGACAACCGCATCCCGCTGACGCCCCAGCACAAGCAAGGCGTCGTCGATCCGTTCGCCGCCTTCATCGTTCCGATGCAGCCGGGCAAGGACCCGATGACACCGGCCGTGTGCAACCGCACGCTCAGGATCTTCGACGGCCGTGTCCGCTACGACCTCCGCCTCGTCTACGGCGCCAAGACCGACGTGACGGCGACGGAGCCCGGCTCCTATTCCGGCCCGGCGATCGTCTGCGCCGTCGCCTACCGGCCGATCGCCGGCCATCGCATCCTGTCGGCGGAACAGCAGCGCTTCGAAAACAATATCGAGTTCTCGATCTGGTTCGTGCCGGTCGGCCAGACCGGCATCCTGTTGCCGCACCGCGTGCTCATCCAGACCCAGTCCGGCATGCTCATCATCAATGCCACCCGCTTCGTCGTCAACGGCAGCCAACCGGTCGTCGCGGCCAACGATCCGGAGCCGGCCAAGCCGCACGTCTGGCTGAAGCACCGCCGGCATCGCCACGCCGACGAAGAGCCGGCGCCTGTCCATCCCGACTGATTTGCTGCGGATTGCCGGGACGGCGATCGACCGGATCGGCCCGTAGACGGGATCCGGTCGCCAGTGATGTCCGGGCCGGTCTTCAGGCTGTCGCGACGGCCTTGAGGAAGTGATCGATCGTCTGCGTCAGCGCCTCGTTGGCCTCCCCCACCTGCTGTGCGGCAGCACTCACCTCTTCGGTCGCTGCCGAGGTGTCCCGGGCGCTGCCGAGGAGCAGATCCATCGACCGGTTGGCAGCTTCGCTGCCATCAGAGGCGCGATGGGCGCTCTGAGAGATCTCCGCCGTTGCTGCCCCCTGTTCTTCGACCGCCGAGGCGATCGAGGCAGTGAACGAATTGACCTCGCGCATCGAGTCGGCGATCTGGCCGATTGACGTCACCGCGTCGCGCGTCGCGCCCTGGATGTCGTCGACCTGGGTGGCGATTTCCTGCGTCGCCTTGGCGGTCTGATCGGCGAGTTGCTTCACTTCCGCCGCCACGACGGCAAAGCCCTTGCCGGCGTCGCCGGCCCGTGCCGCCTCGATGGTGGCGTTCAGCGCCAGAAGGTTGGTCTGTTCGGCAATCGAGCGGATGAGCTTGACGACATCGCCGATGCGGCCGGCCGACGCCGCGAGCCCGGCGATACGGACGTTGGAATCCGCCGCCTGACTGCTCGCCGCCGTGACCACCCCGACAGTGCGATGCACGCGTTCGGCGATCTCGTTCACCGAACCCGACAGCTGTTCGGCCGCCGCCGCCACGCTTCCCGCACTCGAGGAAGCGGTCGACGAGGCCTGCTCGGCGCTGCGCGCCTGATCCTGCGACTGCGAAGCCGTTTCGCGCAGCCGCTTCGAGACGTCCTGCATGCGCCGCATCTGCCCGGAGACTCCGACCAGCATCTGTTCGATCTCGCCGCGGAAGCTAGCGATCATGCCGTCGATGCGCGTCTGGTGGACGGCGCGCTCCTCAGCCTCCTTGGCAGCCTCGGCTTCGAGCCGTGCCTTTTCCACGGCTCCGGCACGGAACACTTCGACGGTGCGAGCCATCTCGCCGATCTCGTCGCCTCTACCGATACCGGGGGCTTCGAGGGTCGTATCGCCATCGGCAAGCCGGCGCATCACCGAGGTGAGCGCCGTCACCGGATTGCGCACGATCCTGACGGTCACCAGCGCCACCAGGATGGCGATCAGGCCGCCGACGACGAGCGCAACGATCGACATCAACCGGGTGCCGGCCGACGTCGCACTGGCCTCTTCGGTCGCCCGCGAGGTGATGGAGGCGATCGACGCGACGGCATCGGCGACCGACCAGTCGGCCGAGGACAGCACGCCGGCCCTGGCGTCGAGGGCCGCAACGATCGTGCCGAAGGCCTTGGCATAGGCACCGACCAGATCGACTGCCCCCTTGGTCGTGCCAGCCGCGTCGGACTTTTTGGCGCTGTCCATCACGGCGGCGATGCGCGTCGCCACGGTATTGGCGTCGCCACGTCCGGCGGAGGCGAGATAATCCTTGGTGACGGCAACCATGCTGGCCACTTCCGTCCCCAACATCTGGCCGACCTCGGCAGTCGTCTTGGCGATGCCGCGCTCCTTCAGCGCTGCCGTCAGCCCATCGATCGCCTGCCGGCGCCCCATGAACAGACTGGAGCGCATGCCGTCGGCGCGGATCGCGGCGCTGTCGAAGCGGGTGAGCAGCCCATCGACCGCATCGGCGAAAGCCTTCTTGGCATCCTCGGAGGCATCCGGCTGATGCGCGGCGGCATAGAGCTTGGTCAGTTCGCCGATGTCCTGGGTCGCGATCTTCATGCTCTTGCCGAGCTGGACCGCGCTCTTGGCGTCGTTCGGAGTGATCGCCATCTGTTCCGCCTGCCCGATCGGCGCGGCCAGACCGTCGACCTTGAGGCTTAGCTCGGACGCGGCAGACTCGTCGCCCGCCGAAACGAACCGATAGATCAACGCTCTGGAGTTCACGATGCCCTGCACCAGCAGATCTACCGGCGGCTGCGCCTTGTCCATGGCCTTCAGCTGCTCGATCGCTTTGTTCTCGCGCTCGAACGCCGCGTCGGCGACGGAATTGGCCTTTCTGACGGCCTCACTGGTAGCTGCCGCCAGCGCCGCCGTGCCCTTGTCCATGTCGGCAAGCGCCGTCACGATGTTGGCATTGGTCTTGGAGACGACGTCGATCTGCGACTTCAACCCGGAGAGCGCGTCCGCGGCCTTATGGATGCTGTCGCTGCCATCGTCGATGCCGTTGATCAGATTGCCCACCGCATCGATCGACTTGGCGGCTTCCACGCCGTCCTTCTCGACACCGCTGGCCAGGAACTTGCCGAAGCTGCGGTTCACCTCGTTCATTGCCACGAAGGCTTGGGTCGCTGCCGCGGTATAGGCACTCGATGCCGACATACGTCCGACGCCAACGAAGCCGATGAGGCCAACGCCGACCGTTACTGCGGCAACCAGAGCGAAGCCTGCGCCGATCTTGAACCCCAGGCCCAAGCGAATTCCACGTTTCGAAGCGGGCGCAACCATCGTCAACCGGGCCTCTCATGGCGATCTCGCGCCTGCCCGGCCCACCGCCGGCAGTCCTCGCCCAGGCGTCGAGCGGCATGGATCAAGCCTCAAGACGCACGGGCACTCCGCGAGAATTCTCCGCAGAGAGTGCACGGTGTTAATTAACAGAAACTTTCCCGTACCATTATGAATCACGTATGCAGAATATGAATCTGCAACAAACCGGTCATCACGACAGGTTTTGGAACGTTTATGCCGCCGGCGTTAGGCGGACACGGCCGCGGCTCTTCGCTAGCGCACCGCCCGCGAACGCCCCGATTTGCGACATTTTGCCTCAGGCCGTCTGCTGCGTCGGCATCGGCCACAGCAGATTCATGACGAGCCGATAGGGCACCAGCAGGGCGACTGCGAAAAGCAGTTTCACGGATAGGTCGGCGACCGCCCACGACAGCCAGCGCGGCATATCGACGGCCACCGAACCGAGGAACGGGGCCGGCTCGACGGCAAAGGCGTCACTTGCGGCGATGAAGCCGAAGACCGGCGCGAAGGCCAGCGAGAAGAACACTGTCGTATCGGTGATGGAGCCGACGACAGAGCCGACGAACGGCGCTTTCCACCATCCCGCGGCGCGGCGCAACCGGTCGAACAGCGTGACGTCGAGGAGTTGGCCGATGAGAAACGCCAGACCCGAGGCGAGCGCGATGCGCGGCGTGGCGAATTCCAGCGACAGCATCACCGCCACGGCGAAGCCGGCAATGACGATCCGACGGGCGACGGCGGCACCGAAGCGGCGGTTGGTCAGGTCGGTGACGAGAAAGGCGAGCGGGTAGGAAAACGCCCCCCAGGTGAGAAGATCGGCCAGATCGATGCGGCCGATGCGCGCTTCGACGGGATATTGCACCAGGATGTTGGAGGCGACGACCACCGCCGTCATGGCGGCGACCGCGGTCAGCCGTGCCGACAGGGGCACGGACGGGAGAACGGAACGGGGCATGCGGGGTCTCCTTGAAACGTGGCAGGACAGGCCACGGGAGGCTGAACACGCACTAAAACCGGCCGGATCTCTGTGGACCCAGCCGGCCAATCAGCTCATGTTCGAAGCCGGTCCGCTTGTCGCGGACCGAACGTCGGCTCAGGCGGCGACGGAGGCAGCCGCGAGCTTCTGCGCGATCTGACGCTTGACGAGACGCGCCCGCGGCGACAGCTCGACATCGTCCGACTTCAGAAGATAGGCATCGAGACCGCCGCGATGCTCGACCGAACGCAGCGCTGCAGCCGACACCTTGAAGCGCAGCGACTGGCTGAGAGCATCGGAGATGAGCGTCACATTGACCAGATTCGGCAGATAACGCCGCTTGGTCTTGTTATTGGAGTGGCTGACATTGTGTCCAGACTGGACACCCTTGCCGCTCAGTTCGCAGCGCCGGGCCATGGTAGTCCATCCTTCATTCGATCGTCGAGCCGACTGCCGCAACCAACGTGGGCGCTAGGTCAACCGTCCCGCCAAGTGTTTGGAAAGTCCGCCCTCTATATTGACGCCCCCCCGGCGCGTCAAGTGTGGATCTCCCGAGATTCGTCTTATCCGCTGAGATTGCTTGCAATGCAGGAGCGCCAAGCCCAACAATAGGCCAAATCGCGCGTTAACGGAGCGTCCGTTTCGCCAGACTCCTCAGCGGCTTCCCAGATCGTCGGCACGGTCGGAGCGTCGCTCTATTGTGTTCCACACCCGTTTTGTGCTGCCTGCAAGCATTGTCAGGGAGATCCGCGTGCTGATCGTCGACGCTCAGAAGCCTCTCATCGCATTGGGAAGTCTCATCCTCGGCGGCCTTCTGATGGCCGCCGCTCCGGTCCCGCCGACGCCGGACGGCGAGATCACGGCCAAATACAAGATCAGTTTCATCAACATCGACATGGCGCGCGCCAACCTCGCCGCCAAATTGGAGCATGGCCTCTACACCGTGCGCGTCGGCTACAAGACGACCGGCATCGTCAAGCTGTTCGCCACCGCTTCAGGTGACGTGGTCGCCTCGGGCAGCCTCGAGTCCGGCAAACCCGCGCCGAGCGCGTTCGTCCAGACGGCACGCGAGAATTCCAAGGATTCCAAAGTCAATCTCGCCATTTCGGATGGGGCCATCACCTCGGTCGAAGCGACACCGCCCCTGTCGCCCGACCCGAACCGCGTGCCCGTGGGCGACGCCGCCAAGAAGAACGTCATCGATCCCTTATCGGCGCTGCTGATGCCGATCGCCAAGCCTAAGGAGCCGGGCAAGGATGCACTCGCGGCAAGTTGCGACCGCACCATTCCGATCTTCGACGGCTGGTCGCGCTACGACATCAAGCTGAGCCTCAAGGAGGTCAAGACCGTCGACAAGGCCGGCTTCAAGGGCCAGGCCGTGATCTGCTCGGTCCGCTGGGTGCCGGTGGCCGGCCACATTCCGGACCGCAAGGGCACCAAATTCATGGCCGAGAACAAGGACATCGACGTCATGCTGGCGCCGGCGGGCACATCCGGCTTCCTTATCCCCCTGCACATCGGCGTGCAAACGTTGCGCGGCCACATCGATGTCGACGCGACCGAGTTCTCCGCCAAGATCGTCATGCCGCCGGCGGAATGACAGAATGCCGTCGGCGCAGTTGCCGCCCGTTCCGCCGGATCGAGCCCGACGGACGCCGGCCTGGGTCGGGGGCTCACGCCAGCAGAGTGCATTGACGGCCGACGCCGTCCAGTTGCTCTTATTGCCGGATCTGATATAGCGTACTGCAATATTCTTGACCGGATCCAGCGGTAATCAGCATGCTTTCTGGTCGTTTAATCTTTACTTCATTGTCCACGCCCCAATTTGGAGCCCCGCTTGCCAGCCCAGATCGACGTTCTCCTCCCTGTCTATAATACCGCACGCTATCTGCGCACTTCTCTAGAAAGTATTCGAGACCAGACGTTCTCCGATTTTCGTGTGTTGATCATCGATGACGGCTCGACCGACGAGAGCCGCGACATTGCCGCTGCCTTTGCCGCCGAAGATTCCCGTTTCGAATTGATCGCCTTGCCGCATCGCGGACTGGTCGAAACGCTCAATCATGGCCTCGACCTGGTCACCGCGCCGATCGTCGCGCGCCAGGATGCCGACGACATCTCGGTTCCCGGCCGCTTTGCCATCGAACTGGCGTTCCTCGAACACAACCCGGATGTCTGCGCTGTGTCGGGCTGCTATTTCGACATGGACAGGCATGGCTTGCCGACATCCATCAACCGTTGGCCGACCCGGATGCCACCGGCCGATCCCTTCGCGATTCCCGCCAGCGAGCCATATCTCAGCCACCCGTTTCTGATGCTGCGCACCGAGGCCATCCGCGCCATCAGCGGCTATCGCCACATCAGGCATTCCGAGGACGCCGACCTCTACTGGCGACTGACACTCTACGGACGCATC